>JBDTEH010000272.1:0-55992 GCA_039922635.1 Kofleriaceae bacterium | reverse complement strand
GCGTTCGCGAGCTCGTTGACGAGGCGATGGGCGAACGTGATCGGCGTGACCTCGTCCTGGGCGCCCCACAGCAGCAAGACCGGGCGCGTGAACGTGCGCAGCTGCTCGTGCAGCCGCTTGAAGTGATGGCTGCGCGCGACCGCGAGCGCCGCGGCGGTGGTGCCCGGCCGCGCCAGGTCGCGCTCGACGTGGTCGACGCGCGCCTGCGTGACCCAGCGCTCGTCGTAAAACGCGAGCGGCGCCCGATCCTCGATCCGTTCGTCGTAGAACAGCGAGAACAGCAGCTCGCCGAGCCCGGAGGTCTGCGCCCAGCGGAAGAAGCTCGGGACCTGATCGTCGTAGACATACGCGTCGTAGAGCGCGACGCGCAATGTGCGCTCGGGGTGCGCGACCGCCATCGCGAGCGCGACCGAGGTGCCCCACGAGTGACCCACGATCGCGACGTGATCGACGCCGAGCTTGTCGAGCACGTGCCACGCGAGCTGCGCCTGCGCGGCGGGCGAGTAGTCGCCCTCGGGCCGGCTGGTCCAGCCGAAGCCCTTGAGGTCGATCGCGATCACGCGGTGGTGCGCGGCGACCGCCGGCTGCACCGTGATCCAGCTGTCGAGCGAGGCCCCGTAGCCGTGCAACAGGATGACCGCGGGTCCGGAGCCGGCCTCGCGATAGCGCACGTGGATGCCGTCGACGTCGACGAACGTCGCGTCGGCCGGCGCACCGGGCAACGGGCCGGCGTGAAAGCTCGGGCAGCCGGCGAGCGCCCCGACGAGCGCGACGCAGGCTGCGACTGCGAAGCTGCGGGGCTTCATCACCTTCATCACGTTCATCACGTTCATCACGTTCATCACCCTCATCAGGGGATGAGCCTCCGGACCTCCGCGTCGTCACTGAACTCCGCGTTGGTTTCGTTGTCCTGCGACGTCGCCGTCGCGACCGAGCCGAAGCACTCGGCGATCCATGCATACGAGCGCACCGTGCGATACGCCGTCCCGAGCTGGAGCTGGGTCAGCACCGTGCCGACGCGCAGCACCGGGAAGTCGCCATACGGCGTCGTCATCGTGCCGGTCTGATCGACGTTCGACACGTACTTCTCGGTGTAGTTGACGGCGGCGCCGCTGACGTACCCGGACACCGTGCTCGACGACGTCCACGTGGCGGCCGCGCCGAACGGCACCGCGAGGATCCGCGCCGGCGGGGCGTACGTGATCTCGGTGTAGGGATAGCTGCCGGTCGGCGATACGACGCCGAGCAACGTCACGCCGGTGCTGTCGACGTGAAACACGCCGATCAGATCGTTGCCGGCCTGGAGCTGAGTCCAGTACGTCGCGGTCGCGAAGCCGCTATCGCCGGCCCACCACGCGCCCGTCGGTGCCGCCAGCGCGACCGGCGTGTCGGCGTCGTTTGCCAGCGCCCCGGCGAGGTTCCACGTGCGCGTGCTGCCGCTGCCCGCCGCACCGGCCGTGTTCCACGTCGCGCTCGTCGCGACCCGAAAGTTCGCCATCTTGCCGGCGGCGAGCGGGACCTCGTTCGCGCTGATCATGCCATCGTGGTTCGGTGTGCACAGACCCATCGTGCCGCCGTCGCTGGAGCCGGAGCCGCTACCGTCGCTGCCGCCATCGATCTCGGCCGGCCCGCACGTGCCATCCGCGCGGCAGAAGTGCGAGGCGCACTGGCTGTCCATCGTGCAGACCTCGCCGCCGCTACCGCCACAGCCCGCGCCGATCACCGCCGCCATGCTGCACTGCAATGCAAAGGAGGCGAGTCTGGACGACATGGCGGGCACGCTAGCGACCAGGACACCGCCCTGTCAAGCCTTCTTTTGCGGTGCAGCAAAAAGCCCGCTTGCGGCGCGGCAACGGTCCCCGTAAGGTGCGGGCGTGGCGACGGTCCTGATCAAGAAGTACGGTAATCGACGGCTCTACGACACCGGTGATAGCCGGTACATCACCCTGGACGAGCTCGCCGCGAGGGTCCGGACCGGGATCGACGTTCGCGTCGTCGACGCGCAGAACGGCGAGGATCTGACCCAGGCAACGCTCGTGCAAGTCGTGCTCGAAGGCGGCAACGCGGCGAAGTTCCTGCCCGTGCAGCTACTCACGCAGATGATCCGGCTCTCGGATGACTCGCTCGCCGAGTTCTTCAGCCGCTACGTGACGAGCGCACTCGATCTCTACCTGCAGGCCAAGCGCGGCGTGCACTCGATCACGCAGTACAACCCGCTGGCGCAGATCCCGATGGCCGCGACCGACGCGCTCGCGCGGATGTGGATGGGCTCGCCGTTCGCGCAGCCGTTCCAGCAGGCTCCGTATGGTGGCGGCTACGGCGGAGCGCCGCCGTCGCCGTATCCCATGGCGGCACCACCGCCGGTCGAGGTGTCGCCGAACGGGGACGCGCACGACGCGCACCACGCCGAGCCGATCGGCGCGAAGAGCGACGATGTCGCGGCGATGCGCCGCGAGCTCGAGGAATTGAAGCAGGCCGTGCGCGAGAGCCTCGCGAGCCGGTCCGCGACGAAGAAATCGCCCGCGAAGAAGAAGACCTGAGCCGCTGCGCGCCCTACGGCTGAGCGGGCTCGTAGCCGTATTCGCGGAGCTTCTTCCACAGCGTCGTGCGGTCGATGCCGAGCGCCTGTGCGGTCCTGGCCTTGTGATTGCCACAGATCGCGAGCACCTCGCCGATGTGGCCGATGTGGTCGCGCACGACCTCCTCGAGGGTCGGCACGCGCGGAGCCGTGGGTTCAGGAACGGAGCTGGTCTCCATGCCTGGTAGCTACCATATGTTGCACGGCAACAAAAGAACCGAGATTTGTGTTGCGCCGCAGGATGCGATCTTGCTATCGCGTCGAGCATGGCAACGGCACCGCAACCCACTCTCGAGCCGGCTGTAGTTCCATCTCACGCCGCGCGCGCGCCGCGCTCCGCCGGCGCGCCGCCGACGAGGGCGTACCGCAGGTACGTGCTCGGCATGCTCGGTCTGGTCTACACGTTGAACTTCGTCGATCGCCAGATCCTCGCGATCCTCGCGAAGCCGATCCAGGCCGAGCTCAAGCTGAGCGATGGCCAGCTCGGCCTCCTGGGCGGGCTCGCGTTCGCGTTGCTGTACTCGACGATGGCGCTACCGATCGCGTCGTGGGCGGACCGCGGCTCGCGGCGCCGCATCATGACGTGGGCGCTCGCGCTGTGGAGCGGGTTCACCGCGCTGTGCGGCCTGACCTCGAGCTTCCTGACGCTGTTCCTCGCGCGGGTCGGCGTCGGCGTCGGTGAAGCGGGTGGGGTGGCGCCGTCGTACTCGCTGATCTCCGATTACTTTCCCAAGGCGCAGCGTGCGCGTGCACTCGCGGTGTACTCGCTCGGGATTCCGGTCGGCGCCGCCGGCGGGATCCTGTTCGGTGGGCTGATCGCGAAGGCGATCAGCTGGCGCGCGGCGTTCCTGATCGTCGGCCTGGCCGGCCTGGTGATCGCGCCGATCTTCCGGCTCACCGTGCGCGACCCGCAACGCGGCGGTTACGAGGGAGTGGTCGTCACGCCACCCCGCGCGCGCATCGCCGACGTGTTTCGCGTCGTCGCACACAAGCCGACGTTCTGGCTGCTGTCGTTCGGCGCCGCGGCGTCGTCGGTGTGCGGCTACGGCCTCGCGTTCTGGTTACCGTCGTATTTCGGGCGCAGCCTACACCTGTCGTACACCGGCACGGCCTGGTACTACGCGGCGATCACGTTCGTCGGCGGTTGTCTCGGCATCGTCGGCGGCGGCGTGCTCGCCGATCGCGCGGGCAGGGCCAACCGCTCCGCCTACCCGCTGATCCCCGCGATCGCGTTCGTGATCGCGCTGCCGTGCTTCTTCGCCGCGGTGAACACCTCGTCCCCGCTGATCGCGTTCCCGCTGTTCTTGATCCCGACCGGCCTCAACCTGATGTGGCTGGGACCGATCCTCGCCGCGGTCCAGCACCTGGTGCCGGCGCACATGCGGACGACGGCGTCGGCGATGTTCCTGCTCGTCAATAACCTGCTCGGGATCGCGATCGGCCTCTACTTCTTCGGCGCGATGTCGGACGCGTTGCGCCCGCACTTCGGCGCCGAATCGCTGCGCTACGCGATCTATAGCGGCCTCGGGTTCTACGTCGTCGCGACGGTGTTGTTCGTGCTGGCCTCTCGCAAGCTTCGCCGCGACTGGGTCGAATAGGCTGCGGTGCGAGATGTCGTCTCGATTGTCGTCGAAGAATAATTTGTGCAATGCACAAATCAAGACTTGACCGAGACCCGCGCCGACCTTAGGTTGGGCGCAACAAGGAGCCCCTCATGCCGACCGAAACCAAGACCGAGACCAAGACCACCGCTTCGCCCCAGACCCCGTCGTTCGCATCTCCGAACGCCGGCTTCGCGAACCCGTTCGCGGGGTTCGACCCGATGGGGGCGTGGACCCAGGGCCAGCAGACGTTCCACCAGATGATGGCGGACGCCTACGGCCGCATCACCTCGTTCGCCGAGGAGTATGCGGCGATGGAGAGCCAGTTCGTGACGCGCGCGCAGGGCGCGGTAACCAACTGGGCGCAGCTCACCGCCGATGCGTTCGCCTACGGCGCCCAGCTCTCGACGCAGGCGCGCAAGCTCGGCCTCGACCACGCGAAGAAGCTCACGCACGTCGCGTGAGCTAGGCCGGCGCGACGGCTCGTCTACCGGCGCTGGTTGCGCCAAGCGTGGACGGGCCGTGCTACTTCGCGAACAGATCGGCCATCGTCACGCACTCGAGCCCCGAGGCGTGAAGCGCCGTGACGATCCGCGGCAGGGCCTCGAGGGTCCATTGCTGGCCCTCGTGGAACAGCAGCACCTCGCCGGCGCTCACCGCCTGCGGCGAGCAGCGCTCGGCCAACGACGCGACCTCGCGATCCGAGTAGTCGCACGAGTCGAGCGACCACATCGCGACGACGTAGCCGGCGACGCGCAGGTTGAGCAGCGACCGCGAATCGAGCGAGCCGTGCGGCGGGCGCACCCACGACCGTCCGGTCGGCTGGCCGCCGATCGCGGTGTCGGTACGTTCACACTGATCGAGCAGCTGGCCGCGCGACAGCTTCGTGAAGCGCTGGTGATCGTAGCCGTGGCCAGCGACTTGATGGCCGCGGCGCACGTATTCGCGCACCAGATCGGGATGCGCGTGGGCGTGCTCGCCGAGCACGAAGAACGTCGCCGGCACGCCGAGGTCATCGAGCACGTCGAGGTAGCGCAGCGTCATCTCGTCCGGACCGTCGTCGAACGTGAGCGCGATGCGCCTGGACGCGGCGGGCCCGCGGCGCAACAGCCCGGGCAGGCGGTCGAACACGACGTTCTTGAGCGCGGCGCGTACGGACGTCACGCTTCAACCTTAGCGTATCCGCGCCGTCACCAACCGTAGTCGCGAAACTTATCTCGCAGCTCGGTCTTCTTGAACTTACCCGCCGAGGTGCGCGGGATCGCGTCGACGAACTCGAACGCATCGGGAAGCCAGAACTTCGGGAACTTCGAGGACAAGAACCCGCGCAGATCCTCCGCGCTACAGGTCGCTCCATCCTTGAGCACCACGACCGCGAGCGGGCGCTCGCTCCATTTCGGGTGGGCGACGCCGATCACCGCGGCCTCCTTGACGCTCGGGTGCCCCATCAGCGCGTTCTCGAGCTCTTGCGTCGCGATCCATTCGCCACCGGACTTGATGAGGTCGGCGATCCGATCGGTGAGCTGGATGAAGCCGTGCTCGTCGATCCGGGCGACATCGCCGGTCCGGAAGTAGCCATCCTCGGTCCAGCGGTCCGGCGTGTGGCCGCCCGCGTACGCCGCCGCGATCCACGGGCCGCGCACCAGCAGCTCGCCGCTGGCCGAGCCGTCGCTCGGAACGTCGCCTTGATCGTTGCGGACGCGGAGCTCGACCAGCGGCACCGGCCGGCCTTGCTTCGCGCGCTGGCGATACTGGGTATCGAGGTCTGCGCGCTCGAGCGCGGGCGACAGCCGCGACACCGTGCCGACCGGCGAGGTCTCGGTCATGCCCCACGCGTGCAACAGGCGCAGCCCGAGCCGATCGAAGTCACGGATCAGCTGCTCGGGCGCCGCGGAGCCGCCGACGACCATGCGGATGCTATCCCCGAGCTGGTACTTGCCGGGCTGCTGCTCGAGCACGTCGCGGATGCCGATCCAGATCGTCGGCACGCCGGCCGCGACCGTGACGTGCTCGCGCTGCATCAGCTCGAGCAGGCTCGGCGGGTCGAGGTAGGGCCCGGGCATCACCAGCTTCGCGCCGGTCATCGCGCACACGTACGGCAGCCCCCACGCGTTGACGTGGAACATCGGCACGACGGGCAACATCACGTCGGTGCGCGCGACGTTCAACGAGTCGGGCAGCGCGACCACCAGCGTGTGCAGCAGGGTCGAACGGTGCGAGTACACGACGCCCTTGGGGCGCCCGGTGGTGCCGCTCGTGTAGCACACGCCGAGCGCGTCGCTTTCGCGCAGCGCCGGCAGCGTGACGTCCGGGTCGTTCGGTGCCGCCGCGAGCAGCTGCTCGTAGCTCGCGTGGCCGTCCGCGTTACCGACCACGAACACCTGCTCGAACTTCGCGCCACTCGCGACGGCCTTCTCGTATAGCGGTAGCAGCACGTCGTCGACGATCAACATCCGATCGCCGGCGTCGTTGGCGATGAACGCGATGTCGTCGGGGTGGAGGCGCAGGTTCAGCGTGTGGATCACCGCGCCCGCGAGCGGGATTCCGAAGTACGCCTCGAGGTGCTCCGCGTGGTTCCACATCAGGGTCGCGACCCGGTCGCCGGGCTTGACGCCCGCGGCGACGAGCGCGCGCGCGAGCCGCCGCGCTCGCGGGATCAGCGCGCCGTAGGTCGTGCGCGAGAGGCTGCGATCGGGCCGCCGCGACACCACCTCGCCATCCGCATTCCAGCGCTCCGCGCGATCGGCGATCCAATCGAGCGTGAGCGGCGTCTCCATCATCGTCGGGGCAAAGCTCATGGCCCCGAGGCTACCGCTAATCCTGCGGCGGCGGTGCCGCGGTCGACGTCGGCCGTCTCAAGCTGCGGCGTGTCGCTTCTTCTCGAGCAGACGCTTGGCGCGTGTGCGCACTCGTTCGACGTCCTTCTGCTCGGGACGCACGTAGCCGTGAGGAAACAGAATCTGCTCGGGTTCGATCCCGAAAGCAGCCGCCAGAAGAATCGCTCGGCGCACGCCCACATCGATCCGGCCATGTTCGATCGCCGACAGATTCGTGTAGCTGATGGTCGTGATCTGCTCGAGCTCTTTCAGGGTAAGTTCGAAGTTCGAACGAAACGCGCGGACAATCTGTCCGGGTGTCGCCTTGACCTGTGGGAGATCGAAGAAGCTCTTCATTTCTTGCTCCGATAGTTGTGATCTGGAGTAATGCGAACCACCGCCACGGTGACGACCTGTTCTTCGATCTTGTAGATGATTCGACCTGAGTTGCTGAAGCTCGAAGCGTGGTGGCCGCGCCATTCGCCGTACAGAGGGTGGTCGGCCCACATGCCCGGACGCTCGCTTAACGCTTCAGGTCCGTGATCGCGCACGAGCTCGGCCCATTTTTGGATCACGATCCTATCGTCTGTCGTTAGAGCGTTGTCCTGGAACATTTTGGACGCTTCCTCCGCAATGTGCACCTTCCACTTGGCCATCCAGGTGAAAATGTATCACAAGTAATAATGTATTGTACGCGATACACTCAACGTCGGCCAGCTCGGCCAGCTTTCCTCAGCACGTTCGGCGACGTCGTCGGGTTGACCGGCGTGGTCCCGGTGCGCGTACTACATGCGTATCGGCGATTTATTCCCGGCGCGCTCGCGTGGATCTCCGCTCCACGCCTCGGAAATCAGGATCAAACAGATCGGCTCGCTCGTCCGTACATATGAGCGATGGTCGCCGACGAAGCAGACGCAGACCGTACCGTGATCGAGCTGCTCGATCCGTGGCTGGGGGTGGTGCTGCACGAGCGCTATCGCGTCACCCAGAAGATCGCCGCGGGCGGGTTCGGCGTGGTCTATGTCGCCGCCGATCTGGTCGCGCAGCGCGAGGTCGCCGTCAAGCTCCTGCACCCGGGGCTCGCCGCGGATCCGAGCATCGCCGCGCGGTTTCGCCGCGAGATCGCCGTGCTGCAGGCGCTGCGCAGCCCGCACACGGTGGCCGCGCTCGACGCCGGCGAGGCTCCCGATGGCACGCCGTTCCTCGTGATGGAGCTGCTCACCGGCGAGAGCGTGTACGAGCAGATGAAGGCGCGCGGCAGGCTGCCGTGGCGGCGCGTGCTCGCGATCGCGCGCGGCGTGTGCCACTCGCTCGGCGAGGCGCACGCGCACGGCATCGTCCACCGCGATCTCAAGCCCGAGAACATCCACCTCGAGCGCCGCGGCGATGACACGAGCTTCGTCAAGGTGCTCGACTTCGGGATCGCGAAGCACCTGCCCGCGTTCGACGGCGGCGCCGAGCTCACCCAGGTCGGCCAGATGATCGGGACGTGCTGTTACATGGCGCCCGAACAGATGATCGGCACGTCGACCCCGGAGAGCGACGTGTTCACGCTGGGCGTCGTCGTGTACGAGCTGATCGCCGGTCGCCGGCCGTTTGGCGATGCGAAGGGCCCGGCGGCGCAGCTCGCCGCGATGCTCGCGGATTCGCCGGTGCCGCTGCCCGACGCGCCCGCCGCGTTCGTCCAGGTCGTGATGCGCTGCATCGACCGCGATCCGCTGCGCCGCTATCGCGACGCGCACGAGCTCGGCGAGGCGCTCGCCGCGATCGGCGCGACCGGCGCAACTGGCGCGACCGGCGCGACCGGCGACGAAACCCGGGCGGTGTACGACAACCAGCGCGCCCGGACGCGAGCTCCGGCCCAGCTCGCCGAGCGCGGCGCGAGCCCGGCCGTGAACGTGTGGATCCAGCCGTACGGGGCCGTGACCGTGCATGGAATCGGCCATGACGAGGCACGCCCGCGGCTCGCGTCGGGCACCTCGCCGATCGTCGATCTCGCGCCGGGGCCGTTCACTCCGGCCGCCACGCCCGCGCCGGCGAGCTGCCAGGCGACCACGACCGGCATGACGTCGTTTGCGACGCTCAACTGGAGCGCCGTCGTGGTCGCGCTCGTGATCGCGATGGTCGTCATCACGATCACGTTCTTGTTGTGAGCTCGTTGCCCGAAACGACGACGGGCCCCAAAGGGCCCGCCTTCACACCGCGGCGCGGGTGGTTACTTGCGAGCCGCTTCCTTCGCGGCCGCCGCCTTCTTCAACAGCTCCTCGCTGATGTTCGCCGGCGTCTCGGCGTACTTCGCGAACTCCATCGTGAACTCCGCCTTGCCCTGGGTCGAGCTGCGCAGCGGGGTCGAGAACCCGAACATCTCCGACAGCGGAACCTCGGCGTCGACGCGCGCGTTGCCGTCCTCCTCGGTCGAGCCCAGGACGATGCCACGGCGCTGCATGATGAGGCCGAGGATGTTGCCCGAGAACTCGGCCGGACCCTCGATCGAGAGCTTCATGATCGGCTCGAGGATCTTCGGCGCGGCACGCGGGAAGAAGTCGCGGAACGCACCGCGGGCCGCTTCCTGGAACGCGATGTCCGACGAGTCGACCGCGTGCGACGCGCCGTCGTTGAGAACGACGCGGAGCCCGACGACCGGTACGCCGAGCCGCGGCGACTTCATGATCATCGACTTGAAGCCCTTCTCGCACGAGGAGATGAACTCGCGCGGGATCGAGCCGCCCTTGATCGCATCCTCGAACTCGAAGTCACCCTCGAACGGCTCGCAGTAGCCGCCGACCTTACCGTACTGACCCGAGCCACCCGTCTGCTTCTTGTGGGTGTAGTTGTACTCGGTCTTCCGCGTGATCGTCTCGCGATACGCGACCTGCGGCGGCGAGGTCACGACCTCGGCCTTGTACTCGCGCTTCATGCGCTCGATGTAGACCTCGAGGTGGAGCTCGCCCATGCCGGCGATGATGGTCTCGTTCGATTCCGGATCGACGTGGACGCGGAACGTCGGATCTTCCCGCGTGAACCGCTGGAGCGCCTTCGACATGTTGATCTCGGCGCCGGCATCCTTGGGGCGCACGGCGACGGAGATCACGGCCGACGGGATGAACATCGAGGTCATCGCGTAGTTGACGGCGCCATCGGTGAAGGTGTCGCCGGAGTTGCAGTCGACGCCGAACACCGCGCAGATATCGCCGGCGCCGGCGTCGGTGATCTCCTCGCGGTCATCGGAGTGCATGCGCACGAGCCGGCCGACCTTGACCTTCTTGCCGTTACGCGAGTTGACGATGAACTCGTCCTTGCGAATCGTGCCCTGATAGATCCGGATGTAGGTCAGCTGGCCGTAGCGACCGTCCTCGAGCTTGAACGCGAGCATGACGAGCGGCTTGGCCGGATCCGACGCCAGCACGACCGGCTCCTCGCTGTTCGACAGATCGAGCGCGATGTTCTCGACGTCGCGCGGCTCCGGCAGGTAGGTGCAGACGCCATCGAGCAGGAGCTGAACGGCCTTGTTGCCGAGCGCCGAGCCCATCATGACGGGCGTGCACTTGAGCTCGATCGTGGCCTTGCGGAGCGCGGCGCGGATCACCTCGGGGGTGACCTTGTCCTCGAGCATCGCCTCGGTCAGCTCGTCGGAGACCAGCGAGAGCTGGTCGAGCATCTCGGCGTGCAGCTCCTCGGCCTTGTCCTTGAGGTCGGCCGGGATCGCGACGCGCTCGATGGTCTCGCCGTTGTCGCCGTAGAACATGAACGCCTGCATCTCGACGAGGTCGACGATGCCCTCGAGCTTGTCCTCGAGGCCGATCGGCATCTGGATCATGACCGGGTGCAGCTTGAGCTTCTCGCGCAGCTGGTCGCGCACGCGGTACGGGTTCGCGCCCGTGCGGTCGAGCTTGTTGATGAACGCGATGCGCGGCACCTTGTAGCGGCGCATCTGGCGATCGACCGTGTACGACTGCGACTGGACGCCGGCGACGCCGCACAGCACCATGATCGCGCCGTCGAGCACGCGCAGCGAGCGCTCGACCTCGATCGTGAAGTCGACGTGGCCCGGGGTGTCGATGATGTTGATCCAGTGCGTGCTCTTGATCGGCGAGCCAGGCACCGGCATGACGGTCTTCGAGCCTGCCGCGGGCGGCCACTGGCAGAACGTCGCGGCGGACTGGATCGTGATGCCGCGCTCGCGCTCGAGCTCCATCGAGTCCATCTTGGCGCCGACGCCGTCCTTGCCCTTGACCTCGTGAATCGCGTGGATGCGGTTCGTGTAGAAGAGGATTCGCTCGGTCAGCGTGGTCTTACCGCTGTCGATGTGGGCCGAGATCCCGATGTTGCGGACTTTGGAAAGGTCGGTCAGCACAGAACGTCTCCTCGATTACGCAGAAAACCTTAGAAAAACTGGCGTTTGCTACCCCAGCCACGAAGTGGATGCAAGCGAAACCCAGCGCAGTCGGTGGTGTCTGAAGATCGCGGTGCTTATAGCAGGCCCGGAGCCGGTGAAGGAGCCCGTGCCATGTCTTTGCATTTAAAGAGTTTGGTCGGCGACTCGCGCTACGCTCACGAGTCGGTGGAGTGTCTGGACGACAACGTGGCGAGCGAGTTCGTGTCCGGCGGGATGCCGCACAGCTCGGTCACGAAGGTCGAGCGGCACCTCGCGGGGTGTCGCGACTGCCGCGAGCTGGTCGCCGCGCTCGCCGGCGCCGACGATATCGATTCGAACGCCAGGACGCACCGCCACGAGCGCGACCTGCTGACCGAGTCGCAGGCGGGCCGGTTGCCGGCGCTGTCGATCGGCGACCGCGTCGGGCGCTACCTGGTGTTGTCGACGCTCGGCACGGGCGGGATGGGCCAGGTGTTCGCCGCGTACGACCCGCAGCTCGATCGCAAGATCGCGCTCAAGGTGTTGCGCGCGAACCTCGGCGCGAACGCGAAGGAGGCGCGCGCCCGGCTCAAGCGCGAGGCGCAGGCGATCGCCCAGCTCAACCACCCCAATGTCGTCGCGGTCTACGACGTCGGGACGACCTCGGCGCCCGGCGCAGGTCCGGGCACCAACGGCGAGGATGTCTACATCGCGATGGAGTTCATCGAGGGCGATACGCTCACGACGTGGCTCAAGCGCTGGCCGCGCACCTGGCGCGAGATCCTCGAGGTGTTCCGCCAGGCCGCGCGCGGGTTGATCGCCGCGCACTCGGTGGGCCTGTTGCACCGTGACTTCAAGCCCGACAACGTGCTGGTCGGCGGCGATGGTCGCGTCCGCGTCACCGATTTCGGCCTCGCGCGCTCGCTGTTCGGGATCGACGATTCCGGGCGCGGGCCGACCGCGGCGGCGGACCTGATGGCTGCGCTGCCGCACGCCGATGGCTCGCCGCTGCTCGTCGATCTGACCGCGACCGGCACCGTGCTCGGCACGCCGCGCTACATGCCGCCGGAGCAGCTGATGGGGCCGAACATCGACGCGCGCAGCGATCAGTTCAGCTTCTGCGTCGCGCTCTACGAGGCGCTCTACGGCATGCACCCGCTGCTGGGCTCGACCTCGGTCGCGATGCTCGAGGAGGGCAAGGAGGCCCAGCCGCCGCCGGATGCTCGCTTGCCGACGGCGATCTCGCGGGCGGTGATGCGAGGCCTGGCGAAGGACCGCACGCAGCGCTTCCCGACCATGGCCGCGCTCGTCACCGAGCTGACTCCGCCAGCCCAGCACGCACCCGGACGAGGCATCGCGATCGCGGTGGTGGGCCTGATCGTGATCGGGGTCGCGACCGCCGCGGTGATGGCGTCGCACGAGCACGAGATCATTCCCGACGACCGCGGCGAGGAGATCGTGCACGTGATGATCGGTCAGATCCGCGAGCTCGAGAATAGCAACAAGGCGCTGCGCAAGCAGCTGCTCGAGCGCGACGTTCGGCACGAGGACGACATCCAGCAGATCGAGCTCGACAAGCAGAGGCTCGCCGCGAACGACGAGCTGATCCACGAGCTCACCGACAAGGTCACCGCGCTGCGGATGGATCGCATCGTGCCCAAGCCCAAGCTGCAGGCCAAGAACGTGATCGCCGCGGTCGCCCTGGCGCAGCACGATCTCGAGGGCTGCTTCGACGAGTGGGCCGAGCGCCCGCTCGACTCGAGAGACGTCGGGCGCCCGGACGCGCTGGTGCATACGAACGATTCGGACGTGCTCGTGGCGCTCCGGGTCGGACCCGACGGCGTCGTGATGCAGCTGACCGATCTCCACGGCGATCCGATGAGCGAGCTGGTCAACGGCAGCGCGATGCCCGTCGTCGCGCAGGCCAAGGGGCCCGATACCGACCGCTCGGCCAGCCTGAAGTTCTGCGTCGAGCACGCGCTCGCGGGTGTCACCTATCCGAAGGGTCCCGAGATCATCGATCTCGAGGTCGCCGTGACCTGGACCGCGCCGAACATCATCAATACCTCCGCACGCGTGACGGGGCACCGCGAGCCACCCGCCGGTCCATAGGTTGTCGTTCGGGCCTCGAGCAGGGCCGCCCCGCGAGCGTGACAAAACCTGCTGACGGTTAGGGAATCCTGTAGTACTCCCTGGGACCGCATGCGCCGACTTCCCGTTCTTCTCGTGCTCCTCGCGATGACCGCTGTCGCGAGCGCGGAACCTCAGGGGGTCCTCGATCGGATCCCGGCCAGCCAGGGCCGCCGGATCACGGTGCCGTACACCGGGCCGGTCGCGGCGCAGACCTCGGGCTACATCTACCTCAACCGCTGCACCGGCGGCTGCACGATCATGGGCGGCGCGGATGACGCGCGCGCGATGTCGTCATCGATCATCGCGAGCGGCCCCCACGTCGTCACCGAGTTCCAGAATGATGCGGGCCAGACCGGTGCCGCGGCGGACGACGCGTGGCACGCGCTGCTCACGTGCGTCCAGGAGGTCTACTCGCCGTTCGCGGTGACCGTCGCCGACGTGCCGCCCTCGAACGGCGTGTCGTACACGATGGGCATCGCGGCCGGTAACCCGTCCGACGTCGGCTTGCCGAACGACATCCTCGGCGTCGGCCTCGGGACCTGCGCGCCGCTCGACAACGTGATCTCGTTCTCGTTCTCGAACCACGAGGGTGGCAGCGGGCTCACCCGGATGTACGACGCGTGCTGGACGATCGCGCAGGAGACCGCGCACAACTTCGGCCTCGAGCACGAGTACCAGTTCACCGATGGCAACTCGGCGTGCAGCGATCCGATGACGTATCGCGAGGACTGCGGCGGCGAGAAGTTCTTCCGCAACAAGCCCGCGGCGTGCGGCGAGTACGCGGTGCGCCCGTGCAACTGCGGCGGCGTCCAGAACTCGGTCGGCAAGCTGACCAACGCGCTCGGTGCTGGCATGTCGATCATCCCGGCGCCGACCTCGACCATCCTGACGCCGGCGGCCGGTGCGGTGTCCGCGGGCTTCGTCGTGCAGGCCGCGGCCGGCTCGCGCCGCGGCGTCGATCACGTCGAGCTCTGGCTCAACGGTCACAACTGGCTGACCGTCGCCGGCGCGGCGTTCGGGAAGGATGGTCAGCCCGACCCCTCGAACTATTCGCTCACCGCACCCGCGAACGTACCGGATGGCGTGATCGATGTCGTCGCGAAGGCGTACGACGACCTCGGGCTCGAGACCGACAGCGCGACCGTGACGGTCATGAAGGGCGCCGCGTGCGCGAGCGCCGCGTCGTGCCTGACCGGCCAGAACTGCGACGCCGGCAAGTGCTTCTGGGATCCGCCGACCGGCCAGCTCGGCGATGTGTGCACGTATAACGAGTTCTGCGTGACCGGCATGTGCCAGGACTCGGACATCGGCCAGTACTGCACGCAGAGCTGCGTGTTGAACTCGGATGGCGCGTGCCCCGCGATGTTCGATTGCATCGGGACGAGCGACACCCAGGGCGTGTGCTTGCCGCGGGGCAAGGCCAGCGGCGGGTGTTGCAGCGTCGGTGCGGAGTCCCCGCGCGCGCTGTGGGCGCACGTCGGGCTCGGCTTGTTCGTGTTCGGTCTCGTGATTCGCCGCCGCCGCCGCCGCGGCCAGGAGCAGGAATAATGCGTCCAGGACTGCTGCTCTCGTGCTCGCTCGTGGCCGCGCTCGCGGCGCCGGTGCTCGCCGCGACGCCGGTCGTGTTGACGGTGCCGGCCAAGCCGATGCACCGGCCCGACGAAGTCCTCGGCTCGCAGGTGATCTATCTCAACAACTGCGCGGGCGGCTGCGTCGTCAAGCCGGGCTCGACCGACGCGAGCGCGGATACCTCGGAGCTGGTCCAGCAGCAGGCGCTGTTCAACGAGTACGCGTGGATGCCGGGCGAGTGGGAGCAGGTCGTCCAGTGCGTCAAGGAGGTGTACTCGCCGTTCGACGTCACCGTCACCGACGTGCGCCCGACCGGCTCGTTCAACGAGGCGATCGTCGCGGGTAACCCGCAGGACGTCGGGCTGCCGATGGGCGTCGGCGGCGTCGGCCAGCTCACGAGCGATTGCAGTCCGCTCACCAACGCAGTGTCGTTCGCGTTCGCCGAGAGTGCGGTCGATACCTTCGCGCAGGAGGACGGCAACAACCGGGTGTGGGGGATCTGCTGGGTGATCTCGCAGGAGGTCGCTCACCTCTACGGCCTCGATCACGAGTACGAGTTCACCGACATGACATCGGCGTGCAACGATCCGATGACGTACCGCCCGGACTGCGGCGGCGAGAAGTTCTTCCGCAACAAGCCCGCGCAGTGCGGCGAGTTCGGCCCGCCGCGGACCTGCAAGTGCGGCGGCCTCCAGAACTCGCACGCGAAGCTGCTGTCGCTGTTCGGGCCCGGTCAGTCGATCGTGCCGGCTCCGACCTCGATGATCCTCGCGCCGAGTGGTGGCACGGTCGCGGCCGGCTTCGTGGTCTCGGCGAGCGCGGGCTCCGCGCGCGGCGTCGAGAAGGTCGAGCTCTGGCTCAACGGTCACGCCTGGCTGACCGTGCCGGGCAACGCGTTCGGCAACATGGGCCAACCCAACCCGTCCTCGTACTCGCTGATCGCACCGTCGAACGTGCCGGACGGCGTGATCGATGTCGTCGTCAAGGCGTATGACGATCTCGGGATCGAGACCGACTCCGCGCCGGTGACGGTGACCAAGGGCGCGGCGTGTGCGAGCGCGGCCTCGTGCCTGACCGGCCAGAAGTGCGACGCCGGCAAGTGTTACTGGGATCCGCCGACCGGCATGCTCGGCGACACGTGCACGTTCAACGAGTTCTGCGTGACCGGGATGTGCCAGAACTCCGATATCGGCCAGTACTGCACCCAGAGCTGCGTCGTCAACTCGAGCGACGCCTGCCCGCCGATGTTCGGTTGCATCGCGACGAGCGACACCCAGGGCGTGTGCTTGCCGAACGATGCCGGGTCGAGTGGCTGCTGCAGCGTCGGTCGTGAGTCCAGCCGCGCCGTGTGGGCGCACATCGGGCTCGGCCTGTTCGTGTTCGGGCTGGTGTTCCGGCGTCGCCGGCGCCGCTGACACCGGCCACGCGTGAGGTAGAATGAGCGCGATGCTGCGCGCCCTGGTCGCCGTCGCGCTGTGCGCAGGAGTCGCGGCGGCCGCTCCGGTGGGCGTGCGCGCGACCGTGGTCACGCCGCCCGAGGCGTTCACCGCGCCGATCGTGCCGCAGATCTCGCCGTACCTCTATCTCGATCGTTGTAGCGGTGGCTGCATCGTCCACGGCGGCCCATCGAACGACGCGCGCACGCAGCACACGTCGATCCCCCCATCCGGCGACTACACCCTCGGCGAGTTCGCCGACGCGACCGGCGCGATCGGCGCCGCGGCGGACGCCGACTGGGCCGCGGTCGTGAAGTGCATGCAGGAGGTGTATTCGCCGTACGCGATCACCGTCACCGATCAGCTGCCGGTGAACACCTCGTACACCGAGGCGATCATCGCCGGGCAGCCCGGTGATATCGGCCGGCCGATCGATAACCTCGGGGTCGCGCCGATCGCGGCGAACTGCGCGGCCGAGGACAACGTGATCTCGTTCTCGTTCGCGAACCACCACCCCGGTACCGGCACGACCCGCTTGCTCGATATCTGCTGGACCGCGGCCCAGGAGTCCGCCCACGCGTTCGGGCTCGATCACGAGTACGTGTTCACCGACGGCAGCTCGACCTGCCGCGATCCGATGACCTATCGCGACGATTGCGGCGGCGAGAAGTTCTTTCGCAACTCGCGTGCGCAGTGCGGCGAGGATGCCGCGCGCGCGTGCCGTTGCGGGGGCACCCAGAACTCGCACGCGGCGCTGTTGAACGTGTTCGGTCCGGGGACGCCGATCACCGCCGCCCCGCACGTCACGATCGTCGGACCGGGGTCCGGCTCGACGATCCTCGGCGGCCAGATCGTGCACGCGACCGCGGGGGCGCAACGCGGGGTCGCGCAGGTCGCGCTGGTCTTGAACGGCAGCCAGTGGGCCGTGTTGCCGGGCGCCGCGTTCGGGGCGAACGGCCAACCGGATGCCGACTACGCGCTGACGATCCCGACCACGGTGCCCGACAGCATCATCGACGTCGTCGTGCGCGCGACCGACGACCTCGGCATCGCGACCGACTCCGCACCGGTGACGGTGATCAAGGGCCAGGCGTGCACGGCGGCGACCGATTGCCTGCAGGACCAGGCGTGCACCGACGGCAAGTGTGCCTACCCACCGCCGCCGGGCCAGCTGGGTGATGCGTGCCCGTACGCGCAGTACTGCGAGAGCTGGGAGTGCGTCGACACCGATGTCGGCAAGCGTTGCGTCGCCGACTGCGAGGTCGACGAGCCCTCGAGTTGCCCGGCGAACTTCACGTGCCAGGATCTCGGGGGCGGCAAGGGCGCGTGCGTCGAGGTCGAGGTCGCAGGCTGCTGCGCGGTCGCGGGCCGCTCGAACCCGTGGCCTGCGTTCGGGTTGGGTGCGATCGTGCTCGGCCTGGTGCTGCGGCGCCGGCGCTGACTGCGAACCGCGCGCTTCGCCGTTCCAGCGGGCGTGAGCGCCACGAGCCGTGACGCGGCCGCGAGGCGTGCCAGAACGCCGGGATGGGTCGCTTCGTGGTGGCGTACTTGGCGGTGCTCGTGGTCTCGGTCACGAGCGCGGTCGCCGCTCCGTTTCGGCCGCTGTGCGCGGACCACTCGTGCAAGGGCTATGTCGCCGTCGATGCCGAGGGGGCGCCGCTCCACTTCGCCACGCCGATGGGCTTCACCGCACCGCAGCTCCAGGCGATGTACGGGGTCGACCCGAGCCTCGGCGACGGCCTCACGATCGCGGTGATCGACGCGTTCGGCTACGAGGATCTCGAGTCCGATCTCGCGACGTACCGCGCCCAGTTCGGCCTGCCGCCGTGCACGATCGCGAGCGGCTGTCTGACGATCCTGAACAACGCCGGCGCGACCGCGCCGCTGCTCGCCGACAGCGATACCGGCTGGATCGGCGAGACCGCGCTCGACGTCCAGATGGTCAGTGCGATCTGCCCCAAGTGCAAGATCGTCGTGGTCCAGACTGACGGCGCGGGCAAGGGGCTCGAGGTTGGCCAGATCGTCGCGAGGGCCTTGGCGGTCGACACGATCAGTAATAGCTGGGGCGGCGGCGAGTCCGCGGCCGACCTCGCGTCCGAGGGCGACTACAACAATCCCGGGATCGGGACGTTCGCGTCGACCGGCGACGACGGCTTCGCCTCCGGTGCGCAGTATCCCGCGAGCTCGGCGTACGTCGTCGCGGTCGGCGGGGTGAGCTTCGATGGCACCACGACCAAGGCCTGGGGCGGCGCCGGCAGCGGCTGCAGCACGATCATCCAGATGCAACCCTGGGCGCCGCAGGAGGCTTCGTGCGAGATGCGCGCGTACGCCGACATCGCCGCGCTCGCGGACCCAAACACCGGCGTCGCGGTGTTCAACGCGAAGCAGGGCAAGTGGCAGATCGTCGGCGGCACGAGCGCGGCGAGCCCGATCGCCGCCGCGATGTTCGCCGCCGCAGGCCACGCGGATGCGCGCCCCGAGTTCGTGTACCGCCACCGCGACGCGTTCACCGATGTCACCGACGGCTCGAACGGCGCCTGCGGTCCGCTGTGCGACGCGAAGGCCGGCTGGGACGGTCCGACCGGGATCGGCGTGCCCGATCAAGCGAAGCTGCTCGCGATCGGGAACGTCGCCGGTGCCGGACCCACCGTCACGATCGGGTTTCCGCGCGACGGCGCGAACGTGACCGCGAAATTCACGATCCAGGCCGTGCCGGATCCCGCGACCACCGCGTGGGTCGATGTCGAGGTCGACGGGGTGCGGGTCACCAAGCTCGGCGCCGATCCGTGGACCACCACCGCGCCGGGCTCGCTCACGAACGGCTCGCACGTCGTGACCGTGACCGCGTACGACCTCGATCACGACTCGCGGACCGCGACCGCGACCGTGACGCTGGGCGATGCCACGCCCCCCGACACCGGCATCTGCAGCGCCGGCGGCCGGCCCGGCGGTCTCGTCGTGATCGCGTTCGCGGGCTGGTTTGCCACGCGCCGGCGGCGCCGCGCGACCGCGCCCGCGATGATATGATCGACCGCGATGCGCGTGATCGCTGCAATCGTGATGGTGCTCGCGTTCGGGATGCCCGCGGCGCGGGCGGATACCACCGGGATCACCTCGGTGGCCCAGCTCATGGTGCTCGAGCCCGGCGACGCGAGCTACCGGCTGTTCCACGGCGCCGTCTGGCTCGAGCTCGACAAGGCCACCGTCAACTACCGCTGGGGCGGCTTGCAGTGCAAAGGCCGCGAGCTGAGCGATACCAGCATCCAGCTGCTGTTCGCCGCGTTTCGTGCCGAGTACCAGGTCAAGCTCGAGTACGTGCTCGCCGACTATCAGAGCAAGCAGTTTCGCTGCGTGACCGGCTTCACGATCTCCAAGACCTGAAACGGGGACGTACTACAGAGTCACAAGTTCGATCGCGTAACCCCGCGAGACCTAAAGCGGGGATGCACAGCCAATACCGCGCCACGACGGGGACCTACGACAGCGTCACGAGCTCGCGCGCGTCAGTGCTTCGCGAGCCAGCCGACGATCGCGGCCACGGTTGCCTCGTCGAGCCCGCGGTCCGGCGAGTTGTACGACACCTCGAGCGCCGCCAGGTTCGCGCGCAGCTCGTCGAGCGACTGGGTCTCGTGCTTGAGCACGTGATCGGCCTCCGGCGCGAGGAACACGGTGACGTCCGGGTTCGCCTTCGCGGCGTTCGCGAGCAGCGGTGGATCGATCGTCGGGTCGACCTGGACGTCCTTCTCGCCGTTGTAGATGAAGATCGGCACGGTGATCTTCGCGATCCCGGCGAGTGGATCGGCGACCAGGAGGCCGCGGGCGACCGTCGCCGAGCCGGGTGCGGTCAACGATGCCAGCAGCTGTTGCAGGCCGGGGATCGGGGTCGCGGCCTTCGGATCGATCGTCTTGCCGGCGATGAAGTCATCCATCGCGGTGCGAAATGGCGCGACCAGCGCCTCGGCTTGCCCCGGTGCGGCGCGCTCGATCTGCGTCGTGATCTGCGCGAGCACGATATCGCGCAGCGTGCGCCCGGTCGTCGAGAGCAGCAGCACGCCGGCGAGCGCCTTGCCCTCGACGTCGGCGGTGCGGATCGCGTGCAGCCCGCCCTCGCTGTGGCCGGCGATGAAGACGTGCGCCGGATCGACCTCGGGGCGCGCGCGCAGGTACGCGAGCGCGGCGCGGGCCTCGGTGACGTAGAGGTCGATCGTCTGGCCCTCGAGCTTGGTGGTGTTCGCGCCGACGCCGGCCTTGTCGAATCGCACGACGACCGCGCCGTGCGACGCGAGCGCCTCGGCGAGCAGCTTGCCGCTGCCGTTCCTCGTCGTGATCAATGGGCTATTCCAGTCGCGGTCGGTCGGACCGCTACCCTGGAACAACACGATGCCGGGGAACTTGCCCGGCTTGCCGGGCTTCACCAGCGTGCCGGGGACGTGATCGCCGAACACGATGTCCTCGGCTTGGGTCGGCAGGTGCGCGGCCGGATCGATCTCGATCTTGGTCGGGGTCACCGGGCCTGCCGGGGCGGGGATCGGTGGAGAGGCGCCGCCGCACGCGACGAGCGCGAGCAGGACGGCCGCACGGCTCACGTGCCGCTGCCGCTGCCGGTGCCGGCCGCGGGCGCGCCGGGCTTGATCTGCTCGGGCCCGATCAGATCGTGCGCGCCCTTCGCGCACTTCCCGATCAGATCGTTGTCGACCATGCTCGGGCCGCCGCGGACCTGAATGATGCACTTGGTGTCGTCGTCGAAGAACCGATAGCGGTTGACGTCGTCCTCGCCGGTCGCGACGACCAGGATGCACGCCGCAAAGCCGAGCGAGTCGTCGATCTTCTCCTTCATCTCGGCGCACTTCTTCGCGAACCGATCCGGATCCTCGATCGTCCAGCAGAACGTCGAGATGTTGCACAGCTCGTCGCCGGGCAGCACGCCGAGCCGGCCGTTCTTCTTGAGCGTGGCCTTCTGCTCCGCCTCGGACAGCCGCTTGCCGCCGCGCAACAGCGAGCAGCTCGCCGCCGCCTCGGGCTCCGACTTCGACGCGGCCACCGTGATCGGCTCTTTCTCGCCCAGCTCTTGCTGGAACTTCTCGGCATCGATCAACGAGGCGCAGTCGAGCTTCGCGCGGCCCGGTACCGGTGGGTTGATCACCTTCGGGATCGCGTTCGGATCGTTTTCCTTGGCCTTGAGCTCTTGTTCGGCCTGCTTCTTCGCCGCTTCGGCGCCGGCGTTCTCGCCTTGCTTGCAGGCTTGAAGTCCGAGGGCCACCACCAGGATCGCGATCGTCGTCCGCATCGCGGCGAAACTATCACGCCTCTGGACCCAGTTCCTGGGCTTGCTGAAAGGCTTGCCGGCAGCGGCGCTCCGGTGCAAAGTTCGCCGCCTCGCGCCCATAGCTCAGCTGGATCAGAGCAAGCGGCTTCTACCCGCTAGGTCGCAGGTTCGAGTCCTGCTGGGCGTACTCAAGGTGATTCGATCCGTGCGGGCGGGTGGCCGGGCGTGCGGGCGGCCGTGCGGGCGGGCAGCCGTGCGGGGCTCCTCGGTGGGTGGCGGCGCAGCACGGGGCCGTCGGGTGCAACCCGGTCGTCACAACCAGTCGTGTGCACCTGTAGGGTCGGGCCGACGGGTCGGGACGTGGTTCCAGCACCTTGCCGCTGGCATCGCACTTGCGCTCGGGCACCGTCATGCGCCTCTCTGTACTTGCGTTCGTGGCCGTGCTCGCGGCCATCGGTTGTGATCCCGGCGACGACCCCGACTCGCTGACCGCGGTCGAGAGCGCGGTGTCACTTCCGTTGTTCCACGGTCGGTTCGGCTCGCCGACGATCGTGCGCGACCACGATTCCCTGCACGCCTACTTCGCGATCCAGAGCTACGACGGCGACGTCGTCCACGTCACCCACGCGCGCTCCGACGACGAGGGCAAGACCTGGCTCCGCGTCGGCGAAGCGCTGCCGAAGCTCAACCGGCTCGCCGTCGCGACCGGCGCTGTGTGGGCACCGGGTGCCGCTCGCATCGACGACCACGAGTGGATGCTCTACTACACCGCCGTGCGCACCGGCACGACGCAGCACATGTGCATCTTCCGCGCGCACGCGGACTCGCCGCACGGTCCGTTCGTCGATGACTTCGACGGTCCGCTGGTCTGCCCCGATGGCGGGCTGTGGGCGCTCGATCCATACCCGGTCCGCGATGCGCACGGCGACTGGCACCTGCTCGCGCGCCTCGACAAGGCCGGCGGCAACAACACGATCTCGATCCGTACGCTCACGCCGAACGGCCGCAACTGGGCCGCGGGAAGTGACTGGACCGAGCTCACGCACATCAACCAGGGTGGCTGGGAGGAGCCCGTGATGGAGAACGCGGCGATCGTGCGGCTGCCCGACCCGCACGGCGAGAACCACTGGTACGTGTTCTATTCGGGGAACTCGTATCGCACCGACAACTACGCGATCGGCTATGCCGATTGCGGTAAGAGCATCCTGGGTCCGTGCGTGAAGCAGACGGTCGCCAAGCCCTGGCTCGACAGCCGCCCCGCGATCAGCGCCTACGGACCGGGGACGCCGACGTTCTACCGCGACGCGAACGGCGACACGCTGATGGCGACGAACACCTGGGAGTTCCCGAACGGCGAGGCGAACCCGAAGAACCAGGGCCAGATCATGCACATCTTCAAGGTCAAGATCGGCAGCGACGGCAAGCCGAACGCGACGTTCGTGCGCATGGTCCGGTAGTCACCTCGGCACTGCGCGCGAATCGTACTAGGCTCGCCGCGATGGTGCCGACCGACGCACGTGCATGGCTCGACCGCGGAGACACCTTCGGGGGTGACTCGTTTCATGCGCGGCACCAGCCGCGCGCGTTTGTCGACGCCTTGTTCGCCGCCGGCGCGACCTCGGTGTCGATCGAGGATCGCGAGCGCATGCTCGTCGCCGGCTTGCCGGCCGACGCGGCCGCACGCGCGCGCCTGTTCGCGATCTACAACCTCGAGGTCGACGAGCTCGACGAAGAGTTCGGCGGCGAAGAGACCCCCGGCCACGCGATGACGGCGGAGGAGGCGGACTTGCTCGGCGCGGAGGTCGGCGAGTGGATCGTCGACGATCTCCATGCGGTCGACACCGGACAGACCGCGCTGCACTTCTGGTGGGACTGACCGCTCACGGGAGGACGAGGTGGCGGTTCGAGCCTCACCTGGTCGGGCAGGTCGTGTGGGCGTCCGGTGGCGGGTACACGTTGAAGCTCGTGATCTTGCCATCCTTGATCCCGAGGTTACCGATCAGCGCGCCGTGGGTACATGCGAGGTCGAGCTTCCAGAAGATCACCTCGTGCGCGATGCGCTTGACCTTGCACGCGCCGAGCTCGGCGCGCAGTTGTGTGGAGCCTGCGAAGTAGACGTCGTGAAGCGCCTTGGCATCGGCGAACGAGCGCTGGTAGGCCTGCTCGTCCCACCGGCCGATCAGGCCGACCGCGGCCGCCGCGAGCTTCGAGACCTCGGGCGGAATCGGGATGTTGGTCGAGGTGCCGTCGAAGCCACCGACCTTGCCCTCGGCGTTGACATCGATCTGGAGATCGAACGTGCCGCGCTCGCACTTCATGGTGAAGTGCGCGGACCGCGCCGACACCACCTCGCCGAGCGTGAACCCGGTGCACGTGCCGTGCAGCGCCTTGTAGCCGGCGAGCTCGTCGTGTTCGACCGGATCGATCGGCCGCGACAGCAGCGCCTTCAGCGCCGCCTCGTCCCACTGGTTGTAGATCGCGAGCAGCTTGGTCATCGCGGGTTCGAGCAGCGGCGATGGTTCGGGATGCGCGACGTAGGGTTTCAACGCGCCGGTCTTGTCGAGCACCTCGAACGCTCGGTCCGCGACCCCACCGACATCGCCGAAGTTCGACAGCACGACCACGCCGACGCCGCGCGACACGCCCATCTCGACGACCGAGAAGAAGCTGTCGATGTGGCCGTTGTGCTCGACGAGATCATCGGCGTCACAGGCGTGGCTGTGGCCCCAGCCGAACCCGTACGTCGACGCGGACAACGACACCGTGGGCTCGCCTGGCCTGGCATCGGGCCGAGCACGGACGTTGGCGCCCGAGAAGAAGCCGGTGTTGTGGGCCTCGCGGATCGTGGCGCGCCGGACGACCGGCGACTCGGCACCATCGCGCGGCGGATAGGCCGAGAGCTCGAGGGCCACGTATCTGGCCATGTCACGCACGCTCGAGTAGATGCCGCCGGCGCCTTCCTCGACGCCGAGGATTTCCTGATCGGGCGAGACCTTGCCGTCGGGGCCGATCGAAGGTGCGGCGTGCGCGGCCGGGACGTCCTCTCGCGCGTACGTGGTCGCGGTCATGCCGAGCGGCCGGAAGATCCGCTGCGCCATCGCGTCGCGGAACGCCGAGTGCGCGGCGTGGGCGACCACGATCGAGAGCAGGCCGAAGCCCGTGTTCGAATACACGAACTGCGTGCCGGGGCTGCTCTCGAGCCGGACCCCGTCGAGGACGTGCGCGATGTCGGCCTCGCTCGGGTTGCGATGATCCCCCGCATCGCGTGGCATCCCGGACGTGTGGGTCAGCAGCTGGCGCAGCGTGATCGACCGCGAGTCCCGCGACGGATAGACGATTCCACTCGCGGCGGGGATCCACTTGGTCAGCGGATCGTCGAGCTCCACGGCACCCTCGTCGCGCAACTCGAGCAACGCGAGCCCGGTGAACGACTTCGAGACCGAGCCGATGCGATAGATGGTGTCGGCATCGGGCGCTGCCTTCGACGCCGGGTCGACCACACCAAAGCCCTTCGCGTATGCGAGCTCGCCGTCGATCACGATGCCGATCGCGAGCCCTTTGAGGTCGCGCTTCTTCATCTCGTCGGCGACGGCGGTGTCGATCGCGGGGAACGCGGCGGCGAGCCTGGCGCGGCGAGCTGGATCCGCGAACGCATAGCCTTGATCGTGATCGGCGAAGCGTTGCACCGCGGCGACCGGCGGCGGGGGCGCTGGCTCGGCCGGTGGGGTGACCGCCGGACCAGGAGCCGGACCGGGAGCCGCCCGCGGAGCCGACGCCGGAGGAGAGGACGATCCGCACGCGACCACCAACACCAGGACCAAGCGCTTCATGCGGCGAGCCTACACGGCTCTCGGGGCCGAGCGGCCCAGCACGCGGTTCAGGTCGCCGAGCGCGGCCGCTGGCACGAGCGCTGCAATTCTCGCCGACCATGCGCGTGCGAGCGTTCTTCAAGCAGCTGTACAGCGCGATCATCAACGACGACATCGCCGACTCGGCAGCGATGATGGCCTATTACGCGGTGATGTCGCTGTTTCCGATGATCGTGTTCGTCGGATCGCTCGCGCTGCTGGTGGTGCCCGATGCGACCGTGATGGTGGGCGTGCACATGGCGGGCGAGGCGCTGCCGCCCAGTGTGCGCCCGATCCTGGTGGAGCGAGTCCAGGCGCTCATCCAGGCCAACAGCGCGGGATTCGCGATCGGCGGCGGTCTCGTGGCGCTGTGGGGAGCCTCGCGCGGCGTCTCGGGCCTGGCCACCGCGCTCGGGTCGATCTATACGAAGCCCGAGACCCGCTCGTGGTTCCGGCGCCAGCTGATCGCGATCGGCGCGACCTTGGTGATCGCGGTGCTCGTCGTGATCGCGCTGTCGCTGCTGGTGATCGGTCCGTACCTCGGCCACTGGGCGATGGATCGGTTCGGGCTCGGTTCGACGTTCGATACGATCTGGAGCACGGGTCGGTGGGTCGGCGCCGGGATGCTCGTGATGTTCGTGTGGGCGCTGATCTACAAGTGGTTGCCGAACACCGACGCGCCGTTGCACGTGTTCACGCCGGGCGCGGTTGTCGGCGTGCTGGCGTGGCTCGGCATGAGCGCGCTGTTCGGGATCTACCTGCAGCACTTCAACAGCTACGAGTCGACCTACGGTGCGCTCGGCGGCGCGATCATCTTCCTGTTCTGGCTGTGGCTGTCGAACATCATGGTGCTCGTGGGCGCGGAGATAAATGACGTGCTCGCCGACATGCGCGCGCCCAAGAGCGATGCCGCGGCGCAGCTCGCGAATCCGACGGAGCGACCTGGATCAGGCGAAGCGGCCGCGAAACAGGCCGAGCTCGCCGAGCAGGCGCACGACAACGCTGCGTTGCCGACATCACCGCCTACGCGGAATCCATACGCTCACTCGTAAGACGCGTGATGTGGCTGACGTAAGGCCGGTAGTTCCTCGCCGCCTCCAGATCACGCATGTAGACTGCGGGTCCATGAAGAAGTTCCTAGCTTGCTTGCTCGTGCTCGCGAGCGGCTGCCCCGACGTGAAGACCGATCCGGGTGAAGGTCCCGGCGAGGGCACGAGCGGCCCGATCGTCGAGTTCGATCCGTCGAACAGCATCCTGCCGTTTCCCAACAACCTGGTGCTGTGCGCGACCGGGACCGATGCCTCGGGTGCGCCTTGTACGATCGGCAAGGTCGCGATCCCGGCGCCCGCGTGCGAGACCTCCGCCTCGAAGGCGACCCGGACCGGCACGCTGAACCAGCTCGATGGCTTCGGCACGTTCGAAGCGGCGATGCAGATCACGCTGAGCGCGCCGGTCGAGCCGACCACGCTCGATGGCCACATCGTGATGTACCAGCGGACCCACGGCACGACCGCGATCGATCCGGCGAGCGCGACGAAGGTTCCGGTGAAGCTGATCCCCGCGACCACGCTGCGCTTCACCGAGGGCCAGTGCACCTCGCCAGCGATGATCGATGCGGTGACGATCGTGCCGCTCGTCCCGCTCGAGCAGAAGAGCACGTACACGCTGGCGGTCGTCCCGGGCATCAAGACCAGCGACGGCAAGGACTACGGGCCGTCGTCGACCTGGGCGCTGGTGCGTTCGAAGACCGATCCGGTCACGGTCGACGATCACGGCAACATCACCGGCAACCGGACCCCGCTCGTGCCGGGCGGCGACGCGAACGGTAATGGCGTGCCCGATACCCAGGAGATCCTCGGGCTCGATCAGGTGTGGAAGGCGCACGTCGCCGCGTTCACGTTCCTCGCAGGAACCGGCGTGACGCGCGACCAGACCCTCGTCGCGTGGGACTACACGAC
This sequence comes from Kofleriaceae bacterium, assembly GCA_039922635.1. Taxonomy (GTDB): domain Bacteria; phylum Myxococcota_A; class Polyangia; order Haliangiales; family Haliangiaceae; genus JABFXX01. Next base: position 28,433 of record JBDTEH010000272.1, on the reverse strand, counting down.
CCAGACGGTGACCGATCCGCTCGATCCGACCGTACCGGGCAGCCCGAGCGCGGCGATCTCGACGACGACGGGCCTGCTCGGCTTGCAATCGGTGGTGTGCGATCTCGGACCGACGTGCCCGAACGGCATCGACCGCACGAGCCTGACCTCGCCGTATCACCTGTGCGACCTGGGTGACAGCAACACGCTGTGCTTCCTCGAGATCAACCTGGGCGGCGCGAGCAACCCGGCCCAACCCTACACCACCGGTCAGACCATCTGCACGCAGGTCGGCTGCGCCGCGATCGGCGACATCCTCGGCGGCGTGATCGTCTCGACCCAGTATCAGCAGCCGCTACCGAACCCGCTGCCGGGCGGCGACCCGATCCCGGGCGCGTGGAGCGATCCGATCGCGCCCGCCGATCAAGGGGGCGCCCAGCTCCAGACGCTCGTGTTCATCCCGGCGGGTGCGGAGCCCGCCGCCGGCTGGCCCACCGTGGTGTTCGGCCATGGCCTGACCAGCTCGAAGAGCGCGCTCGCGGCGTTCGCGCCGCAGCTCGCGGCCTCGCCCGAGCACTTCGCCTCGATCGCGATCGACTTCGTCGATCACGGTAGCCGCGCGATCCGGATCTCCAACGACGGCGCGTGCGCGACCGAGACCGATCCGACCGTGAACCCCGAGTGCTTCCAGCCGATCTTCTCGGCCGACCTCGGCCAGACCCGCGACAACATGCGGCAGACGATCCTCGATCTCCAGCGCGTCGTGCACGTCACGAAGTTCTGCGGCACCCACGCGTGTACCAGCGCGACCGCCGGCGGCACGAGCGCGACGCCGTCGACGTTCAAGGTCGATCCGGCGCACATCGTGTACGCCGGCCAGTCGCTCGGCGGCCTCCTCGGCACGACGGCGAGCGCGACGTCGCCGGAGGTCGTCTCGGCGCTGCTCGACGTCCCCGCGGTCGGCCTGCTCGACGTGCTCGAGCACACCGATACGCTCGAGATTCGCTGCATGCTCGTCGACTCGCTGATCGATGCCGGCGTGCTCGCCGGCGACAAGTCGGGCACGAGCGCGACGCCGCTGTGCATGAACGAGGACTGGCAGGCGCAGCCTGGCTACCAGCAGTTCTCGACGATCGCCCGCTGGGTGATCGATCCGGCCGACGGCGCGAACTTCATGTCGACGCTCGTGACCAAGAAGCTCCTGATCCAGGAGGTGGTCGGCGACGAGGTCGTGCCGAACTACGCGACCGATATCCTCGGTACGCTGGCGGGCTTGACGCCGGGCACCGCCGATCTCGCGCCGAGCCCGACGCCGGCCGCGTCGGTCGCGATCACGACGAACCCGACGTCGAGCAAGTGGGTGCGCTATCCGACGCTGCCCGCGGCCGGAGCGTTCCCCGGCAACACGTTCGCGCACGCGTCGCTGCTGCGCCCCGCGACCAGCACCATCGATGGCACGCTCGGGACGGTCCGGCTCCAGACCGACGCCATCACCTTCCTCGTCCTCAACCACTAAGGCCGGCCATGAAGAACCTTTGTCTCGCTCTGGTCGCCGGTCTCGGCGCCACCGCCACAGCTCACGCCAACGGCTTCGCGCTCAACGAGTTCGACGCCAAGGCCGTCGGCCGCGGCAACGCCGAAGCCGCGACCGACTCCGACGCCTCCGCGATCTTTTATAACGTCGGTGGCCTCGCCAATGCCGATGGTCTCCAGGTCAGGGTGTCCGGATCGATCGTCGACCCGATCGCGTCGTTCACCACGGCCGGGATGAAGATCGAGTCGAACACCGGCGCACAGCCGCTGCCGGCGGCGTTCGTCAGCGCGCGCGTCCACGACCTCGTGACGGTCGGCCTTGGCTTCACGATGCCGTTCGGCCTCGCGCTGTCCTGGCCCGATAATGCGCCGACGAACAACGAGCTCCACAAGCAGGCGCTGCGTACGTACTTCATCACGCCCGCGGTCGGCGTCAGGCTCGACAAGTACGTGCCGGGGCTCTCGGTCGGTGCCGGCCTGGACATCGTGCCGGCGACGGTCGAGTTGCAGCAAGACGTGTACTTCGGCGACTCGACCGGCACCGCGGACCTCGGCGGTAGTGCCCTCGGGTTCGGTGCCCGGATCGGCGCGATGTATCGCCCGGCCACGCTGCCGGCGCTGTCGATCGGCGCGATGTACCGGACCGACGTCACCGAGAACATCTCGGGCACCGGCAACTTCGACGCCGATCCGGTCTATCGCAACCAGCTGCCGCCCGATGGCCCGATCTCGACCTCGATCACGCTGCCCCAGCAGGTCACCGGTGGCGTCGCGTATCGCGCGCTCCCGCAGCTCGAGATCGAAGCGAACGTGGTGTGGACCAACTGGGCCAAGTTCAAGACCCTCGACATCGTGGTGCCCGCAGCGACCGGCACCGGTACGATGACGATCTCGACCGACGAGGAGTACCAGAACACGGTCACCGCCCGGCTCGGCGTCGAGTACACGCTCGCGGACCAGGGGCTCGGCCTGCGCGCGGGCTTCATGTACGACCCGACGCCGGTCCCGGCGACGTACCTGACCGTGCGGCTGCCCGATGTCGATCGCTACGTCGTCACGGTCGGGGCCTCGAAGGCGTTCGGCCGGTATTCGGTCCACCTCGGCTTGCTCTATGTCCTGCCGCAGAGCCGCGACACCGCGAGTGATCCGAACATGCCGGTCAACAAGGGGACGTTCGACGTCCAGGCGTTCGTCGGATCACTGACGCTCGCCGGCAACTTCGGCAAATAGCTCCTCGACCTTCGGTTCGATCAGCTCGATCCGCTTCCACGCGCCGCTCTTGAACCGCAGCGCGAGCACGAGCGCGAGCAGCGCGAGGTAGCCGCACAGGCAGGCCATCGCGCCGGTCGCGCCGCCGTGCCACTCCTCGACCACCAGGTAGGAGGCCGGCGCGAACAGGCCCCACGCGATCAAGATCCGCGCGCCCGCGGTCCATGCCGTATCGCCGGCGGCGCGTAGCGTCTCGTTGAGCGTCATCCCGATCGCGTCGAACACCTGCCAGATCGCGCTGATCGCGAGCATCGCCGCGCCGACCGTGACGAGCTCCACACCACCATCGGCGGGCGCGAACCACGCGAGGATGCGGGCCGGCGCCGCGACGTACGCGAGCGCCATCGCGCCCTCCCACACGATCGTGCACGCGAGCGTGAGCTTGACGTTCGCCCACACCTTGTCGCGCGCGTTCTGGCCGATCGCCTGGCCGGTCAGGATCGCGCCGGCGGAGGCGATCCCGAACGCGGGCATGAACGCGATCGAGTTGACCGCGATCACGACGTTGAGGCCGGCGACCGTGACCGAGCCGAGCTTCGCGACCACGACGTTGACGAACGCGTCGAACGCGGCGAACTCGAGGAACCAGTTGAGCCCGTTCGGCAGGCCGAACCGCGCGACCCGCCACAGCTCGCGCTTCGACAGGCCGAGCGGCCCACGCTGTCTGGGGGCACCGCCCCAGCCGCGCCAGAACGCGACGAGCAAGAACGCGAACCCGAGCCAGGTCGCGATCACGCTGCCGATCGCGGCGCCGTCGACTCCGTAGCTGGGGATGAAGATCGCGTTGCACGTGATCGCGGTGACCATCGTGATCAGGCCCGCGATCATCTGCATCCAGGTATTGCCGAGCCCGCCGTACCAGTTGCCGAGCGCCTCGATGCCGACCGCGGCCGCCACCGACAGCAGGCGGATCTCCATGTAGCTCGTCATCCAGCCCCGGACCTCGGGCGTGTAGCTCGCGAGCCCGAGCACCGGCGCGACGAACGGGATCGCGACCGCCGCGATGATGCCCGCGAGCACCGCGAAGCCGAGGCCGTACCACGCGAACCGGCGGGTCTGGTCGCGATCGCCGCGGCCGACCAGCTGCGCGACGAAGCTCTGGACGATGAACGCCAGGCCCATCGGCAAGAACACGAACGTCATCGTGTTGAGCCCACCGGTCGCGGTCGCCGCGATCGCATCGGGGCCGAGGTCCTTGACCTGGAGCGCGTCGGCGAACGTGATCACCGATTGACTCGCGCGGGCGAGCACCATCGGCAGCGCGAGCGCGAGCAACGTCCCGAGGCGCGAGCGCATGCGCGCGAACCATGCTCGGTCGGCCAGGTCCGTGCAAGGATCGGCCATGGCGAAAGCCGCGCACGAGTGGGTCCACGTCGCCGGGTACGACGTCGCCGTGTCCAACCCCGGCAAGATCTACTTCCCGGCGGCCGGGATCACGAAGCTCGAGCTCGTTCGCTACTACCTCGACGTCGCCGAGGGTGCGCTGCGCGGCGTGCAGCACCGGCCGATGGTGCTCAAGCGCTACGTCCACGGGCAGGGCGCCGAGCCGTTCTTCCAGAAGCGCGCGCCGGCGAACCGGCCGCCGTATGTCGGGATCGCCAGGTTCGACTACGCCTCGGGGCGCCACGCCGACGAGTGCGTGGTCTCGAACGCGGCGGCGCTGGTGTGGGTCGTCAACCTCGGCTGCATCGAGCTCCATCCCCACGCGGTGCGCGAGACCGCGATGGAGCAGCCCGACGAGCTCCGCATCGATCTCGATCCCGTCCCCGGCGTGCCGTGGTCGCAGATCGTCGAGGTCGCGTGCGTCGCGCAGGAGGTGCTCGCGGAGCACGGCCTGACCGGCTGGCCGAAGACCTCGGGCTCGCGCGGCGCGCACGTGTGGGTCCGGATCGCGCCCGAGTGGCCGTTCGCGACGGTGCGCCGCGCCGCGCTCGCGTTCGCGCGCGAGGTCGCGCGCCGGGCGCCGGCAATCGCGACCGCCACGTGGGCGAAGGAGGAGCGCCGCGGCGTGCTGATCGACTACAACCAGAACGCGCGCGACCGCACCACGTGCAGCGCGTACTCGGTGCGCGCGACGCCGGATGCGCGCGTCTCGATGCCGCTGACCTGGGCGGAGTTGTTCGCGTGCGACCCGCGCGACTTCACGCTGCGTACCGTCCCGGAGCTGTACCGCGCGCGCGGCGACGCCCACGCCGCGCTCGACGACCATGCTGCGCGGATCGACGCGCTGCTCGCGCTCGCCGACGAGCAAGACGGCGGCGCGCCCGAGAAGGCGAAGGCGCCCAGGCCGAAGCTGCCGGTGATCACGATCGCGCAGGCCAAGCACAAGCCCGACGCGCTCGCCGGTCTCGAGCGCTGGAAGGCCCGCCACCCCGCGCTCGTGCCGTGGCTCGCGCCCGAGGACGTGATCGTCGACACCAACCGCGGCCGCGCGACCGCGTGGTACCGGATCCGGATCAACTTGAAGAATGTACCGGCCGAGCTCCATCCGCCGCCGGCGCCGCCGGAGCCCGACTACGATCCGAAGACCGAGTGGATGGGGCCCGCATAGCCCGCATGGCCCATGGCCCATGGCCCGCATGGATCGAGCCGAGCCGGCGATCAGTCGGGCACGAGGGTCGGCGAGATGTTCTGGCTCCCGGTCATCACCGTGGTGCCGTAGAACACCACGACCCCTTGGCCTCCCGCGCCACCACCACCGCCCCCACCGGCGCTCGAGGGATTGCCGGGACTTGCCGAATTATCGAACGCCGCGCCTGCTCCGCCGGTGCCGCCGGGCGGCGTGCCGGCTCCGCCGCCACCACCGGCACCGACCTCTGCCGGTGCGGTCGAGCCAAGCCCGAGGTCGCCGTTGGAGCTCGAGTTGCCACCGCCGCCGCCACCGCCACCGCCACCGTTGGCCCAGACCTGACCCGTCGAGATGTCGAGCGTTGGCGCATCGAACGCGATCAGCCCACCCGAGCCACCGCCACCGCCGCCGCTCGAGCTCGTGGTCGCCGCGAAGCCGCGGCCGCCGCCACCGCCGGACGCGTTGAGGTTCCCCGTGACCACGATCGCGGTGGCCGACGCGACATAGATCGCACCGCCGGAATGCCCCGCAGCTCCTCCGGCCGCGAGGCCGTTGCCACCCATGCCGCCCATACAACCGCCGCGCACGTGGCTGACCGTGCCGACATTGGACGGGTTGCCGCCGGTGCCGCCGGCGATGCCGCCATGACCGCCGGCGGTCGAGAAGCTACCGCCGCCACCACCGCCGCCACCGTTCGCCGAGCCGATCGTGCCCGTGGTACCCGAGCCGGCGTCGCAATTCGGCGTATCGCCGGCCGGGCCTGGCTCTGTGGCCGTGCCGGAGAGATCGATCGTGCCGCTGATCGTGATCGTTCCAGATGCCGCGAGGACGAGCGGGTGCGAACCGACCACGCGGACGTTCGCGGGCACGCCGATCGTCTTGCCGGCATAGACGCACAGCGCGGGTCCGGTTGGCTGCGAAACCATGATCGCGCACGAGCCGGTGTCGATCGTCGCCGGCAGATCGATCGCCTCGATCGAGGTGACGCACACCTGCACCAGCCCGGCGCCGCCCGAGCCGGACAAGCCGACGAGCGTGCCCTCGCAGACACCGCCACTGCCACTACCACTGCCGCTACCGCCGTCACTACCACTGCCAGCCGGGATCTCGTCGATGTGAAACACGACGTCGCAGCCCCCGAGCGCGACCACCAGCAGCAACCAGCGCATCACGACGATGATACGCGATCGCCGCCGAAGATCTGGGCGATCTCGAACGCAGGAGTCTCCTCGAGCTGATCGTAGCGGCAGTCACGTGGCGCTTTGTCGGGACGCCAGCGCTGGAAGTGCGTGCCGTGGCGGAACCGCGTGCCCTGCAGGTGATCGTACGACACCTCGCAGACCCGCTCGAGCCGGAGCGGCTCCCACGACAGGTCCTTGCCGCGATTCCATCGCGACGACGCGCCGGGCTTGCGCTGCGGGGGCTCGCCCTGGGAGTCCTGCCATTCGGCCCAATCTTTCCAGGGATGGTTATCGCGGTCGCGCAGCGGCTTCAACAGCTCGGCGAGCTCGGCGCGCACGGTCTGCTTGAACCCGGCGCAGACGCCGACGTGATGCAACACGCCGGCGGCATCGTAGAGGCCGAGCAGGAGCGAGCCGACCAGCGTATCGCGGCCGCCCTTAAACCAGCGGAACCCGGCGACGACGCAGTCCGCGGTGCGCTGGTGCTTGATCTTCCACATCGCGCGCTTGCCGGGCTGATAGCCGAGACCCTCGGGCTTGGCCATCACGCCGTCGAGGCCCGCGCCTTCGAACCGCTCGAACCAGTCGCGCGCGACGGCGCGGTCGCGCGTCGTCGGGGTCACGTGGATCGGCGGCCGGGCGTCGCGGAGCGCGGCGACCAGGCGGTCGCGGCGCTCGAGCTGCGGTGCCTCGCGCAGATCCTCGTCGCCGAGCGCGAGCAGGTCCCAGGCCACGTACGAGCTCGGCTTGTCCGCGGCGAGCATCGCGACCCGCGAGGCGGCGGGGTGGATGCGGAGCAGCATCGCGTCGAAGTCGAGGCGGCCCTCGTGCGCGATCACGATCTCGCCGTCGAGCACGCACCTCGCGGGTAGCTGCGCGCGCAGCGTGACCTCGAGCTCGGGGAAGTAGCGGCCGAGTGGCTTGAGGTCGCGGCTCTGGAGGTAGAGCTCGTCACCTGCCTTGAACACGAGCGCGCGAAAGCCGTCCCACTTGGGCTCGTAGATGAACTGCTCGCCCTCGGGGATGTCCGAGGCGAGCTTCGCGAGCATCGGCGCGACGGGTGGTTGGAACGGAAGTGCGAGCGCCACGGCGCCCTACGCTATCACCCGTGCTGCGTGGTTGCGGGGGGCCGCGCCCGCGGGCTTCGCGAACCGGCTCAGGATCGCAGCGCGACCGGCTGCCCCTCGGGCGCGAACGTCAGCGAGACCGAGTTCAGGCAGTAGCGCTGTCCGGTCGGCGGGGGACCATCGTCGAACACGTGACCGAGGTGTGCATCGCAGCGCGCACAGCGGACCTCGACCCGGCGCATGCCGTGGCTGATATCCGCGATGTCCTTGACGTGCGCCGGATCGACCGGCTGGAAGAACGACGGCCAGCCGGTGCCGGACTCGAACTTGGAGTTGGAGGCGAACAGCGGCAGCCCGCAGAGACGGCACACGTAGCTGCCGGGTTGCTTGTGATCGAGCAACAGCCCGCAGAACGGCCGTTCGGTGCCCTGATGCAGGATCACGTGGCGTTCCTCGGGCGAAAATTCCGCCGCGAGCGCGGTCACGCGCGCCTCGGAGAGCGGCGTGACGTCGTAGCCGGACTTGGACGTGGTCATACCCACGGCATACGACGAAATCCCTCGAAAGTTACTGCTATCCTCCTGTGAGATGGGCGACCCCGAGGACGAGCTGGCGCGCACCGCGACCGCGCCCGGTGCTCGCAGCGGCGCCCCCCAGCCGGAGCTCGGCGCGATGCTCGGCCGCTATCACCTCGAGCGCATGCTCGGCGAAGGCGGCATGGGCGTGGTGCACGCCGCGTTCGATCCGGATCTCGAGCGCCGGGTCGCGCTCAAGGTGTTGCGGTCCGTCGATCAGCTCGGCGATGCGCGCCAGCGCCTGCTGCGTGAAGCGCGCGCGATGGCCCGGCTCACCCACGAGAACGTCGTCGTGGTCCACGAGGTCGGGACGGCGAACGATCGCGACTATGTGGCGATGGAGCTGATCGACGGCCAGACCCTCGCCGAGTGGCTCGCCGGCAAGCCGCGCGAGGTCGCACACATCGTCGAGGCGTTCTGCGCCGCGGGGCGTGGGCTCGCCGCCGCGCACGCCGCCGGCCTCGTCCACCGCGACTTCAAGCCCCACAACGTGCTGCGCCGCCGCGACGGCCGGATCGTCGTCACCGATTTCGGGCTCGCGCGCGGCGTCGACGCCGGACCGTTACCGGCGCCCTCTCCAGCGGTGGGCTTCGACGTCACGCTGCGCCCGGGCGCGGCCGCGGGCTCGCAGCCGAGTGGGCTGTCGGGCCTGACGGTGAGCGGCGCGGTGCTGGGCACGCCCGCGTACATGGCACCGGAGCAATGGACCGGCGGCACCGTCGGACCGCCGGCGGATCAGTTCGCGTTCTGCGTCGCGCTGTGGGAAGCGCTCACCGGCGCGCGGCCGTTCAAGGGCGAGACCGTCGAGGAGCTCAAATCGGACGTCCGGCGTGGCCCCGAGACGCTCGATCAATCGAAGCTGCCGCGCCGGCTGCGCCGCACGCTCGTGCGCGGGCTCGATCCGGATCCGGCGAAGCGCTGGCCGAACATGGACGCCCTGCTCGCACGGATCGCGCGCGCCGATCGTCACGTCGGGATCGCGTTCTTGATCGCGGGCGGGGCGCTGGTCGCGGGCGGGGTCGCGATGGTCGCGCTGCATCACGGCGCGCCGGCCTGCGATCCGCCGGCGCTCGATCCCTCGACGGTGTGGTCCAAAGCGTTCGCGGCCGGGGTGTCGCCGGGCCGATCGGAGCTGTTCAACGCGCAGGTCAGCCACTGGGCGGTCGCACGCGCGACGGCGTGCACGGCCGATCCGATCGCGCGGCCGCAACAGCTGCACTGTCTCGACCAGGTGCTGGCGCGGATGGACGTGATCCGCAAGGCCTACGACGGCGTCGCGAAGCAAACCGAGGAGGATCTCGCGGGCAATCTCGTCGATCCGTCGGTGTGCCTGACGCCGTCGCCACCACGGCTGACGCTCGCGGATAGCCCGGATACGGTCGCGGCGTTCAACCTGATCGCGCGTGGCGATGCGGATCCGAAGCACGCCCCACTCGCGGAGGCGCGCGCGTTCGCGGACCGCCCGGGGCTGGATCCGTGCAGCCGCGCGCTCGCGCTGATCGCCGTCGAGAACGCCGAGGACGACTATCCCGCCAAGCGCGCGGCGCTCGCCGATTCGCTCGCGGCTTCGGAGCAGTGCGACGACGAGCGGCTCCAGGCAGAGCTGTTGCTGATGAATGCGCCGTATCAATTCGAGCTCCCGATGATCGGCCCGCGCGGTATGCACGCGATCGAGCGCGCGAGCGCGTCGATCGACAAGGTCAAGGAGCCGCAGCTGACGGCCCGCGTCGACATCCTGCGCTCCTATGTCGCGAGCCAGCAAGATCACTGGAAGGACGCCTACGAGCTCTCGGATCACGCGATCGAGGCGTACGCCAACGCGAACCTGCCGCGCGCGGCCGTACGCGCAGCGCTCGAGGGGATCGAGCTGCGGCTAAACCGTAACAAGATCTCGGACATCAACGACGTGCGCGCGATCGTCGCGAAGTGGCTGCCGGCCGCGCGCGGGCTGGACGGCCCCGACGACCACCACCTCGCGGTCCAGCTCGAGCGCGACGACGCGCTGGCGCGCTACTGGCTCGGCGATGTCGCGGGAGGTCACGCCGAGCTGATGCGGCTGTGGAAGCCCGTTCCCGATGCCAAGCGTGACCGCAAGATCGACGGCGAGGTCGTGGATCAGCGGGGCCGGCCGGTCGCTGGTGCCACCGTCGCAGCTGGAGGGCTGATCTACACCGACTCGGTCGGCGTGCTGCCGCTGTCGCGCTACCACCTTCCCGACTACCACCTGCGCATCGTCACGACCGACGACCACGGCCACTTCGTCATCCCCGATGGCCCCGATCAGGGTGCGGTGTTCGCGCAGCTCGGCGATCGCCGCTCGATCGGCGCGGCGGTCGGGGACCACGTCAGGCTCGTCGTCCTGCCGACCCGCCGGCTGGCCGGCAAGGTCACGCTCGGCGGGTTCGACTACACGCAGGCGCAGATCGTGATCGAGGACCCGAACGATCCCGCGCCGCTCCTGATCCAGCAGATGGCGATGAGCATGCCGGATGGTTCGTTCAGCGCCGACGGCGTCCAGCAGACCAAGGTCGCGGTCGGCGTGGCGACCTCGCACGATAGCCGCGAGGACCATGTGCGGTTCATGCCCGTGCCGGCGGGGCACGAGCCGGTGACCGGGCTCAAGCTCGATGCGACCGCGACGACGCGCACGCTCGACACGCTCGTCCGCAGCAAGCTGACCACGCCGATCGAGACCGCCCAGATCCTGTTGTTCCCCGGCAGACAACACTTCGCGACCGCCGGTCAGCTCAACGCCGCGGCTTCGAACGGGCTCAACATCGCGACGCAATTCGGCGCACACGTCACCGGTGAGGACCTCCCCAAGCCGCTGGTGCCGAAGTACCGCGCGGGCGATCTGATCGCGCACTTCACCGATGTGCCCGCCGGCGATGTCACGGTGTGCGCGGTCGGGTTGCCGAACGACCTGATGGATCGCGAGGCGATGCGCAAGATCCAGGCGCACATCTCGGAGCTCGAGGTCGACTGCGAGGTCGTCGATGGCCAGGCCGAGAGCGTGCTGGTGCTGACCAGTCCGCCGAAGAACTTCGACTGACCGCGCCGGACTACCGCAGGTCCGAGCCGTCGAACACGCGGTCGTGCTCGCCGCCTTCGCCGATCCGGATCAGCGCCGAGGCGAGCACGTCGGGCGTCGTCGAGCGCCACTTGTCGCGCAGCCGCTTCGAGACCAAACCCGCGACCGCGAGCAGGCCATCACCGACGATCGCCCCGGCGCGCTCGCCGGGCCGCGACTCGTCGCGCTCGCCGGTGATGATCGCCGGGCGCGCGATCACCCACTCGAGCCCCGAGCTGCGCACGGCCTCCTCGGCCTTGCCGCGCGCCTTCATGTACGCGCCGCGCGCGTCCGGATCGGCGCCGAGCCCCGAGAGATAGACCAGCCTCGGTCGCGCCTTCGTGGCGAGCGCGGCGTCGACGGCGATCCGGGTCAGACCGAAATCGATCTTGTCGTAGATGTCCCCCTCGACCGACTCGGCCTTCGCGCGCGAGCGGGTCGTCCCGATCAAGATGTAGAGCTGCTCCGCACCGGCGGCGTCGATCGCAGCCGCCAACACCGCGACGTCCCAGTCCGAGCGATCGACCTTCGCACCGAGCGCCTCGAGCTTGGGTGCCCACTCCGCGGCGCTCCTGGGCCGCACGTGCGCGACGACCGGGGTCGCGCGCACCGCGAGCTGGCGGACGACCTCGCGCCCGACGAAGCCGGTCGCACCGAGCACGAACGCGCCGCTCACAGCTTCGCCAGCGCCGCTTGCATGCGCGCTCGCAGCGGTTCGACGACCGTGGGGTTCTTGATGTCGATCACGGGCTCGGTGTCGTACTGCTCGTAGAACACGCTGTCCTTCGCGTCGGCGGGCACGCCGAGCGCCTCGCGGATGCGCTTGAAGTCGGGGATGAAGCCGCGATCGATCAGCGGGATCACGGTCCCGGTGATCGTGCCGGTGAGCCCGCAGATATAGATGACAACGTTGTCGGGCGTGAAGCCGCCCTCGGGCAGGCCGCACCGATGCTCGAGATCGGCGAGCCGGGCGCCCTCGAAGAACGCCTCGACGCGGCCGACATCGCCCTTCCAGTCCGGCGCCTCCTTGGGCCGGCTCACCGTGCCCCAGTACCTGAGCTTGTTGCGCTCGATCATCTCGATCAGCTCCTCGCGATAGCCGAGGTCGGCGGGGTACGACGCGCCGTGAAGCAGCACGTAGTTCGACAGATCCGCGTCCGGGTCGCGACGAAGCTCGCTGCGCACCATGCTGACGAACGGCGCCGAGCCGGTGCCGGCCGCGACGAGCACGCGCAGGCGCCGATCGGCGACGCCGATCGTGTCCTTGACCGTGAACACGCCGGCCGCGACCGCGCGCATGTACATCCGATCACCGGTCTGGAGCTTCCACAGCATGTGGGTGAGCGGATTTTCGGACTCGGGCTTGGCGACCCAGCGGATGTAGAACTCGACCGGGCCCTCGTCCTCGGGCGCCGACGCGATCGACATCGAGCGCCGGGTCGAGCCGAGCTCGGGCTTGTCGCCGTTGTTACAACCCAGGACACAGTACTGGCCGGGTACGAACCACGGCCGCTCCGCCGGCATCTGATCCGGCTGGACGCGGAAGATCGTGAGGGCATCCGTGACATCGACGCGCTCGACCAGCGTGGCGTTGTACTCGAGGACTTTGGCCATCGCCGCGACGCTAACACGCCCGCCGAGAGTGCGTCACATGGCCGCAGTGACCACGAGCGCCGCGTAGCGCGCGGCCTTCCATTCCGCGTCGAGCACCTGCCTGGACCGGGTCATCCACTTCCCGGTGGCAGGGTCGATCGTGATCACGGAGCCATCGCTGGGACGGATCGCGATCGCGACCTCGTAGTGACTCCGGTTGTGCTGCATGTCGTACGGCAACATCAAGCCGAGCACGACCGGCCGTCCGGCGGCGAGCTCGTGCTGGAGATCTTTCGGGGTCGCTGCGAGCGCGAACGCCTCGAGCCCGTGGGCCCTCGCGTAGTCGCGCAGCGTCGCGAGCCGCACGCCCTTGTCGCCGGGCGGCATCGCGCGAGCGAGCTCCGTGACCGTCCATGAATGCCCCCACGAACCTGCGACCATCGCGAGCGCGGCGAGGCCGCAGTCGGTCTCCTGCGCTTGCTTGACGATCGGCGTCGGGGCGGCGTGGACCCACGTGTGATCGAGCGTGACCGGCTCGACCGCGCGTGCGCCACCCGTATACGCGAGCTGGGTGCACGCGGTGGCGAACGCGAGCGCGACGACGAGCAGCGTGCGCATCACAGCAGGATCAACAGGACGATCAGGATCACGAGCAGCGCGCCACCGGAGATCCCGATGACGAGGGTGCTGCCGCCCTGATAGTTCGCGACGTGCGTGGCGTCCTTTTGCTCGCGTTGCGCGTAGCCCTGGGTGTCGGCGTTCGACGCGGCGACTGGAGCTGGGGTTCGCGTGGTCTGGACCTCGACGGTCTGATCAGGTGCAGCCGCGAAGGCGGTGGGAGCTGCGAACGCGAGAGCCGCAGCGATGGCAAGAGCGGTGGGGCGAAGAGACATATGATTCCTCCTAAGTGTTCCGAGGAAGTGCAGCCGCGATGCCATGTCGATCATGCGCGGATCGCCGTGCGCGACGGCTCAGCCGGGCGGCTCAGCGCGGCCGGTGCATCATCAGAGCCTTGAATTCGTGCGGGACGAGGCCCATCAGGCGATCTTCGATGCGATCGAAACGCAGCTCACCGATGTGGGCAAGATCGAGCCTATTCGCGACGGTGTGCTCCAGAAGCTCGCGCGTGTAGCCGATCTTCGCGAGCTCGACTCCGGAATCGGCCGCGAGCGCGCGCAACGCGCGGAATTGACTGCGGGTGGTCGCGAGGCCGCGCTGGTCGCGATCGAAGTCGAGCAGGTCGATCACGAACTCGATCTCCGCGGTCGTGCCCGACTGTCGCGCGACTTGCTGGAGGTGACCGAAGTGGGTCGACAGCTCCGGATGGTCGAGGTGGGTCGAGAGCCGCGGCCAGGCGTTGGTGTCGCCGAACTCGGTGACCACCGCGGTGCCGCCCGGCGCGAGCCAGCGCGCGATCTTCGCGATCAGCTCGTGCGCGCCGGTCTGCAGGTAGAACGGCTCGGGCGCGTCGTCGAGCCGGAGGTGGGTCTCGGCCGCGAGCGGCGCTCGCAGGCGCACGCGCTCGGGATCCGCGGTGCCGGTGCCATCGATGTCGAGTCCGATGTCGGCGCGCGAGAGCTGGAGCGCGGGCAGGTCACCGACCATCTCGTTGCACAGCACGAGGTCGTACGTGGCCTCGGGGAGCTCGACCGCGAGCACGTCGCCCATCACCCACGTCGCGCGGTCCCCGAGGTGCTCGCGCTGGGCGGCCGCGAGCGCGGGGGCGAGCTCGACGATCGTGTACTCCACCTCGCGGTGACCGGCGACGAGGCGCGCGATCGCGTCGTTCGCGACATAGCCGAGGCCGGCGCCGATCTCGAGCACGCGCACGCGGCGTTCGGGGAGGAGGTCGCGCGCGACGAGCGTGTCGATCAGCGTCTCGCCATACGTGCGGTCGCGGAGCGCGGGGTGCTTCACGCGGAGCAGGTGCGACAGCGTGGTCTCTTGATGATCGAACTGCGCGTCCGCCTCGGTGACGTCGTGGCGGTAGTAGTCGGTGAGCGAGACCGCCGGGGGGACCGGCGTGCCCGGTCGCCACGGCGGGTACGGCATCGTCGAGGCGAGGTACGCCGGAGCCAGGCCCGGGCGCTTCGCGTAGGCCGACCACGGCATCAACGAGAGCTTCACGGCCTGGACGTCGGAGTGGGTGAGCCGGCGGACCAGCGCCTGCAGCTTCTTGGCGTCGTGCTTGAGGCGTAGCTCGGCGAGCCGCTTCTCGCCGTCGAACGCGTCCCACATCGCGGTCTCCTCGGGATCGAGCATGATCTCGGTGACCGGGCGCTCGCCCCACGCGGTGTACAGCGTCAACCGATCGTCGCGCCGGCGCCAGATGTTCCACTTGCCCTTGATCGGCGCGAACGCCCACACGTTATCGAGCTCGGGCTCGTCGGGCTCGAGCAGCACCGCGTGCGCGACCAGCACGTCGAGGAACTGCGCCGGGTCGGCACCCTCGAAGCGGTCGGCGAAGCGCGCGAGGACCTCCTGGGCGTCGGCCTCGGTCGCGAACGCCTCGATCAGGTCCGCGATATCCGGGCTCATCTCCATCAGGTAGCCAAACAGGTCGTGGAACAGGTAGACCGCGCCCATGTGGGCGAACCACGACAGAAACTGCGAGCGCACCAGGCGCGGCGGCAAGGCCATGCCGCGTTGGTATCACGTGACGACTTGACCGGTTGGCGTATGCTCGCGCGGCGATGGGGTACCTGTTCGAGACCGAGGAGCACGCCGCAATTCGTGCGACCGCCAGGAAGTTCGCGACTCATCACATCATGCCGTTTGGCGCCGCCTGGGAGGAGAACGAGGAGTTCCCGGTCGAGCTCTACCAGACCGCATGCGCGGCGGGCCTCACCGGCATCGGCTATCCCGAGGCGCTGGGCGGGCAGGGCGGTGACCTCGGCCACGTGCTGGTCGCGTGCGAGGAGCTGATCCTCGCCGGACGTTCGGTCGGCACCGTCGTCGGGCTGGGCACGCACGGCATCGCGCTGCCGCCGATCGTGCGGTTCGGCACCCCGGAGCAGCACGAGCGGTTCGTGAGGCCGTGCCTCGCGGAGGGCAAGATCTCGGCGCTCGCGATCACCGAGCCCGGGGGCGGCAGCGACGTCGCCGCGCTCGCGACGCGCGCCGAGCGCGACGGCGATCACTACATCGTCACGGGCGCGAAGACGTTCATCACGAGCGGCACGCGCGCGGACTTCGTGACCGCCGCGGTGCGCACCGGTGGACCGGGTCACGGCGGCGTGTCATTGCTCGTGATCGAGCGCGCGCAGTTCACGGTGGCCAAGAAGCTCAAGAAGACCGGATGGTGGGCGAGCGACACCGCCGAGCTGCACTTCGACGGCGCGCGCGTGCCGGTCGCGAATCGGATCGGGCCCGAGCACGGCGCGTTCCCGATGATCATGGTGAACTTCGCCGGCGAACGGTTGGCGCTCGCGGCGCAGTGCGTGGCGATCGCGGAGCTCGCGTATCGCGAGGCCATCGCGTACGCGAAGCAGCGCCAGGCGTTCGGCAAGCCGATCGTCGGGTTCCAGGTGACGCGCCACAAGCTCGCGGACATGGCGAGCCGGATCGCCGCGGCGCGCGCGCTGACCGGCGAGGTGTGCACGCGGATCCTGCGCGGCGAGCAGCCCGCGGGCCTCGCCGCGATGGCGAAGAACACGGCGACCGACATGTGCAGCTTCGTGTGCGACGCCGCGGTCCAGGTGTTCGGCGGTTACGGCTACATGCGCGAGACCCTGGTCGAGCGGCTAAATCGCGACGCGCGCCTGTACCCGATCGGTGGAGGGACGCGCGAGATCATGAACGAGGTCATCGGCAAGACGGAGGGCTACTGATGAAGCGACTGCCGCACGCACTCGTGTTGGGGCTAGGCCTCGAGATCGCGTTTTCCGTCGCGTACCTGATCGTGATGGTCACGAGCCGCGAGGCGATGTTCGGCGCGACGTGGCCCGCGGTGGCGAACGGCATCGATGTCGCGAGTCACGTACTGATCGGCGCGGGCGCGCTCTACTTCGCGCGTGCGGCGGCTGGGCGGGCGGCGACCGGGGCCAAGCTGGTCGCGGCGGGCCAGCTCGGGATGCTCGTCATGCTCGGCTGCTGGCTCGCGATCGCGCAGTGGCACCCCGCGGGCTATGACCGGGTGCTCGCGTGGATCGCGTACCTGCGCTACGCGCAGTCGATCGTGGTGCTCGCCACCGCGGTCGGTTTCGCGCTGATCGCGCGCCCGTCCGCGGTGTCGCTCGCGTTGCCGATCGTGGCGATCGCCGGCGTGCCGTTGCCGGTCGTCGGGCGGTGGCTCTACGCCGGCGTCGACTCGGTGATGTTCGCGTACGTGATCCAGATGCTGCCGTTCATCGTGCTCGCCGGGCTGTCGATCGTGGCGGTGTGGTCGCGGCGCGACGAGCTCGCCGAACCGCCGCGGCCCGGCGCTGGGCAGGCGTTCACCGCTGCGAGCAACGCGCTGTGGCTGCGCGTGATCGCGGCGGTGTCGCTCGCGGCGTTCGGCTTCCTTGTCGGCTTCACGCGGACGGACGAGGCGGCGAGGCTGCTGCGCGCCGTGATGCTGCTCGCGCCGTTATGCGATGCGATCGCGCTCGTGTTGTTCGCGCGCGCCTTGCTCGCGCTGGCACGCACCGCGATCGCGCCGTGGTGGTTGACGGCCTCGGCGGCGTTCGCGTTGGCCGCGGTGGGAATGATCGCGACCCGCGTCACCTCCCTGTACGCGCTGTTCTATGGCGACCGCGGCTCCGGCTCGACCGCGGACGATCCATCGGTGATCACGAACGGCCTGGTGGCCCAGCTCGTGCCGCTCGTCGCGGCGATCGGCATCGCACTCGTCCTCATCGCGGTGGCGCGGCTCGCCCGCGAGCGTGCCGATGACGACGTCCGGGAGAACGTCGTGATCCGCACCGGCGTGTTCGTCGCGCTGATCGTCGGCGCGATGTTGATGGCGCACTTCACGACCAACTGGCTGTCCGAGGGCGCGGGCGCCGCGGCCATCGCCCTGCTCTCGATCGCGGGTGCGACGCTGTACGCGCTGACGATCGCGGCCAAGCTGTGCGCGCAAGGAGCCGAGCTGGTCGCGCGCGATCCGGTGACCCTGCCGGCCGCGAAGCTGGTCCGCTCGTGAGCCCTATCCCTCGGGTTTGAACCGCACGTGCATGTGGTTCGCGTGGCCGGGCCAGTGCCGGACCAGCCCGGTGAGCTCGTCGCGGCCATGCGGATACTGGAACATGAAGTCGAGCTCGCGCTCCGGCGTGCCGCGGCGCCTCGCGAAGTCGTAGAGCCGGCGTTGCACGTCGTAGTCGAGGAAGATCATCTGGACGCCATCGGCGAGCGCGGCGGTGCGCGCGAACGCCGCGAGCAGCGCCCACGTGGCCTCGAGATCGAGCGCCGCGTTGGCCTCGGTGAAGCCGGCGCGTGGGCCGGCCGGGAGCTTCGTGAAGTAGAACCCGACGTCGACGTCGAGCCCGGACTGGTGCGAGCGATGGTCGCTGATCCGGCCGCCGTGCTCGGCGGATAGATCACCGATCGCGAGCGTGGGGAGGCCGGGGTACAGCGCGCGGACCTCACCGATCGCGGCGCGCAGCTGCGCGACCACGTGCTTGGCCCCGAACGCGCGCGACGGCCGCCGCACGACATAGCCGTCGCCGGCCTCGAGCTTCGCGGCGTGGGCGAGCGCGCCGGCCCACGGCACGCCGATGCTGCCGTCACGAGCTCGATCGCGGTCGCGCGGAACGTCGAGGGCGTGGGAGGCGGTCGAGGCTGCGCCGATGCGGGAGGCGCGATCGTGTGGTTCGCCGCGGTCCTCGGGGGTGATCCACGTCGCGCCGTCGATCACGGCGAGCGCCTGCCTGGCCTTGGCATCGCCATCGCCATCGCCATCGCCATCGCCATGGTACGCGCGTCGCGCGCGCGTGCGCGATCGGCTCGCGATCGTGCAGTGCGGTACCTCGATCACGGTGCCTGGGCGAACGATCGAGGTGTCGAGGTGATTGATCCGCTCGACCAGCTCCGTCGAACAACCATGGCTCGCCGCCGCGTTCTCGACCGTCTCGCCGGCCTGCACGATGTAACGCTCGGCGGACGCCGGCGCCGCGATCAACAGGGCCCACAACACGATCCGCATCGCTCCGATCGTCCCCCAGCCCGGACACAGGACCAACTAACCCGACGTATCCCAGGTAGATCCGCGAAATCGCTGGCCGCCCGGGACCCGCCCCTCGCGGCGCGCCGTTGGTTACGTGACGACCGCGAGCAGCCGGTCCGCGTCGACCTGATCGCCGACCGCGACGTGCAGCGCTTGCACCGTGCCGGCGTCCGCCGCGCGGACCGTGTGCTCCATCTTCATCGCCTCGAGCACGACCAGCGCGGTGCCGGCGGCGACGTGCTGGCCTTCGGTGACGAGCACCTTCACGACCTTGCCGGGCATCGGCGCGACGAGGCCGCCCTTGACCGCCTCGTGCGCGTGATCGGGAAACCGCGGCGCCTCGACGAGCACCACGAGCGCGCCGTCGGCGAGCACGAAGTGGCGCCCGCCGTTCGCGATCACGCGCGCGGCGCGCCGGTGCGCGCCGTACTCGGTCCACGTCACGCGGTCGCCCACGAGGGTCACGCCGGTCACCGGGATGGTCTTGCCGCCGATCGCGAGCTCGAAGCCGTCCCCGGCAGGGCGATACGCGAGCTGCAGCTCGCGATCGCCGAGGTGATAGACGCAGGCCTGGTCCGCCGAGCGGACGTTGCGCCAGCCCGGAGGCGCGAACGCGTGCGGGGCGCGGCGGCGCTCGATCGCGGCGAGCGTCGCGGCCATCGCGGCGACCCGCAACCGATCGAGCCCGGGCTGCGGCGCCGCGAGCTCGCCGGCGTGCTGGTCGAGGAAGTGGGTGTGCAGCTCGCCCGCGAGGAACGCCGGATGCGCGAGGATCCGCGCGAGCAGCTCGCGGTTCGTGATCACGCCGGGCAGCCACGCCAGCTCCAGCGCGCGACCGAGCACCTGCGCGGCCTCGGCGCGGGTCGGCGCATGCGCGATCACCTTGCCCAGCATCGAATCGTAGTGGATCCCGATCTCGGAGCCCGCGGTGACGCCGAGGTCGGCGCGTACGGTGTCCGAAAGGTCGACCGCGTGCAGGGTCCCGGTCGTCGGCAGGTACTCGCGGTCGGTATCCTCGGCGCACAGCCGGACCTCGATCGCCCAGCCGCGCGGCGCGGGCGCCGATGCGTAGCCGAGCGGTTCGCCGCGCGCGATCCGGAGCTGCTCGCGCACGAGATCGAGGCCGGTGATCGCCTCGGTGACCGGATGCTCGACCTGCAGGCGTGTGTTGACCTCGAGGAAGTAGAACGCGCCCGCGGGATCCCTCGAATCGACGATGAACTCGACCGTGCCGGCGCCGACGTAGCCGACCGCGCGGCCGAGCGCGACCGCGGCTTCGCCCATCGCGGTGCGCAGCCGCGCATCGAGCGCGACCGACGGCGCTTCCTCGACGATCTTCTGGTGGCGGCGCTGGATCGAGCACTCGCGCTCGTAGAGATGCACGACGTTGCCGTGGGTGTCGCCGAGGATCTGGATCTCGATGTGGCGAGGCCGTTCGACGTAACGCTCGAGCAGCAGCGTGTCGTCGCCGAACGCCGACAGTGCTTCGCCGCGCGCGCGTTCGAGCGCCTCCACGAGCTCGGCCTCGCCGCGGACCACGCGCATGCCCCTGCCGCCGCCGCCCGCGCTCGCCTTGACGAGCACCGGAAAGCCGAGCGCGCGCGCCCGCGCGGCGAGCCCGTCGCGCCCGTCGCGCGCTTCGGTGTGCTGATCGTCGCCGTGATAGCCAGGCACGATCGGGACGCCGACCTGCTCGGCGAGGCGCTTGGCGGCCTGCTTCGAGCCGAGCGCGCGGATCACCGCGGCCGGAGGTCCGACGAACACGAGCCCTGCATCGGCGACCGCCTCGGCGAACGCCGCGTTCTCCGACAAGAAGCCGTAGCCGGGATGGATCGCGTCCGCGCCGGTGATCCGCGCCGCCTCGAGCAGGTTCGCGATCACCAGGTACGACTCGCGCGCCGGCGGCGGCCCGATCCGGACCGCCTCGTCGGCGAACCGGACGTGCGGCGCCTCGGCGTCGGCATCGGAGTACACCGCGACCGTCGCGATGCCCATCTGGCGCGCCGTCCGCATCACGCGGATGGCGATCTCGCCGCGATTCGCGACGAGCAACTTGGTCAAGCGGCGCCCCGCGGTCAATGCCGGAACACTCCCCAGCTCGTCGAGCCGTGCACCGGCGCCGAGTAGGCTGCCGACAACGCGATCGCGATCACCGTGCGGGTGTCGCGCGGATCGATGATGCCGTCGTCCCACATCCGCGCGGTCGCGAAGTACGGGTCGCTCTCCTTGTCGATCATCTCCTCGGTCATCTTCTTCATGACCGCGAGCCGCGGCTCGTCGACGGCCTCGTGGCGCTTCGCCGCGGCGTCGCGCTGGATGATGTCGAGCACGCCGGCGAGTTGCTTGCCACCCATCACCGCGATGCGGTGGTTCGGCCACGTGAACAAGAACCGCGGCGCGTACGCGCGACCCATCATCGCGTAGTTGCCGGCGCCGTAGCTCGCGCCGGTCATGATCGTGATCGCCGGGACCGTCGAGTTCGAGACCGCGTTGATCAGCTTCGCACCGTGCTTGATGATGCCCTCCTGCTCGACCTTCTTGCCGACCATGAAGCCGGTCGTGTTCTGCAGGAACAGCAGCGGGATGTCCGACTGGTTGCACAGCTGGATGAACTGCGCGCCCTTCTGGGCGGACTCCGAGAACAGCGTGCCGTTGTTCGCGATGATCCCGATCGGGAAGCCGTGGAGGTGGGCCCAGCCGCAGATCAGCGTCGTGCCGAACAGCGGCTTGAACTCCGAGAACCGCGAGCCGTCGGCGATCCGCGCGATCACCTCGCGCTGATCGAACGGGACCTTGATGTCGGGCGAGGCGATGCCGAGCAGCTCGTCGGCCGCGTACGCGGGTGGCTCGACCGCGCGCGCGCGGGGCTGGCCGCCCTTCTGCCACTCGAGGTGCGCGACGATCTCGCGGCCGATCCGGATCGCGTCGTGCTCGTCGCGCGCGAGGTAGTCGCTGACCCCCGAGACTCGCGAGTGCATCTCGGCGCCGCCGAGCTCCTCGTGATCGGTGTCCTCGCCGATCGCCATCTTCACGAGCGGTGGGCCGGCGAGATAGACCTGCGCCTGGTGCTGCACCATGACGACGTAGTCGCTCATCCCCGGGATGTATGCGCCGCCCGCGGTCGAGCTACCGAACACGAGGCAGATCGAAGGGATGCGCTGCTCCGAGCGCCGGGTCAGGTCGCGAAACCCACGCCCGCCGGGGACGAAGATCTTCGACTGGTTCGGTAGGTCCGCACCTGCGCTCTCGATCAACGAGATCGTCGGCAGCCGGTTCTGCTCGGCGATGTCATTGCAACGCCCCGACTTCCACGCGGTCATCTCGCTGATCGCGCCGCCATTGACGGTCGAGTCGTTCGCGGTGATCACGCACTCGACGCCCGAGACCTTGCCGATCCCACCGATGAACCCCGCGCCGACCGTATGCCCGGGCACGCCCTTGCCGGCGAGCGGGCACAGCTCGAGGAAGTACGAATCGCGATCGAGCAACAGCTCGACGCGCTCGCGCGGCAGTAACTTGCCGGCCGCCTTGTGCCGGGTCGTGTACTTGTCGCCGCCGCCGACCGTCGCCTCGGCGAGCGCGGCGCGCAGCTTGTCGATCGAGGCGGCGTTGGCTTCGTGGTTCGCGCGGAACTCCGGCGACCGCGGGTCGATCCGGCTGGTCAAGCGCGGATACGGTTGCTCGTCGCGGGAGGCGCGCGTCACCGCCGCGGACAATACACGACCGTCGGGTTTGCGGTAGCGTCCGGGGGATGGCGAACGTGATCGAGGAAGCAAAGTCGGGGCGCGCCAGCTGCCGCACCTGCAAGAAACCGATCGTCAAGGGCGAGCTCCGCCTGGGCGTCGAGGTCTCGAACCAGTTCAGTGACACGCCGAGCATGGCCTGGCACCACTTACTGTGCGCCGCTCAAAAGCTGCCCGGCGAGCTCAAGGAGGCGATGACCGGCTATGCCGGCCCGATCGCGAACCAGGCCGAGCTCGAGGCGGCGATGGCCGAGACCCTCAAGCAGGGCAAGGGCAAGCCCGGCGGCTATCCGTTCGTGGACAAGGCGCCGACCGGCCGCGCGAAGTGCATGCAGTGCGAGGAGCCGATCGCGAAGGACTCGTTTCGCGTCGCGGTCGAGCGCGAGATCGATACCGGCACGATGGTGACCCGCGGCGCCGGCTACATGCACCCCAGGTGCGCGGTGCCGAACCTCGACAACACCGGTGGCTCGAAGGACGATCTGATCGAGGGCATCCGCGCGAACTCGCGGCTCGCGCCCGAGGACCTCGCGACCGCGATCACCGAGATCGAAGCCGGCGGATGACGCGCGACGCAGCGCCGCACGCGCCGCGGATGCGGGCAGCGCCCCGAGTCCCAACGCGGTTCCTCGCGTGAACAAGCGCACGTGCTGAACCCGGCCCGCTGGATGGCCGAGCCGGCGGCGCTAAACGCAACTGCCGCGCCGGCAACCGCGCCTGCGTGCGGTCACGCGCGGCCGAAGCGGATCGCGTTCTTGGCCTTGGCCTT
Source organism: Kofleriaceae bacterium (assembly GCA_039922635.1). Lineage (GTDB taxonomy): Bacteria > Myxococcota_A > Polyangia > Haliangiales > Haliangiaceae > JABFXX01. Next base: position 4,940 of record JBDTEH010000272.1, on the reverse strand, counting down.
GGCGGCCTCGGTCGCGCGATCTTTCGGCGGTGCCTCGGTCTCGAGCGAGTCGATCAGCTCGCGGGCGACCCTGAACGTGTTCTCGACGGCGCGCTCGAACGCCTTGTGGTTCCCTTTCGAGGGAGCGGTGTAGCCGCTCAGCTTGCGGACGAACTGGATCGATGCGGCACGGACCTCGTCATCGGTCGCGGGCGGCGCGAAGTTGAACAGGGTCTTGATGTTCCGGCACACGGCCCGACCTTACGTCACAATGATCGGGATGCAACGGCTGCTGGTGGTCGCGACCGCGTGCGCGGGCCTCGCGTGCGGGGGGCCGGAGGCGACGATCGAACCGGCACCGGCACCGAGCTCGACGACCGCTCCGGCGACGACGGCGATCCCGGCCACCGCGCCCGGCGACGCCAAGCCGGCGAGCTCGCCGGTGCTGGTGGTGCCCGGCGTGCATCTGCCCGAGGGCGTGACGCCGCTCGCGTACGACCTCCGGCTCGAGGTCGATCCGGATCGCGAGGCGTTCGGCGGCACGGTCGCGATCCGCGTGCGCGTCGATCGCGTGACCGATCACGTGTGGGTGCACGCGGATCAGATCGTGATCACCGACGCGCGCTGGGACGACGGCGCGCTCGGCGTCGTCACGGTGCCCGCGGCGGATCGCATGGTCGCGCTGACCTTCGGCAAGACCCTCCAGCCGCGCGAGCTCACGCTCCGGCTCGCGTTCACCGGGGCGACGCTGCACGACGAGGAGGGCCTGTTTCGCCAGCGAGCCGGCGACCGCTGGTACCTGTTCTCGCAGGGCGAATCGGAGTTCGCGCGGCGGATCACGCCGTGCTTCGACGAGCCGCGCTGGAAGACGCCGTGGCGGGTGACCGTCGTCGCGCCGAAAGGCGATGTCGTCGCAGGCAACATGCCCATCGCGCGCGACCAGCCGCTCGCGGATGGCCGCCACGAGGTCGCGTTCGTCGAGACGCCGCCGATGGCGAGCTACCTGCTCGCGATCGCCGTCGGGCCGTTCGCGGTCGTCGAGGCCGGCACGGCCGGCAAGGCGCGCGTGCCGGTGCGCGTGTTGACGTTTCCTCGCCGCGCGCACGGGGTCGCCGCCGTCGCCCGTCAGACCGGCCGGCTCGTCGCGTTGCTCGAGGACTACACCGCGATCCCGCTGCCGTTTCCCAAGCTCGATATCGTCACCGTCCCGCACCTGTTCGGCGCGATGGAGAACCCCGGCCTGATCACGTTCGATGCCGACATCGTGTTCGACGGCGATCGCCGCTTTGCCGTGATCGCCGCCCACGAGCTCGCCCATCAATGGTTCGGTAACTATGTCACGCCGGTGTGGTGGGACGACCTGTGGCTCTCGGAGGCGTTCGCGAGCTGGCTCGGCGAGCGCGTCGCCGCGCAGAACGAGGGTCATCCGCCGTCGGAGCTCCACGTCGCGTTCACGCGCGAGAGCGCGCTCGCGGCCGACGCCGAGGCCGGCGCGCAACCGCTGCGCCGCCCGGTCACGTTCGATCCCGACAACGCGTTCGACTCGATCGCCTACGACAAGGGCGAGGCCGTGCTCGCGATGTTCGAGCACTGGATCGGCCCCGTCGTGTTCCGCACCGCGCTGCGCGCATACCTCCACGCCCACGCGAACGGCTCGGCGACGACCGCGGATCTCGTCGCGGCGATCACGGCCACGGCGGGGGCCGAGGCCGCGCAGGCGCTCGCGGCGTACGTCGATCACGCCGGCGCGCCGGTCGTGGACCTCGCGCTGTCGTGCGAGGGCGGCGCCACGCTCACCGCGAGGGCGCGCGATCACCTGCAGATCCCGGTGTGCGTGCGCTCGGCGGGCACGCCGCGGCAGATCTGCGCGCTCGTCGGCGAAGCGACGCCAATCGCACTCGGCGCGACGTGCCCGAGCTGGATCGTCGCGACCAACGGTGGCTACTACAGCGTGGTGTGGACGACGAACGGCCCGCGCGGCCCGTTACCGCCGTGGGGCAAGCTCTCGCTCGGAGACAAGCTCGCGCTCGCGACCGACCTGTCGGCCGCGACCTCGCGAGGTGACCTCGCACCGGCGCTCGCGCTCGCGCAGATCACCGAGCTCGCGGCGAATCACGATCCCTACGCCCAGGTTATCGCGGTCGCGATCGCGCAGGCGATCGATCCGCTGGTCGCCGACGCGGCGCGCGATCGATGGGAGGTCTGGCTCGCGCGACGGCTGGTGGCGAACCTCACCGGCGAGCCTCACGGCATGCTCGAAGACCGGATCCGAGCCGCGCTGCTCGACCTCATCGCACCCGCGCACTGGCCCGCGGCGATGCGGGCGCGTGCGACCGCCGTCGTCGCGAAGCAGCTCGCGAACAAGCTCGCGCCCTGGGAAGCCGCGGTGCGCCTCGGTGGCGATCACGCCGCGTTTACCCGGCTCGCGCGGCTCGCGCACGATCCGAAAATCGATCCGGATCAACGCGAAGCCGCGATGCTCGATCTGTCAGCGTTCGGGCCCGCCGAGGTCGGCGACGCGATGACCGAGCTGCTCGCCATGTTACCGGATCGCGGTGCGTGGACCGCGTTCGCCGGCTACTTCGACCGGCCGGCCACGCGCGCGGTCGCATGGACCACCGTCCGCGATCACCTCGGCGAGCTCCTCGCCCGGATGTCGCCGGCGCAGGCCGGGGACATGCTCGACGCCACCGCGACGCTGTGCACGGCGGCCGCACGCGGCGAGGTCCAGGCGGCGTTCGCACCCCAGGTCGTCAAGATCCTCGATGGCAAGCCGCGCCTCGCTCACGCGCTCGTGGCGATCGATCGCTGCGTCGCGCGCCGCGCGAAGGCCGGCGACATCGCGGCCGCGCTACCGTGAGCCTGACTGTCCCGCGTGCCAGGCCGGCAGCTCGGCGAGCGAGCGGAACACGACATCGGCGTGCGCGAGCTGCTCCGCGCTGTCCGAGCCGGTCGCCACGGCGCATGCGGTCGCGCCGCAGGCGCGGGCGGCGGCGATGTCATGGATCGTGTCGCCGACGACGATCACCTCGGTGACCTCGCCGCTCTCGCGCGCGCGGTCGATCGCGCGCGCGACGAGATCGGCGCGGACGATGGCGTCGCAGCCGTAGCCGCCGAGCTCGAAGCGGCCGGCGAGACCGGCGGCTCCGAGCTTCGCCTCGGCGCCTTCGCGGATGTTGCCGGTCGCGATCCCGAGCCGAACCTTGCCGGCGAGATAGTCGAGCGCGGTCACCGCGCCGTCGAGCACGACGACACCGTTCGCCTGCAGGCGCGTCGCGAGCTTGGGCACGTACGCCGCGAGGAACGCCGCGCGCTCGGGCTCGGCGGCGCTCCGCCCGAGCCGCGCGCGAAAGATCTCGTCGACGATCGCGTGGTCGGTCTTGCCGCCATAGCGGATGCCGGCGCTCGCGTCGGCGATGCCGTGGAGCTCGGCCATGACCTCGTCGAACGCGCCGCGCCCCGAACCGTGCGCGTCGAGCAGCGTGCCGTCGATGTCGAACAGGTACAGGATCACGGCGGTTCAGGGCTTGGGCGCGGGCACGTTTTGCTGCGCCCATCGCTGCGACACGTTCAGCAGGCCGTCGAACGCGTCGCGCATCGCCCACGCCTTCTCCTTGTAGGAGCTCAGCGCGCTCGCGCGCAACAGGCCGTCGCCGAACGCCGAGCGCACGCCCTTACACGCCGCGTCCTTCTCGTACTTGAGCGCGGTGCCTTCGTAGATCCGGTAGCAGGCCTCGAAGCCTTGCGGGCTGCCGGTGTTGTAGAGCGGGGCGCCGTTCTGGATCGCCTCGCCGATCGACTGGACGATGTCTTCGATGTCCTTCTGCGCGCAGCCGTCGAGCACCGCGACCGCATGGAACGGGACGTGGCGCTCGATCCGGATGTTGTCCGGATCGCTCTTGTCGCCGCCGTCGTCTTGCGTGCCCTCGCCGTGGGCGTGCGCGAGCTCCTCGGTCGCCTTCGCGAACTCGCCGAGGTCGATCGCCTGCTGCTGCTTCACCATCGGCAGGAGGTAGTTGGCGGGCACCGCGAGGTTGATGTTCTGACCCTGCGTCACGATCATCGTGGTCACGCCGACGACCTCGCCGAACTGGTTGAACAGCGGACCACCGGAGCTGCCTTGCGAGATCGGTGCGCTGATCTGGAGGATCGTGAGCTCGGCCGAGAGCTGCCGGACCTGCGAGATCAACCCGTCGCTGACCGAGTAGTCCATGCCCAGCGGGTTGCCGATCGCGTAGATCCGATCGCCGGCCGACACCATGCTCGAGTCGCCGAGCCTCACGACCGGGAGGTTGCCGCGCGGCTTGATCCGCATCAACGCGAGGTCATGGCCGCGGTCGACACCGGCGATCGATACCACCTGATACTCGCCCTCATCTTTGTAGAGCTTGACCTTGATCGTCGACTCGCCCTCGATGACGTGCAGGTTGGTCGCGATCAGCCCGCTGCGGTCGACGATGAAACCCGTACCGACCCGATCCTCACCGGCTTCGACACGCACGATCGCAGGGCTCGCTGCATCGACGATCTCGCGCGCGGTCTGCACGTGCGGTCGATTGGCCGAGGTACCACCGCACGCTACCGTCAGGACCGCGAGCAGTGTCCACCGCATGGTTCCATGATACCGGGTCAGGGCGCGGTTGCCGAGCCCGCACTACCGGCACTTCCCGAGCCCGCCCCGCTGCCGCGCTCCGTATCGCGCGGGTCGAGGTGGATCTGCAACAGGGCGGATTCCCCCGCCTTCATGAACTTCAGCCGCTCGGTCCGCGGGTTGTAACCGGACTTCACGCTGGCGGCGAGGTTGGCCTGGTAAAGCTCCATACGGACCTGATCGGGGCTCGGGCACGCACCGGGGGCGCGGTCCTTCGCGGCGGTGCACGCATTGAGCGCCCGGTTCGCGTAGTCGAGCCCGGGCACCATGTCGAAGCGGTCGACGTAGGCCGTCGACGCGGCGACCAGCG
>JBDTEH010000271.1:0-25291 GCA_039922635.1 Kofleriaceae bacterium | reverse complement strand
GGATCGCATCGTCAGGAGCACCCGCAGCCTTGAGGTCGGCAACGGCCCAGTCCCGAATCATTCCATAGCTGAGGTCCCTCGTCTTGATGCGCGTCGCCTCGCTTGGGTTCTGGATCGCGTGGGTGATCAGCCCGTGTGGTGAATCGCCGGTGCTGTCACGCAACCAGATCGTCGGGGCCTCGTTCGGGTCGTACAGATCCTCGAACAGCACCGACATCAACTTGCTCTGGCAGCCGTGGTGCGCCTGCATCACGCGCGTCGACAGCGGCTTGTCCTTGTACTTGCCGAGCGTGTCGAACTCCTTGAACGTGGTCGTCTTGCCGCTCTTGGTCGACCTCACCGAGAGCTTGTTGTCCTCGACGAAGAACTCGACGACACCCGACTTCAGCTTCGCGCGCCATCCGCTCTTACCGGTGATGATGTCGACGAAGGCCTTGAAGCCCTTGCGCAACTTCAGCGTCCCGAAACGGACGTGCGCGGGCACGACCGTCTTGCCGGCCGGCACCTTCGTCGGCTCGACGTCGATCGCCTTGGCCGCGGCGTCGGTCGTGGGCTTCTTCGCCGAGGCCGCAACTTCTTCGACGTTCTTGCCGAGCTCGTCGAACACGGTCTGCATCTCGCGATACCGGGCGCGCAAGCCCTCGAGATCGAGCTTGACCTCGCCGCGACCGTGCATGACCCGGAGATAGAGCTCGTGGATCTCGCTCTGGAGCTTGACCAGCTTCTTCAGCAGGCTGCCCTTGCCGTCGACGTACGCGTCGCCGAGCTCGCCGAGCGAGGTCGTCAGGAACGCCTCGATCTCCTTGGTCGCCGCGCCTGCCGGATCGACGAGCCCGCGCTTCTTGAACTTCCCCTCGAGCAACGCCTGGAGCTTCTTGAGCCTCGGCCTGCGGTCGATCAGGTCGGCGACGTCGAGTGGCTTCTCGAGCACGAGCTCGCCGGTCTTGAGAAAGATCGACTTGATCACTCGTCGTCCTCCGGATCAACGAGCTCGTCGGAGTCCTGCCCGTCGTAGAACGCCTTCTCGGCATCCGAGACCGCGACGTCGGTGCCGATCTCGATCCTGTGGATCAGGTCGTCGACCATCGGATCGATCATGGCCTCGAACACCTTGTTCATCACCGGCAGCATCGCGAGCTCCTTCACGAGTCCTGGCCCGAGCTTCTTCGCGACCTCCTCCGCGACGTGCTCGAGGTAGCCCTTGAGCGCGGCCTCGGCACCCTCGGTGAGGCCCTTCTTGACGACCTCCTTGATCCCGCGCGACGCGAGCGATGTGACCTCGCCGACCGCGGGGATGAACGAGAGCACGAGCCCGATCTTCGCGACGAACATCTGGGCCTCGACCTCGGCCCGGTTGACGATGCCCGTCGAACGCTCGTCCCAGATCGCGTCGTAGAACGACAGCATCTCCTTCGCTTCGTGATAGCGCCAGGCCGCCTCCGCGATGCCGAGCACCGCGCCGACCGGCGGCATCAGGATCGACAGCGCGATGATGCCGACGAACAGGAACGTATCGCGCAGGGACACGTAGCCGACCTGGTGGCGATACAGGTGCTCGAGCGATCGGTAGTAACGCCACTGCGCGTCGCCGAACGCATCGCGGATCATCAGATCGGCCGCGGCGTGGAGCCCGCTCTGGTTGCCGAAGTAGTCCGTGGAACCCTTCGGCAGCTCGAGCTTCGAGTGCTCGAACGCCCATTTCGCGTCCGCGATCACGTCCGATCGGATCTCGCCATTCTTCGCGAGTAGCTTGGTCAGCAGGTCGCGCAGGTAGTCCTTGGTTCGCTCGGGATGGCGGACCAGCCCCGGCACGTCCTCGCTGAACCGCATGTGCTGGATGATCGGATCGGTCGTCTCGATGAACTCCTGGCGCGCCGAGATCGCGGCGTTGAGCTCGGTCAGCGTCCACGTCTTGCCCGAGTGGTCCGTGATCGCCAGCAGGCCATTGCTGTTGTTCTCGATCCAGCCGGTCTTCGACACCGCCCCGGCAAACCCGCGAACGAAGCCGTCGAGATCCTCGACGCGGAACCGCAGGTCGGCACGCGCGGCCATATTCCACTCGTTCTCGAAGTAGGTGCCCACGGTCTTGCGGGCCGAGTCGAGCTCGTCGACGAGCCGGCCCTCTCCGATCGCATCGAGGAGGTTCTTCGCCTCCGGCAGGGCAAACCCCGGATCGCGCGCCATCAGCTGGTCGCGTTCGGGTGGAAGGAGGTAGTTGCCGCGATCTGTGAACTTCTTCAGCGCATCGCGCAGCCGCACGAGCTCGACCTGATCCGTCGCGACGGTCGACAGCAGGATCTTCGCCATCTCGGCGTAGTTCGCGATGTTCTTCTCGTCGAGGCGCTCCTGGATGTTGCGTGCGGAGGACGCAAGCAGCTGGAGCAGTGCGATCTGACACGTGAACAGATAGATCCAGACGACGTCCGACTCCATCGCGTAGTCGAAGTCGTTCTTGAAGTAGCCGCACGCCATGAGCGGCAAATTCGGCCACACGACATCCTCGATCTTCTTCTCCAGCTTCTCGAGGAGCGGCACGACGTTCGCGAGCCGGCGGAGCTCGGCGATCGCCGTCGATGGGATCGGCTTCCACGAGAACTCGCCATTCTCGACGACGCCGACCTCGAGATCCTCGATGAAGTCCGAGATGTCGGCCATCGTGAGCGCGCTCCCGATGCCGCCGGCCAGGCCACCGAGCTGCTTCGCGGCGTTGACCGCGAAGTTCATCGGGTACGGGCAGGTGTCCATCTCGAGGATCTTCGCGATCTCTTCGATCATCGCTGCGAGCTCGGCGCCGCGGGCGCCGTAGGCCCCGACCGGCGGCTCGCCCATCCACGGTTCGCACACGGGCGACCATCCGGGCAGCGCGAGCGGATCGCGCGGCTGCGGTTTGTACGCGAACTTCGACGCACCCGCGGCACCGTAGGTGAGCGCGTAGATCGTCTCCCCGCCGACTCCTCCTTCGCCCGGAAGGTCGCCGAGCGTGCCGAGGTGCGTGCGGCCACCGGTGCCGCCCCGCTCTGTGGTCGCGTCCGCGTTCTCGTCGATCTGGATCGGCGTCGCGAGCGGCACGATCACGCAGTAGCCAGAGGGCGGCATCTGGGGCACGCGCTCGGTCCTGATCGGATAGTTCACGAATCCGCCGGGGTAGCTGAACTTGTAGAACGCGGGGCGCGTGTGCTCCCAGTCGAGCGTGTACGCAGCAGTCTCCTCCTTCGCCTTTGCCTCGGCCGCCTCCTGCTGTGCGTTCCCTTCTCCACGCCTGACGGTGACGCCTTTCAGCTTCGCCACACGCGACTTGATGTTGCCCTCGCGCCACTGCTTGAGGGCTTGCACAGGATCCGCGATGCGCTCCCACGAGTAGTCGCCGAGCTTGGTGAGGTCGAGCGGGGCATACGTGCCACCGTGAAGCGTCCCGAGCTGAAGCCCGTGCATCCGCCAGGTCCGCTTGCCGCGTTCCCAGATCGAGAGCACCGGCGATTCGAGGCTGGCGATCCGATAGAGCACGCCGAACACGTCGGGAACCGTGCGTTCGGCGAAGTGGTCCGCGACGTGGTAACCGAATGCGTCGATGAAGTCCTGATCGGCCTCGGATCCGAACGCGTGGAAGTTCGCGAGCACTCTCGCCTGCGGCTCGGTCGCCGGCGGCTTCGGCTGCTGCTTGACCTTGACGGGCTTGGTCGGCTTACCGGTGGCGTCGTAACTCGGGATCCAGTACAGCCCGAGCTCCTCGTCGTAGCGCATCCGATCGATGGGCTCGCCGGCCAGATCCGGCAACAGTGCCGGCGCGCGCCGGCGCAGCTCGTCGTACTTGCGGATCCCCGAGCTCGCGATCGCGTCTTCGATCGAGCTCGCGATCGCGACCTCGAGCGCCGCGCGCACGTTCTTTGTCACCGGCGCGCCGCGCCAGCGGAACGTGGGTGTGTGCGTGCAGACCTCCTCGTAGCCGCCGCGTGGATCGACGACGGCCTCGCACGACCGCTTGAGTGCGCGCATCGTCGCAGCGGCGACCGCGCTCTCGACCTGCTCGACCACGCCGCCGAGATCGTGCGCGGAGATCCGGAGCTTGATCGGGACGTGCACGATGACGGGCATCAGCGCCCCTCGCGCAGGCGCCGCGTGATCTTGTCGAACACGTGGCGACTGATCGCCTCGAGATCGAGCGGTGCAGCAGCGCCGACGATCTCGATCTCGACGGGGAAGTGGTACTCGATCATCGTGCGCGCGTCGGCACCGGCGATCGCTGCCTGCGCCTCGCTGCCCACTGCGGGGAGGACGAGCTCGCCGCGATGCACGAGCGCGATGCCGGTCTCGAGGACCCGCTTCGCTTTCGGCGCATCGTCGTCGTTGATCGCCACAGCTCGCCCTTACGGAATCTCGGTCCGCGCGTTGTCCTTGCCGTCAACGGCCGCGTGCATGCTGATGCCCGAGAACGTCGCGCTCGGCGCCCCCGACGGCGATGCGGAGGTCGGCGTCGCGCTCGTGATCATGCAGTCGGAGAGCACGACGGAGTTGAACGCCCAGTCGTTGCCGGCCTTCTCCTGCAGCGTGATCGCGAAGCGCGTGCCCGAGAGTGCGAGGGCGGTGAGCCGCGCCGCGACGTCACCGATCGCCTTCACGGTCATCGAGAACGTGATCGACTGCGGCGAGAACACGGCACCGACGTGGGTCCGTTCGATCGAATGGATCGCCTCGATGCCGAGCGAGAACGTCGGAGAGAACGAATCGATCGGCGTGATCGCGACGGTCTTGCCGGCATCGGTGTACGTGACGGCGAGTCGGGTCTTCCAGTCCAGATTGTCGGCCATGGCTGCTCCTAGTAGTGCGGCTGCAATTGGATGATGAGGACGTGGACCTGCGGGCCCAGCTCGACGCTCAGCACCACGTCCAGCGTGCGGGTCGATCGCGCCGTTGTCACGAGAGCGCGCTCGGTTGCGGTCCAGGCCGACTCGGGGCGCGACAGGATCGTCAGGACCGGGATGTCGATCGTGTAGTCGTCGATCATCTCGGTGCGTTTGACCGGGCCGAGCACCCCGTCGATCCGGGTCTTGAGCCCGATGAGGCCGGGCTTCGTGATCCGGGCATCACCGATCGCGCCGATCAAGCCGGCCTTGAGGCGGAAGTCGATGTCGTCGAGCGTCCGCACGGTATCGACGTAGAGCAGGCTCGCGTCGCTCGTGAACGTTCGGCCTTCCGCGAAGTAGAAGCCGCCACCCACGATCAAGGCGGGCTGGATGATCGGGACGATGTTGAATTCGGACAGCGCCTTGATCTCCGACGGGCTGTACTGCTTCTCCACTGGGATCGTGATCCCGCGCAACTGCTTCAGGACGATCGACGTCTGCGGCTGATAGCCGGCGACCGCAGCCATCGCGGCGGTCGCGGTGTCGGCCGGGTCTCCGTCATCGTCGACCGCACCACGCGCGGCGACCATGATCACTCGGCTCACGCTACTCTTGAGGTTGGGCGTGCCTGTCAGCCCCGCGTTGACGGTCGTTGCATAGGTCGCACTCTTGGCGACAGACGGATCGATCATCATCACCGCGATCCGCTTGGCACCCGCCGCCGACATCTGTTCGGCGTGATCCTTGAGCTTCGCGAGGGTCGCGACCGTGGAGATACCCGCGAGCGACACGAACGTCACGTCATCGGCGGCCTCGAGTGCGCCGAGTGCCGCGTCGTAGCTCGTACCGTCGACCTTGACCGCGTAGATCTTCGACGGTTGCGGATTCTGGAGTAGCGCGACCTTGATCGCCGCGTACAGCTTCGTCGATGTCACCACGCCGGTCGCCGACACCGTGGCGAACAACGTCGCCGCCTGGGCGAGCGAATCGACGACGAGTGGGACGTTGACGGGCGCGGTGCCTGCCCCGCCCGTCTCGCCGACGATCGCGATCACACCTGGCGCGCGCTGTGCGATGGGCGTGAGCTGCGATGTGTCGATCAAGACTTTGATGAATGGATATGCTGCCGGGACCGTTGCCATCTCATGCCTCCATCAGGGGTGCGCCGCGGTCGTGACGATCGCGATGCCTTCGGGTGCCAACCATTGCGCTGCTATTCGTCGTCGATCGAGCCGCCGCTCCGCAGGGGTTCCCGAGGTCCCCCCCGGCCAATCCACGTCGTCGAACACCGGCTCGGGGACGATCCACACGGCGACCAGCCGCGGGCTCCCACCGAGCTCGGCGTCGGGAGCGTGATCGAGGCCGGCCTCGGACAGGTGCTCGGTCACGACCTTGCTCTGACTGACAATGTCGCCGAGCGAGACCGGTGTATCGCGGATCAGGATCGCGACCGAGACCGCGAGTTCGCGCGCGCTCTGCTCCTGGCGCTGTGGGTTCGAGATCGTGATCTTGAGATCTGCGGCGGCGCGACTACTGCGGCCATCGAGCATGTCACCGACGCTGACGACACCTTGCTCCGCGAGCCAAGCCGCGAAGTCGCCGTCGCCGAGCGCTTCGGGTTGCGCCATCGTCGCGCGGATCCGTGCGAGCAAGCGGGTGCGACGTTCGTTCTCGAGGGCGATCGGATCCGCGGGCAGGCTACCGAGCGCGGCGATGATCTCGGCGTCGATGCCGCCGAGACTGGGCCATGCGCTCTCGACGTCGATGATGATGCCGCTCGCCGGCGTCGGACGCGCGATGATCGCACCGCGCCAAAAAGCGTCGATCCGGATCGCGTTCTCGCGACCGAGACCGGCGATCTCGAGCCGGCCCTCGGTCCGTGTGTTACCCGTGTGCCAGAATCCGTCGACGGTCGTACGCGGAACGACGGACACACCGATCGTGAACCGATCGAACACGGGCAAGAACGGGCCATCGAGCGCCGAGACGTCGGACTGATACGACGCCGTAACGATCGCCGCGAGCGCATCGTCATCGAAGACACCCGCCCGCGAACTCGGCGTCGCAAGACGCACCAACGTGAAGTCCACGAAGTCCACCGCTCGCGGCTAGATGTCGCGCCGGCAGCGGTGTCAATCCATGTACGTGCCGCAAAGTGATGCGGGATCGTTTTGCGCATCTAGTCGTTGCTTCGCTCTGCACACAGGGCCGCCAACTCGATGTCGAGCAGCCATAGCTAGCTAGCTAGCTAGCTAGCTAGCTTGCTAGTTGATGACGCCGTCGCGCTCGGCCAGGCCGAGCTGCTTGTTACACAGCGCGATCTTCTTGGTCACGGTCGCCTTGAACTCGCGGTCGCTGGTCAGCGAGCGCAGCGATACGTAGTTGTCCTTCGCGCGCTTGACGTCGCCCTGGCGGAAGATCGTATCGGCGTAGAGCAGCAGCGACTTGAGCTTGTACGGCCCGGGGACGGCGCTCGCCTTCTTGGAGATCGCCTCGGCCGCGGTCGAGTCACCTTGCTGGAACGCCGCCATCGCCTCGCCGTACAACGCCTGGCCCTGCATGCCCTTGAGCTTCGCCAATTTCTGATAGGTCGAGCGCTCGAGCGTCCAGTCGCCCGCGGCCTCGGCCGCTTTGATCTGCTTGAGCAACGACGCCTTGTCAGCCTTCTCCTCGGCGCCCCCACCATTGGGATGGCGCGGGTTCGGCCGCTTGATCGTATCCTTGACGACCGCACCGCTGCCGTTCGGCGCCGGCTCCTCGGCTTGCTTCGGCACGCTCTCCGCGCTGCCGGTCGCCGCGTGCTTGACGACCTTCGCCGCGGGCACCGCATCCGGCTCGGGGACGACGGCGTTGGTCACCGGCGCCGTCGCGCTGCCCGGCTCGCCACTCGCCTGGCCGCTCGCCTGGCCGCTCGCCTGATCGATGACCTGCTGATCCGCGGTCTTGTCGGCGCTGTTCAACATCATGTACGCGAGCGCGCCGCCGCCGCCGAGCAACCCGAGCAACAACAGGAACGGGCCGAGCGAGCCGCGCTTGGACTTGAGCGTCGGCATCGGCTCGGGCTCGCGGAGCGCCAGCTCGAGCGCCGAGAGCTCGGGCGTCACGCTGATCGATCCGGGCGAACGGTCGTCGTGCGAGCTCGCGCGCGTCGGCGTCGGCGTCGCCGCGCGCGGATACGGCGTCTTGTCGGAGGGCGACGTGGTGGGCCGCATCAGCCCCGGGGACGAAATCGGCTCGCGGTCGCGCGACACCGGGCCCGACGACGACGAGGGCATCGAGCGCGACACCCCCGAGCGGGTCTCCCAGACCTCCGACAGCCCCGAGTGCGTGCCCGGGCGACCGGCCGGGCCCGCCGGGCGCACGATACCGTCGTCGAGGTTACGCATCGATAACCCCGAGTTGAGCGACGCGACGACGTTCGCGTCGGTCGTCATGCCGAGGATCTGTGCGACTGCGACGCCGCGGCCCGCGAGGCACTTGTTGAGCTCGTACTCGAGCGCGTCCATCGACGACGGGCGATCATCGGGATCGCGCGCCATCGCCGAGGTGACCAGCTCCGAGACCTGGAGCGGCAGATCGGCGCGCACGGAGATCGGCACCGGCGGATCGATCGTTGCCTTCTTGGTCAAGATCTCCATGAAGTTGTCGCCCTTGTATGGCGGCTCCCCCGTGGTCATCTCGTACATGATCGCGCCGAGCGAATAGATGTCGGTGCGCGCGTCGGCGGGCCGGCCCGCGGCCTGCTCCGGTGCCATGTACTCCGGCGTGCCCATCGCCATGCCGGGGCTGGTCAGGCGGCGCTCGCGCGCGGCCTCGGCCTCCGTCGTCTTGGCGATGCCGAAGTCGAGCACCTTGACGACATCGGCTTCACCGCCACGCGTGATCAGGAAGATGTTCTCGGGCTTGAGGTCGCGATGGATGATGCCCTCGCGGTGCGCCGCCGAGAGCGCCCGGCAGATCTGGCCGGTGATCCGCAACGCCCGCGCGACATCGAGCGGGCCCTCGCGCTCGATCACCGAGCCGAGCTCCACACCCTCGAGGTACTCCATCACGAAGTACACGCTGCCGTCGTTGGTCGCGCCCGAGTCGGTGACGTCGACGATGTTCGGGTGGCCGATCTTCGAGGCTGCGCGTGCCTCGCGGCGGAACCGCTCGACGAGGTCCGGCATCCGCGAGTAGCTCGGGTGCAACACCTTGAGCGCCACGCGCTTGCCGATCTCGACGTGCTCGGCGAGGTAGACCTTGCCCATGCCGCCCTCACCGATCAACTCGATGATCCGGTAGCGGCCGTCGATCTCCGAGCCGATGTCGAGCTCGCTGTTGGGCTCGGTCTCTTGCGCGAGCGCGGTCGCGGTCGATCCGTCTGCGCCGCGGCCGGTCGCGCGCAGCAACCGGCGATCGCTCTCGCGCCGGCGATCCTCGCCGTCGACACCCCGGTCGCTCGCGCGGCGCCCCGAGGAGCCTGGCCTCCGGACCGGCGATTCGCCCGCGGCGAGCTTGTCGCTATCGTCGAGCGAGACCTGCTCGCCCTGCTCGATCATCAGGCGGAGCTCGTCGCTCGGCGGCAGCGTGAGCGCGCGCGTGCGCACGCGAGAGATCATCTCCTGGCGCTCGGCACGCTCGCGGCCGATGTCCTCCGCGAACAACTCCTGCAGGAACGACGACATCCGCGTGCCATCCGTGGCCGGCGCGTTCTTGGAGAGCCAACGCTGCAGCGCCTCGCGCATCTCGTCGCAGTCGCGGTAGCGATCCTCTTTATTCGACGCGAGCGCGCGCAGACAGATCTCGTCGAGCTCGACCGGGACGCGCGGGGCGCGCTTGCTCGGACGCAGCGGGTCCGGATTCTTCGCCCGCGACAACAGATCCTGCGGCTGGTCCTTGCCGGGGGGGAACAGCTGGCGGCCCGTCAGCAACTCCCACAGCACGATGGCGGTCGCGTACATATCGCTGCGGCCATCGAGCTTCTCGCCGCGCGCCTGCTCTGGCGACATGTAGGCGACCTTGCCGTAGATGATGCCGGGCGCGGTCTTCTCGAGCTTGAGCGTCGAGGAGGCCAGCCCGAAGTCCGTCAGCTTCACTTCACCCGCGTAGCTCACCAGCACGTTCGGCGGCGAGATGTCGCGGTGCACGAGGTTCAGATCGGGAAACGAGTGCGCGTAGGCGAGGCCGCGGCACAGCTCCTTGACGATGTAGACCGCGACGTCGATCGGGAACGCTACCTGTTTTTTTGCACAGCGGTTCCACACGGCGCGGAGGTCGCGGCCCTCCACGAAGTCCATCGCGAGGAACAGCTCGCCGCCGACCAGGCCCGCGTCGAACACGGGGATCAGATTCCCGTGCGACAGTTTCACCACAACTTTCGCTTCATCGCGGAATCGCGCGACGTACTCCGCGTCGGCGAGATGCGGCAGGACGGTCTTGATGACCATCAACCGCTCGAGCCCGCGATCGCCCGCGACCGCGAGGTAAAGCGCGCCCATGCCACCCTGCGCGAGGGGCGCCAGCAAGTGATACTTGCCGAACTTCTTGGGATAATGTTCCCAGTCTCCCTCGTGAGACGGCACGCTAATCGAAGCTACCACGGTGGCCAGGGCGCCACCAACAACCCCAGGACCGGCGTTACTTCGGGGTCGGCGTTGTAAGTGGCCACCTTAAACACATAGGATGCAGATCCCGCGGTTGTCACGTGGGGTGAGGGAAGCACCGACATGGCTGGCGAGCTCGTGCTCGTGATCGACGACAGCCCGACCATCACCAAGGTCGTGCAACTGGTTCTGACCAAAGCCGGCTACCAAGTGCAGACGGCTGCCGACGGCGAGCAAGGTCTCGTTGCCGTACGCGCGCAGCGTCCGGAGTTGATCTTGCTCGACTTCGTGATGCCGCGGATGAACGGCTACCAGTTCTGTCGCGAGCTCACCGCCGACGCGAAGCTGCGCGATATCCCCGTCGTCCTGATGAGCGCCAAGGGCGATCAGGTCGGCGAGCGGTTCGTCAAGGTGATGGGGATCGTCGACTACATCACCAAGCCGTTTTCGCCCGAGGCGATCACCGCGGTCGTCCAGCACGCGATCGGCAAGTACGCCGGGACCGGCCACGATGACGAAAATCCTTCGCTGGTCACCGGTGAAGATCTCGCGGCCACCGACGACGCGGATCGCGCGCACGCGCGCGCCGCCGCGCTCGGCCAGCTCCGGGCGCAGGTCTCGGACGTCGTCGCCGCACGGGTCGCCGCGCTGTTCCAGCTCGCCGAATCGGCCGGCGGCGACAACTCCAAGGTCACCACCGACGCGGCCGCGGTCGCCGATGCGGTCAAGGCGGCGATCGACGATGGCGCGCTGTCGCGGATGCTCGCATCGATCGATCTGGGCCTGTTCGGCGAGGGGATGCCGGGGTTGCGCGGCGACCTCCGCGTCGTGCCGCTCGCCGAGGTGCTCCAGTTGCTCGACGTCCAGGAGCAATCGGGCGTGCTCACGGTCGAGCGCTCCGGTGCGCGCGTCGACATCTACTTCCGGCGAGGTCGCGTCGATCAGGCGATCGCCGATGGCGTGCCCGACGAATTCTTGCTCGGCAGGTTCGTCACCGACGCCGAGCTGATGACGCGCGCCGACTTCGAGAGCTTCCTCGAATCGCGGGGCCCTCAGGGCAAGACCGGCGGCGGCCAGAAGCTGATCGGCCAGCAACTCGCACGGCTGGGTCACCTCGCGGAGGCCGATCTCAAGAGCTGTCTGACCCGCCAGTCCAGCGAGCTGATCTACGAGATCCTGCGCTGGCGCCACGGCCGGTTCCGGTTCGGCGCAGGCATGGAGCTGCCCCCGCCGGTGATCGACGCGGCGCTCGGGCTCGACGTCGAGGCCGTGCTGATGGAGGGCTATCGTCGCGTCGACGAGTGGCACCTGATCGAGCGCGCGATCGATAACTTCGACGTCGTGTTCCTGCGCAACGAGGACTCGGTCGCGCAGATGGGCCGCGGCCGGCTGACGCGCGAAGAGCTCGCGGTGCTCGAGCTCGTCAGCGGCAAGAACACCGTGAAGGACATCGTGCGCAAGTCGCGGATGGGCAGCTTCGAGGTCTCGAAGATGCTGTACCGGCTGCTCAGCATCAAGCTGGTGCGGCGCCGGGTCCTGCCCGTCGCGGTGTGACGGTCTAGCGACGGCGGCGGCGCAGCACGAGCCCGAACGTCAGCAACGACAGCAACACGGCGCCCGACGGATCGCGACCTGCCGAACAGCAGCCACCGCCGTCGCACGGTCCCGAACCATCCGCGCACGCCACGATCTCGGTCTGACACGTCGCCGAGCAGCCATCGCCCGCGGTGGTGTTGCCGTCGTCGCAGGTCTCTCCTGGATCGACCATCCCGTTGCCGCACAGCGCGGGGTTGGCGTCGGCGACCGCGACGAGGCACACGTCGTCGACGGTCCAGCCACCCAGGTTGAGCCCGCGGTCCGAGTCCTGCTCGAACGCGAGCGTGATCGGGCCGCCGGCTGCCGCGGTCGCGATCGCCGATAGATCGACATCCGCGAACCGCCACTCCTTGTCGGTGAAGTTGACCTCGGTGGTCGGCATGCCCGGGCTCGCGAAGTTCTCGAACACCTTGGTGCCGTTCGCGGTGATGAACGCCTGGTCGTAGGCGGCGTCCTCGGAGTTGAGCCAGCGGTAGTACTGGAGGTGGACGTTCGTGTAGCCTTGGAGGTCGATCGCCGGCGACGTCGCCGCCTGCTTGGTGCCACCGCGGTACTGGCCGTCGGTCGACAGATCGATGCCGAGCACGTTGGCGCCGCCGTGCGCGGTCGCCGGATCGCCGCCGAGCCCCATCGGCGGGCCGACCTCCCACTCGTCGCGGTTCGCCGGCGTCGCGGTGTGGGTCCAGTCGCCAAAGCCGGCCTCGAAGTCGAAGCACTGGATCGGGGTCACCGCACCGACGTACATCTGGTAGTCGGGGTCGGCCTTGTTATCGGGGAACGCGACCTTGGTGCCGTCGGAGAGCGCGATCGTGACGTGGTAGAGCACCGTCGAGCCCGCGGCCTGCGCCGGGAGATCGCCGGCGTAGGTGGTGCCCGACCCGGTCAGCGGAACGTCGGTCGCGTCAGCCGCGCTGCCCTGGACCTTCCAGGTCAGCGTCACGCTCGACACGGTCGGCGGCGGGCAATCCGGGTTGCCGGCCGGCGGAGTGGCAAACGTCAGCGTCACCGTGTTGTTCGTGCGCGTCGGCGGCTGGAAGTTGAAGGCGGCGGCGGTGTTCGCGAGCCCGTGCAGCGCGAACGTCGTGTCGATCGCGCACTGGTCCGGCACCCCATCAGCGACGTTGCCGTTGTCGTCGTCGGCGACCAGCACCGCGGCGTACGACGACGGGATATCGGATGCGCGCTGCATCACGCCGTAGTAGAGCGTGAGGAACTTCGTGAACCCGGCATCGTCGCCGTACTTGACCTGCAGGGCCTTGCGCAGGTCGTAGAGCGCCTCGCCGATGATCTCGCCTTCGTCGTGGGGCTCGCCGTCCGCATCGTCGGGCCACTTCTTCTCGATGCCGACCGGATCGACATCGCGCAGCGGCGCATCGGTGAAGAAGAACCCGCGGCCCATGCCGTGGTCGCCGGTGATCGAGACCGCCAGCGTGTCGGCGAGGCCCTCCGACAACGAGCCGTCGAACGCGCCCTGCCCGGGAATGATGGAGTTGTTGTGAACCGAGTGGCCGAACTCGTGATAGACGACGTCGGCGATCCGGCCGGTGTTCTCGCACGTGCCCGGGGTCTCCTTGTAGAAGTGGATGTCGTCACCGGTCGAGTAGGCGTTGCACTGATCCATGTCCTCGTTGACGGTCGCGGACAGCTGCTGGTCGAGCCACGCGAGGCCCGGGTTGAGCCGGGTGCGGACGAACTTCTTGGCCTGGCTCGCGAACACGAACGCGTCGAGCTGAGCATCGGTCTCCGGATCGGCGGCATGGCTCCACGTCACCGAGCCGCCATCGGCGAGCTGGAGGTCGTCGGTGACCAGCGGCCCGAGGTGGTTCGTCATCGCGACCAGCGGGCCGGCAAGGCCGGGCACCAGCGTCGCCGGTGTCGCGCCGGTGAACGTGGCGACGCCGTCGAGATCGCTGGTCGAGGCGACGCCGTTGATCACGTGGAGATCCTGCGGCGCCGGCTGCGGGTTGCGCGTGCCGAGTGGATACCGATCGGGCACGTCGAAGTCGACCGTGCCGGACGCGAAGTGGAGCAGCGACTGGCGCGCGATCGCCGCCCCGTCGCTCGCATCGACCCAGACGTTCCAGCGGCCCGCGCCACGATCGGCGGTGACCTGCACGGTCTCGGCGACGCGATACCCGATATCGGCGGTGCGCTTGGCGCCGCGCTCGAAGATCATCGGCACGATGATCCGATCGCCCTGCGCGCGCACGTGGGTCGAGATCTGGTCGCGCGCGAGGAACGCCTGCGCGCCCGCGACGACGGTCGAGCGCAACAGCGCCGCGACCGGCATGCGGACCGCGACGTTCGGCAGCGCGGTCGAGCTCACCATCACCAGGTGATCGCGCTCGAACGTGATCCCGATCGTGCCGCCCTCGACGCGAAGGCCGTGGGAAAACTGCTGGAACCCGATGCTGCGGATCGTGGCGCTCGGGTCGAGCTGGTTCGCGACGAGCGTGAAGTCGCTCGCGGCCGAGCCCGGTGCGAGCACGGCGAGGTGCGAGGCCAGGAACTCGCGTGCGGCGCGCTCGGCGACCGCCGCGTCCGCGGTCGACGCGAAGTACGGCAGGCTCGGACCCCACATGCGGAGCGGCACGTCGGTGTCGCGATCCCAGATCCCTTGCCATCCCGAGAGCGTGCCGAGCTGCACCCCGGCCGGTGCGGTGTGGCCGATCGTGCGGTGCAGGCGCGGCTGGCGCGCGCTCGCCGCCGCGAACGGCGTTTCACTACCCTTGTGGGGTACGAACGCGCTGCTCGTCGAGACCAGGCCTGCGGCAAGTGCGGTGGTGAGTGCGATCGTCCGAAAGCGCATGAGTTCGGGTCGACTAGACAACGTGGGTCGAGCGGCCACCAACCCATGCTGCATGACATCCGCCGTCCAGGCTGAGGCTTTCGCGCGGCACGCCGCCGAGATGTGCGCATCGCAACACGGTTTGGCTCACAGCAGCCGGCGGGCCGCCGCGATATCCGCCCGGATCTGCGTGACGAGCGCCTCCACGCCGTCGAACTTGGCCTCGTCGCGGAGCCTCGCGACGAACGTCGTACGGACCTCGCGATCGTAAAGATCGCCTTGCCAATCGAGCACGTGGACCTCCAGCGTCGCCGGACCGGCCTCGACGAACGTCGGGTTCGTACCGAGGCTCGCGACCGCGGGAAGGTCAGTGCCGTCGACGCGGAGCGTGACCGCGTAGATGCCGCCGGCGATCGGGAGATCTCCGTGGGGCACGATGTTCGCGGTCGGCACCCCGATCGTACGGCCGCGCTTGGCCCCGTGCCCCACGATGCCGTCGACGTCCCAGCGCCGGCCGAGCAGGTGTTCGGCCGCAGCGAGATCGCCGTCGCGCAGGTGGGCGCGGATCCGCGTCGAGCTCGCGATCTCGCCGCCGATCTCGACCGCGGGCACGACCTCGACCTCGACCCCGGCGCGGCTGCCGTGGGCGCGCAGCGCATCGGTCGTGCCCGCGCGCCCGGCGCCGTACGAAAAGTCGTAGCCGACGACGATCGCCACCGCGCGCAACCCGCGCAGCAGCACCTCCTCGACGAACGCATGGGGCGCGCTGTTCGCGAGCTCGCGGGTGAACGGTTCGACGACGACGACGTCGGCGCCGGCCGCTCCGAGCAACTCGAGCCGCCGCGTCATCGTGGTGAGTTGCTTCGGCGCGGTCGCCGGCGAGAACACGGCCGACGGGTGCGGATCGAAGGTCAACACCACGGTCAGCGCGTCGTGCGCGGCCGCGAGCCCGCGAGCGCGTTCGATCAACGCGCGGTGACCGAGATGAACACCATCGAAGTTGCCGATCGCGACCACCGCGCGTTCCCACGCGCGCGCGTCTCGATGACCACGGACGACCTCCATGACCGGGGCAGTCTACGTGAAGAGCGCCGACACGGGCACCACTGCGAGCACGAACCCCGCGGTCGCGCCGACGAACGCCTGGCCGATCGGCAACCGGACCAGCGCGGCCAGCCGGCCGATCGCGATCCCGGCCCCGAGCGCCGCGGCCAACGGGATCGCCGGGGCGATGAAGCCGCCCGCGAGCGACATCACCGCGGTGACCGCGACGATCGACGCGACCGCCACGGCGGCGAGCCGGGCGTGGGCCAAGCACACCGCGATGCCCGCCAGTGCGGCGCACGCGGCCACCGGACCGACGAGATCGCCGGCGTGGATCAACGTCGCGAGCGGATCGCGATGCATGGTCGCGTGCCCGAGCCACGCGTGCCACAGCGACGACCGGCCGCACGCGAGCACGATCACGGCGATGGTCGCGAGGCCGCCGAGCACCGGGAGCGCGAGCACGCCGCGCGGGCGCGGGACCGGCGCGAGCACCCACGCGACGCCGCTGACCGCGACGAGGCCGATGTAGCTCGGGTCGAGCACGGCCGCGACGACCGCCGCACCGGCGGCCGGTAGCGGCGAGGCGTTCGGCAACCGCGCGCGGGCGAGCTCGCTCAACGCGAACAAGCCGGCGGCGCCCGCGAGCGCCGCCCGGACGTGCGGTGCGACCGCGACCAGATCGATCACGCCGAGCGTCGCGCCACCGGCGGCCGCGATCGCTCCGACCAGCGCCGGGCCCAGGAACGCGCGGATCGCGGCGGCGAGCGCGGCGCCGCACAGCCCGACGGCGAGCGCCACGAGCGGCTGGCGGGTCGCGACGAACGCCGCGGCCGTGCCCGCGAGCCCGAGCAGCGGGATCACGAACCAGGGGCGCACGCTCGGCATCTTGCCGACGCTACGAGCCGCACGCGCCGCGGGCAAATTTCTGAGCAGCCTCGCGCCGGCGGGCGCGGGGCGAAGCACACCCCCGCGCAACCCAGCGATCCGCCGGGATCGGTCATCCCGTCGCCTCGGAAACGGATGCGCCTGCCGAGCCGAGCTCGAGCGGCGTACGCGTGCGCCTACGAGTACGTGGACCGGTTGAACCAAGGTAGAATTCCCGCTCTGGAGTCCGTCCCGAGAGCTCGGCGCGCCCGCCGCGTCACGATCGCGACCGCGCGCTGGCTCGCGCCCAGCGTGGTCGCGGCCTGCTTCGCGGCGATCGTCGGAGGCGCGCTCGAGTGCCGCGGCGAGGATACGGTCTACGCCATGGTCGTGGCCGCGGGCTTTCTCGCGCTCGCCCTGCTCCCGATCCTGCTCGTGCTCGGGGTGATCGTGCGCGGGCTGTGGGCCGCGTGGTCGCCGCGCTCGCTGGACCTCGTCGAGGACGGTGGCGGCGCACCGCGGTTGGCCGGCTGGCTCGGCGCGATCGTGCTGTGCCTGCTCGGACTGGGCTGGATCATGTTCCAGGGCACGTGGCTGCTGGCGCGCTGGACCGCATTCAAGCCGATGCCGATGGCGCTCGCGGAGCCGGTGCTCGCGATGGCCGGCGGTGCCGCCGCCGTCGTGATGGCTCGCCCGCTCGCCCGCGGGCTCGCCGCGATCGCACGCTCGCTCGACCGGCGCTGGCGCGCGCGGGGGCACGCGTCGGTGATCACGCCGGCCCGGCTCGTGCTCCAGGCCGCGGTGGCGCTGCTCGCGGTGGCCGGGTCGTTCTGGCACTTCGCGCTCGCGCCGCGGCTCGGGCCGCTCGATACCAGCCCGGCCGAGGTGCCGGCGCTCGCGCTGCTCGCGGCGTTGTTCGCGCACCTCGCGTGGCGCGCCTGGCCGCGCGCGCGCCGGATCGCCGGACCGCTCTGCGCCGGCGTCGCCGCGGTGATCGTGGCGTGCGCGCTGATCGCGTGGCGTGCCCAACCTTCGCTCACGCTCGCGATCTGGGGCGACCGGCCGCTCGCGGGGCTCGCGATCGACACGCTGTTCGACCTCGACAGGATTCGCTCGCGGATCTCGCTCGACGAGTTCCGCCCGACGCCGATCCCGAGCGCACCGCACCCCGACATCATCCTCGTCACGATCGATACGGTGCGCGCAGATCACACGCCGCCGTACTTCGGCACGGCCGACATGCCGGTCCTCAAGGAGCTCGGCAAGCGCGGCACCGTGTTCGACTGGGCGTTCTCGCCGAGCAACGTGACGCGGCGATCGATCCCTTCGATGATCATCGGGCTCGCCCCCGATCGCGTGCGCGGCCGCGTCGTCGGGTGGGCGCTGCGCGTCGACCCGCGCCACGTGCTGGTCGCCGAGCGGCTCGAGGCCGGCGGCTACGAGACCGCCGGGTTCATGTGCTGCGAGGGCTTCTACGGCTCCGAGATGCACACCGGGCTCGAGCGCGGGCTCGAGCACCTCGAGATCGAACCGAACGGCCTCGCGCTCGCGCGCCGCGCCCGCGCGTGGCTCGAGCAGCGTGCGAAGCGGCCACACCCCAAGCCGCTGTTCCTGTGGATGCACATCCTCGAGCCGCATAACTGGGCGGTCGCGAGCGGCGATCCGGTCGTCGCGGATGCGCGCCGCAAGCTGTACGACCGTACGCTCGCACAATCCGACGAGATGCTCGCCGAGCTGCTCGCACCGTTCGCCGAGGTCGCGCCCGACAAGGCGCCGATCGTGATCGTCACCGCCGATCACGGCGAGGGTCTCGGCGAGCACGGCCAGGTGTTTCACTCGACCGACCTCTACGACTCGCAGACCCACGTGCCGCTCGTGATCGCGGGCCCCGGGATCAAGGTCCAGCACGTGAGCGAGACGGTCAGCCTCACCGATCTGACGCCGAGCCTGCTCGAGCTCGCCGGCTTCGCGGTCCCACGCGGCTTCGATGGCACCTCGTTCGCGGGGCTCGCGACCGGCACGCGCGCGCAGGATCCCAACGCCGGCAGCGCGTACGCCGCGATGATCCACGACCGCTCGAACCCTGGTGGCTGGACCATGGTCGTGCTCGGACACTACAAGTTGATCGACACGCCCACCGGGCTCGAGCTCTACGACACGCGCAGCGATCCGGGCGAGCACGCGAACCTGATCCGCGCACACCCGCCGATCTACGACGCTCTGCGCAAGCTGCTCGTCGAGGACCGGGCCCGCGGCAAGCGCTCGCCGTTCCCGTAGCGCGCGCTCGGTCGATCAGGTCAGCCGCGCGAGGTCGGTCTGGACGAGCAGGTACGCGAGGCGGAGCAGGTTCTCGCGGGCCTCGGGCGAGCGCACCCGCGCCGCCAGCTCGCCTAGCCGGATCCGGCCGTCGAGCAGCGAGTACACGCGCAACAGCGCCTCGCCGAGCCCGAACTGCGCGAGCTCGCCCTCCTGGACCGGCTCGCGGCTCGCGAACGCCCGCGTGTTCGCGATGAGCCAGTCGTCGACGAGCGCCGCGCTGATCTGCGCCGCACCGGCGCCGATCACGCGGAACGGATCGAGGTGGAGAGCGCGCGCCTTGTACGGGTTCGGCGCGCGCGGCGACCACGTGTAGCGGCCCTTCTGCCACGAGAACGCGGCGATCAGCTTCGCGGCGACCTGCTTCGCGAGCAGGCGATACGCCTCCAGTGGATCGAGCAGGTCGAGCCCGACCAGCGTATCGGCGAGGCGGCCGCCGAAGTGGTGCATCACCGAGACCGCGCGCTGCAGCGCCTGCGGCGTCAGCGCCTTCTGCTCGAGCAGGAAGTTCCCGAGCCGCTCGCTCTCGACGTTCGAGTTGACGTACTGGGGCTGGCCCTCGGTGATGTACGCCTCCTTGAGCACGCCGGCGCGGCCCTCGAGCGCTAGCATGCCGGTGGCCTTGGTCTTCGCGAGGCGATAGATCAGGCGCAGCACCGGGGTCTCCTTGAAGTCCCCGATCTCGCGGCCGCCGCTGGTATCGAGCGGCTCGGGCATCACGTCGTCCTCGGTGACGGTGATCGTGCCGCTCGAGCCCTCGAACGCGGTCACGCCCTCGGGGATGCTCTCGCCCGCGATGAACTCGGCGCGCGCGGCCTTCGCCTCGGCCTCGGCCTTCGCGATGCTCATCCGCGTCATCGGGCCCGACAGGCCGGCGTCGTCGTCGTGGGGCTCGACGACCGCGCCGTCGCCGTGGAGATCCGCGGTGGGCGCGTTGATCACCGACCCGATCAGGCTCGCGAGATCGCGCGAGGTCACGCGCGTGGTACGGCGGATCCACTCGTCGAGCGCGTCGCGAAACTGCGCGGCGCTCTGCCAGCGATCCTCGGGGCGGCGCTGCAGCGCGCGCACCGTCAGCACGCGGAGCTCGACCGGGAACTCCGAGGCGTACTTGTGCAGGCGATCGAGCCGCGCGTCGCGCACCATCAACAGGATGTCGAGGTCGTTCGTCGAGGTGAACAGCCGGCGTGCCATCACCATCTCGGACAACAAGATTCCAACCGAGAACAGATCGCTGCGCGGATCGACCTCGCCGCTCGAGACCTGCTCGGGCGACATGTAGCCGTACTTGCCCTTGAGCGTGCCCGCCTCGGTCTTGTGGCGGCGCTCGGCGGCGCGCGCGATGCCGAAGTCGGTGAGCTTGACGTCGCCGCGCCACGACAGCAGCACGTTGCCCGGCGAGATATCGCGGTGGACGATGCCGAGGTCGCGGCCGCGCGAATCCTTCGCGTGGTGCGCGTAGTCGAGGGCGTCCAGCACGTCGCGCGCGATCAGCGCCGCGAGATCCGCGGGCAGCCGGATCTGCGCGCGCGCGCACTCGCGCAGCAGCGCGAGCACGTCGAGCCCGTCGACGTACTGCATCGCGATGTACGGCGTGTCCGCATCGGTGCCGAGCTCGAACACCTGGACGATGTGGCGGTGATCGAGCTGCGCGGTGATCCGCGCCTCGTCGATGAACATCTCGACGAACGACTGATCGGTCGCGAGGTGCGGCAGGATCTTCTTGATCGCGACCAGCTTCTCGAACCCGAGGTTGCCCTTGAGCTGCGCCTTGAACAGCTCCGCCATGCCACCCACCGCCAGGCGATCGAGGATCTGGTACCTCCCGATCTGCTTTGGGGTGCTGCCCGTCATGACGTCTCGCTGCCAGTCTGTCAGTTTCCCTCGCCCGCCGCTCGTCTAGGTGTCGCGATCTGGGCTGCGGAACCCCGAAGTCCGGGGCTTTAGCGCGTGGCACGCGGCTTGATGACTCGCTCGTCGAGACTCGCGATGATTGGACCCGCGCTTTACACCCTGTTCGCAGGCCTGGCCCGCCAGACCTGGATCGTCGTGCTCGCGGTCACGCTCGCGTGCGCGGCGCTTGCCGCGACCGCGGTCGCATCGCTGTTCGAGGCGTCGTTTTTTGGTCCAGCCTCGCAAGGTGCAAAGCTCCCCGCGACTCCCCGTGCCGAGGTCACCCCGAGGGTGACGCCGGATGGCGGCGGGTTCGTCGCGCGGAACATGTTCTGCTCGACGTGCACGCCCGGCGTGGAGGTCGCGGGTGCGGTGGATTCGTTCACACCCGACGCGATCTTGATCGCGACCAGCGTCTCGGACGAGCCGCGCTGTACGGTGCGGATCCCGGCCAGCGAGGCCCAGGGTAGCTACGGCGTCGGCGACAAGCTCCCCGGTGTCGGCGTGATCGATCGGATCGGCTGGCGCTCGATCGACGTGGTCGACGACGCGGGACGGCACGGCACGCTCGACCTGCTCGATCAACTCCGGCAACGCGAGCAACTCCAGGTCGCGGCGGCTGCTCGAATGGGTGCGGCAACACCCGACGCGGCCGCCGCGGCCGACCCGTTCGAAGGCCGGGTCCGCAAGATCGACGACCACACGTTCGAGGTCGACCGCGACCTCGTGCGCCAGCTGGTCACCGGTGCGGTCAAGCCCGGCGGGATGCGGATCATGCCGATCTCGAAAGATGGCGAGCTCGCGGGGCTGCGCCTGTTCGGCGTCAACACCACGACGATCGCGAACAAGGTCGGCCTGCAGAACGGCGACACGCTCGTCGCGATCAACAACAACAAGATCAAGAGCGCGCAGTCGCTGCTCGACGTCTATACCCAGCTCGACACGCTCGACGTCGTCGAGCTCGACGGCACGCGCGGCACCAAGCCGCTCGCGCTGACGCTCCGCCTCCGGTGACTCAGATGACCCGGCGCAGCGCGCGCAGCTTGCCGCGCAGCGACTTGCCGAACAGCTCGAGCATCACGGTGTCGACGTCATCGCGCGCGTCGCGCGTGCGCACCACCCGCTTCCACATCGCGAGCTCGAGCGGCCACCGCCACGGCGGTCGCTCGCCGAGCGCGATCACGCGGCGCGCGGTCGAGGCCTCGGAGCGCGGCAGATCGGCGAAGATGCGATCATGGAGGATCCGGCTCGGCAGGTAGGCCGGGCGCGGCGCGAGGTACTCGAGGTCGGTGCGCATCGCGGCGGCGCCGAACAGATCGACCATGCGGATCCAGCCACGCGCGAACGCCTGCTCCCCCGCCGGCAGCAGCGCGAATTCGCGGCGGTGGCGTGCGACCGCGATCGTGATCGACGCGAGGTGCGCGCGCCACACCGAGAACCGCAACGGCTCGAGATCGAGCCCCCCGGCGTCCGGCCGAGCCGGCCGCGCGAGCGACAGCATGCGATGGAACGCACCGTGCCAGTGCGGCAGCGCCGCCGCATAGCCCGCCAGGTCGACCGCCACGCGCGGGACGAGCCCGTGCTCGCTCGCGACCGCAAACGGCACGACGCTGAGGCCAAAGTTGCAGGCGCCCCACCAGCTGTCGCGCGCGATCCGGTCCGACCCGTCGGCGTTGAGCCGGCCGCTCGCGTGCTGCCACGCGAGCTGCGCGTCGTAGCCCCAGAACGGCGACAGCTCGTGGCGTGCACCGAGCAGGCCGTCGGGATCGCACCGCTCGACGAGCAACCGGTACATCTCGTGGCGATCGGAGACGCTGGCAGGATCCATGGCGGTCCGAGATCTCCAGCATAATGGAACAACTCGTGGCCCGGTCGAGTTGTTGCCGCGATCGACATGCGCGATGACAATGCGCCGATGTCCGCAGGATCCCCTCCCAAACGCCGCTTCGGCGGCGCGGTGGCGGTCGGCACGGGCATCTTCTTGTCGCGGATCGCCGGCCTCGTCCGTAACCGGGTGATCGCGCACTACATCGGCCAGAAGGGCGCGGCCGATGCGTTCGCCGCCGCGCTCGGGATCCCGAACCTGCTGCAGAACCTGTTCGGCGAGGGCGTGCTGTCGGCGTCGTTCATCCCGGTCTACGCGCGGCTCCGCGCCGAGGGCCGCCACGAAGACGCCTCGCGCCTCGCGCGCGCGATCGGCACGCTGCTCGCGCTCGTCGCCGCGTTGATCGCGACCGCCGGCGTGCTCGCCGCGCGACCGCTCGTCGACGTCCTCGCGCCCGGCTTCGCGGAGTCCCAGCGCGAGCTCACGATCTCGCTGCTGCGGATCACGTTCCCCGGCGTCGCGCTGCTCGTGCTCTCGGCCTGGTGCCTCGGCGTGCTCAACAGCCATCGCAAGTTCTTCCTCAGCTACGTCTCGCCGGTGCTGTGGAACACCGCGATCATCGCCGCCGCACTCGTCGCCGGCCGCCGGTTCTTCGGCCACAACGACGACATCGTCGTGTGGCTCGCGTGGGGCGCCGTGATCGGATCGGCCGCGCAGTTCCTCGTCCAGGTCCCGACCGTGATCGCGATCCTGCGCAGCGTGCGGCCCTCGCTCGCGGTCCGCGATCCGGGCGTCCAGACCACGCTCCGCGCGTTCGTCCCGATCGTGCTCGGCCGCGGCTCGGTCCAGCTCTCCGGCTACATCGATCGGGCGCTCGCGAGCTTCCTGGGCACCGGCATCGTCGCCGCGATGATGAACGCGCAGATCCTGTACCTGTTACCGGTCTCGCTGTTCGGGATGGCGGTGTCCGCCGCCGAGCTGCCCGAGATGTCGTCCGCCACCGGCGACGACTCCGAGCGCGCCGCGGTCCTCCAGACCCGCCTCGATCGCGCGCTCCGCCGCGTCGTGTTCCTCGTCGTGCCGTCCGCGATCGCGTTCATCGCGATCGGCGGCCCGATCGTCGACCTGCTGTTCCAGAGCGGCCAGTACACCGCCGCCGAAGGCCGCATCGTGTGGATCATGCTCGCCGGCTCCGCGATCGGCCTGTCCGCCGGCACGCAAGGCCGCCTGCTGTCGTCCGCGTTCTACGCGCTCGGCGCTCCGACCCCTCCGCTCCACGCCGCGCTCGTCCGCGTCGCGATCACCGGCGTGACCGGCTACTCGTTCGCGCTCCCGCTCCGCCACGCGTTCGGCTACGCCCCCGAGTGGGGCGCGTTCGGCCTCACCGCCTCCGCCGGCTTCGCCGCCTGGGTCGAGTTCCTGTTGTTGCGCCGCTGGCTCGCCGAGCGGATCGGCGCGGTCCCGATCCCGGCGAAGCTCGGGCTCGGCTGCCTCGCCGCCGCACTAACCGCCGGCGCCGCCGCGTTCGCGACGAACCTCGTCGTCGGCGAGCTCGTGCCCCACCACATCGCGCCGCGCGCGCTCGCCGCGATCGCCGTGTTCGGCCTCGTCTACTTCGCGATCGCGACCCTCGCGAAGATCCCCGAGGCCGCCGCGTTCACCGGCAAGCTCACCCGCCGGTTCCGCCGGCGATAAACGATCCGCCCGCCGCCGCCGCGCATCCCCACATCGTCCTCCGCGAGCTACGAGGTCGCGATCCCCGTGCACGGCGTCCGCCGTGCCGGTTGACCTTCGAGCTCGAACGCGCGACCTCGGCGACAGCCGATTCACTTCGATCTGACTCGGATCCGGATCCGATGCCGAAGTTCGAGGGGCGAAGGCGAAGGCGAAGGCGACGGCGACGGCGACGGCGAAGGCGACGGCGAAGGCGAAGGCGAAGGCCAAGGCGAAGGCGAAGGCGAAGGCGAAGGCCAAGGCCAAGGCCAAGGCCAAGGCGAAGGCCAAGGCCAAGGCCAAGGCCAAGGCGAAGGCCAAGGCGAAGGCCAAGGCCAAGGCGAAGGCGAAGGCCAAGGCGAAGCTGTGGACCTCAGCCGAGCATCGCCGTGCGAGCGTCGTCCTCCTCGCGCTCGGAAGCCTTCCGGATCGTCAGTCGTCGTCGCCGCCGGGAACCTCGTCGATGCTGATGAGGCCGTAGCGTCGCCAGCCGGTGGAGAGAAAGTAGGTCCGCGGCCACGCGACCAGCGGTCCGAAGTATCCCGAGGGGGTCTCGAAATACGGCTGGTGCTCGCGCTCCTTCCAGCCGTCGAACGACAGCCCGCTCGCGTACGGGTCGATCTTCCACGGGCGCTTCAGCCGATCGCGGTCGGCGCCGTGGTGATGCCAGTTGTTGAGCACGTACGAGATGCAGTGCCGGACCTGCTTCGGATTGGTCAGTACCGTCGCGTGATAGCGATCCGTGAACACCGAGCCGCGCCGCCGCTCGGGCAAGCCGCGCGCCGCGCTGACGAGCGCGTTGATGTGCTTCGCAGCCGAGATC
>JBDTEH010000270.1:0-12371 GCA_039922635.1 Kofleriaceae bacterium | reverse complement strand
GGCGATACGCGCGTCGATCCCGTCGCAGCTGCTGCCTCGCGCCGGCGCCGCGGCGAGCAGCGCGACGACCCTCCCGGTTCGTCCCGTGGGCGCCGAGGCGATGCCCGTCCGGCCCGCCGAGCGGCCGCGGCCCCTGCCGAGCGCCACGCCCCTGCCGCGCGCCACCGCGCCGCGCGCCACCGCGCCGCGCGCCACCGCGCCGCACGCGGCGCAGGTCCCCGCGTCGCCCGCGGCGCAGGTCCCCGCCCTGCCGGTTCTGCCGTCCAGGCCCCCGCCCCTGCCCGTGCCCACGCGCCTCGATAGCGAGGCCGGCGACGAAGCCACGACCGTCGAGCCGCCGCTGTTCCCGTTGTCGGAGCCGGACGTCGACGCACGACCGCCCGAAGAAGTCTACGTTCCGCCGCCACCGCAGCGCACCGGCAAGCCCGAGCTGCCCGCGCTCCACCGCTGGGGCCTGGTCGGCGCCGTGCTGTTGATCCCGATCGTGATCGGCCTGCTCGCGTACGCATGTCGCGGCGATGCCCGGCCGAGCCGATCAACGCCCGCGTCGATCGAGCCGTAGCACGCCGCAAATACGCTACCGTCGCGGCGTGCGGTTCCGCGCGCCCATCCTGGTCAAGCTGCTCGCCGCGCTCGTGCTGCCGGTCGTGATCCTGTTCGCGCTGTTCGCCGTCGTCGCTTACGAGGTCAGCCGCCGCGACCTCGACGAGGAGCTCGGCCTCCGGCTCACCGCGATCGCGTCGAGCGCCTCGACCCAGGTCCGCGGCAAGTACCTCGCGGAGCTCACCCCGGGCAACGAGAGCGACCGCGCCTACCAGAACGTCGCGAAGAAGCTCGAGTTGCTCGCGCACGAGACCCACGCCAGGTTGTTCGTGTTCGACAAGCAGCTCGACGCCCGCGTCGATACCGCGCCGAACATCCCGATCGGCACGCACTATTACCGCGCCGAGCTCGACAACGCCGAGCTCGCCCGCGTGTTCGCCGGCACCCCGGCTGCGTCGGTCACGTTCGAGGGCAACGACGGCGTCACGTACAAGACCGGCTACGCGCCCGTCCATGCCTCGGAGACCGAGCCCGAGATCGTGCTCGCGCTCGGGGCCCAGGCGCCGGCGTCGTACTTCGACCGGCTCGCCGATCTCCGGGCGCGGCTGTTCGCCTGGGGCGCCGGGCTCGCCGCGGTCAGCGTGCTCGCCGCCGTGCTCGCGACGTTCCTGATCACGCGCAACGTCCGCCGGCTCGCCGCGGCGGCCGAGCGCATCGGCGCAGGCGACCTCCTCGAACCGGTCAAGATCGCGACCCGCGACGAGCTCGGCCTGCTCGGCGACACGATGGATCGCATGCGCGTCCAGCTCGCCGAGCGCGATGCGAAGATGCAGCAGATGCTCGCGGGGATCGCGCACGAGGTTCGCAACCCGCTCGCCGGGATGACGCTGTTCGCGGGCATCCTGAGGGACGAGGTCCCCGAGGGCGACGAGCGCCGTGGCCACGTCGACAAGATCCAGCGCGAGCTCGACTATCTCGAACGCGTGGTCAGCGACTTCCTCGAGTACGCGCGCCGGCCCAAGCCCGAGCTCGCGGAGGTCCCGATCGCCGAGCTGTTCGCCGAGGTCATCGAGCTCGCACCCACCGAGCTGCCCGTCGCGACCACGGTCGAGGTCGCGACGATGCGCGCGGATCGCGGCCAGCTCCGCCGTGCCGTCCTCAACCTCACCCGCAACGCGATCCAGGCGGCGACCTCCGCAGGCCACACCGGCGCGGGCAACGTGACGCTGAGCGCGCGACGCGTGGCCGACACGATCGAGCTCGCGGTGTGGAACCGCGGCCACGAGATCTCGCCCGCGACCAGCGGCAAGTTGTTCGAGCCGTTCTATACGACCCGCGAGAAGGGCACCGGCCTCGGGCTCGCGTTCGTCCGCGATATCGCGGCCGATCACGGCGGGCGCGTCGACGTCACCAGCGCGGGCGGCGAGACCACGTTCGTGCTCCGCTTACCGGCGGTCTGAACGCTGTCCTTGGCCCGCCGGCCACATCCCGTGCAAGTCGCGACGCCATCCGTGATACGCCAACGCTCGTGGCCACGATCCTCATCATCGACGACAACGAGACCGTGCGAGAGGGTCTCGCCCACGTGGTCAAGAAGCTCGGCCACGACGCCGTGGTCACCGCGAGCGGACCGGCGGGGATCGCGGCGTTCAAGACCAGGCCGGCCGACTTCGTGATCACCGATCTCAAGATGGAGGGGACGACCGGCGTCGACGTGCTCAAGGCGATCAGCGCGCTCGATCCCGACGTGCCGATCATGATCATCACGGGCTTCGGCACGGTCGAGACCGCGGTCGAGGCGATGAAGCTCGGGGCGTTCGACTTCGTGACCAAGCCGATCCAGACCGAGGTCGTCAAGCTCAAGGTCATGCGCGCGGTCGAGCTCGCGATCGAGCGCCGCGCGCGCCGCAAGGCCGATGCCCACGTCGACTACCTGCGCCACGAGGCGGAAGGGCGATTCGCCGATCTGATCGGTGGCGGCGAGAAGATGGCGATCGTGCGACGCACCGTCGAGAAGGTCGCGGTCAGCGACACCATCGTGTTCATCGCCGGCGAGAGCGGTACCGGCAAGGAGCTGATCGCCCACGCGATCCACCGCCTGAGCAGGCGCGCGCACGCACCGTTCATCAAGGTCAACTGCGGTGCGCTCACCGAGACCCTGCTCGAGAGCGAGCTGTTCGGACACGAGAAGGGCGCGTTCACCGGCGCGATCAAGCAGAAGCTCGGCCGCTTCGAGCTCGCCGATGGTGGCACGCTGTTCCTCGACGAGGTCGGCGACGTCCCACCCGCGATGCAGGTCAAGCTGCTGCGCGCGCTGCAGGAGCAAGAGTTCGAGCGCGTCGGCGGCGAGGCCACGATCAAGGTCGATGTCCGCGTCGTGTCGGCGACCAACAAACACCTCGAGGCGGAGGTCGCCGCGGGCCGGTTCCGCGAGGACCTGTACTATCGCCTCCATGTCTTGCCGGTGAAGCTGCCGCCGCTGCGCGAGCGCCGCGAGGACATCCCGCAGCTCGTCCATCACTTCATCACCAAGCTCGGCCCGAAGACCAACCCGCGGGTGCGCGCGATCAGCGACGCGGCGCTCGGCCGGATCATGGCCTACAACTGGCCGGGCAACGTGCGCGAGCTCGAGAACGCCATCGAGCAGGCGCTGGTGTTCGCCGAGGGGACCGAGATCACGCCGATCGCGCTGCCGCAGTTCCTGCAGGGTGGCGACGAAGAAGATCGGCTCGACGTGCCGCGCGAGATGTCGCTGCCCGAGATCCTCGACGACCTCGAGCGCCAGCTGATCCTGAAGGCCTACGCGAAGGCGGGCCAGGTCAAGACCGAGACCGCTCGGCTGCTCGGCATCAAGACCTCGGCGCTGTACTACAAGCTCGAGAAGTACGGCATCCAGTAGTTGTTCGACTCCGGCCGCGCGCGATGCACGATCCCGCGGCCGGTTTCCGTGACCGCCACACCTGCACGCTCGCGCGCGGCGACACGAGCGGGCGAGCACGGCGCGCGTCGTCGTCGAGGACAGCGCCGACCTGCGGGAGCTCAGCGTGAGCCTGCTCGAGGCGATCGGCTGCGACGTCGAAGCCGCCGCTACCGGTCCGGAAGGCCCGGCGGACCGTGCGACCTGCGGAGCCGCGCGGGAGCTACGGCGTCGCGGCGGGGGGAGCTGCTGCTTGGCCCTCGGCCGAGCCACCCGTCGCGGGCGGTGGCGGCGGGGTGGTGTCCGAGAGCTTGCTGCGGCAATCGCTGATCTCGGTGCGTAGCGACTGGAACTTCTTCATCTGAGTATCGTTGGGCTTGTCCTCCTTGGAGTTGCCCTTCTTCCACGCGATGTACTTATCGTGGGCTGCGTCCGCGCACGCCTTGTCCTTGCACGCGCACGTCTCGTCCTTGATCTTCGCGAGCTCGTCGAGCTTGCCGTCGAGCCCGCTCTTGCCGCAGCCGGCGCCGGCGCCGACCAGGAACGCCGTGATGATGATGAAGTTCCGCATGGCCGCGACTGTGTCTGATCGACCCGGCCCGGGGCAAGTGGCCTCGCGACTTAGTGGCCGGCGTTGAACGGCGGCCGCGCGGTCGGCGCCGGCTCACCGAACCGCTCGCGCGCCCACTGGACGAGCTCATCGCCGGAGCGCTCGAGTGCCTGCTTGCAGATCTCGACGACGTGATGCGGGAAATCCTTGGCCATCACCCACTGCAGGAACGAGCGATCCGGCCCTGCCGCGATCTCGTGGAGCGGTATCCCGGCATGCTTGCCGAAGCCGACCACGATCGCCTCGCCCTCCCAGCGCAGGTGGCGGGAAGGCCCGACCCAGCTCGCCCGGTTCGGCATCGGATCGCACACCTTCGCGATCTGGTGCCAGTCCTGATCGGCGAGCTTGAAGTGCTCGAGCATGCCGACCAACACACGGCCGGTCGCCGCGACATCCGCGCTCGCCGAGTGCGCCGCCGCGAACTCGTCACCGACGAAGCGGCGATGCGCGTGCTGCAGGCTGCGCGGCTCGCACTGCTGCCAGAGCCGAAATGCATCGACGATCTTCTTGTTCGAGAGGTCGAGCGGCTGGCGGTCGATGCGGGCGAGCTCGGCCTGCAGCATCTCGATGTCGAACGAGATGTTGTAGCCGACGATCACGTCGGCACCGGCGAACAGCTGGATGATCTCGTCGGCGTACGCCGCGAACTGCGGGCAACCCGCGAGATCCTCGAGCGCGATGCCGTGGACCGCCTGGGCCGCGGGGTGGATCGGGACACTCGGCCGGATCCGCCAGGTCCGGCTGTGCGCCTGGTCACCGAGCCCGTGCTGGACGCACAGCTCGATCACCTGGTCCTTCTGGAAGTTGATCCCGGTGGTCTCGCAATCGAAGATGATGATCCTCAGGCCCTCGCTGCGCTCGGCGGGACGCTCGGTGAGCCCTTCGCCAGGGGCAGAGACCTCACCGGGCTCGGTTCTCGCGGCACACTGCTCCTCCGCCGGCGCAGGCCGCCAGTCAAACAGAGACAGGGTCATCGAGGCTCCAGCCACATCCCGGAGCTTAGGCAAACCCTCTGACATCGGACGGCGGGGAGGCCGTATACAATCGCCGCCATGCGCCGTTGGCCCCTGCTGATCGTCTTCGCCGCCTGCAAGGTGAAAGATCCCCCGCCGGTCACCGGCACCTGGACCGACAACTTCGAACGGTCGCGGTTGGGCAGCGATTACTTCGCGACCGGAACCGGGTACGCGATCGTCGATGGCAAGCTCTCGGCGCACGGCGCGCACAACCACCCGCTGTGGCTGCGCAAGCAGCTGCCCCACGACGTCCGCGTCGAGTTCAACTGCTGGTCGACCGAGCCGCGCGGCGACATCAAGGTCGAGCTGATGGGCGACGGCCACTCGTTCGATCCCGATGGCGGCCGGTACATGGCGAGCGGCTACGAGATCATCTTCGGCGGCTGGTACAACCAGAAATCGATCATCGCGCGGATGGACGAGCACGGCCACGACATGGCCGTGCGCACCGACGTCAAGGTCGTGCCGAACCAGCACTACCACTGGAAGATCGAGCGCCGCGGCCACAAGGTCAGCTGGTGGCTCGACGGCGCATCGTTCCTCGTCTACGACGATCCGCACCCGCTCGAGAACACCGGCCACGACTACTTCGCGTTCAACAACTGGGAGACCGATACGTGGTTCGACAACCTGGTGGTCACGCCGCTCTGAGTTAAAATCTCCCGGAACTTTGGAGCAGTTCGGCAAATACCAGCTCATCCGGAAGATCGGCACCGGCGGGATGGCCGAGGTCTATCTCGCGCGCACGAGCGTGGCCCAAGGCCTCAACAAGACGCTCGTCATCAAGAAGATCCACACGGCGTACGCGCGCAGCCGTCAGTTCGTCGCGATGTTCGTCGACGAAGCGAAGATCGCGCTGGGCCTCAACCACCCGAACATCATCCAGGTGTTCGACTTCGGTGCGGTCGGCGACACGTACTTCCTCGCGATGGAGTACGTCGAGGGCATCGACCTCCTGAAGCTGTTACAGGAGGCCGCGAAGGCCCGCGTCCGCCTGCCGTACGGGATCAGCGCGTACATCGTGCAGCAGATGGTCAAGGGGCTCGACTACGCGCACCGCAAGACCGACGAGTTCGGCGAGCCGCTCGCCATCGTCCACCGCGATATCTCGCCGCAGAACGTGCTGCTGTCGTGGGACGGCGGCGTCAAGATCGTCGACTTCGGGATCGCACGCGCACGCGACGTCCACGAGGAACAAGGCGTGATCAAGGGCAAGTTCGCGTACATGTCGCCCGAGCAGGCGCGCGGCGACGCCGTCGATTCGCGCAGCGACGTGTTCGCGGCAGGCATCGTGCTCTACGAGCTGGTGTGCGCGCGCCCGCTGTTCCACGGCAAGGGCAAGGAGGTGCTCGAGATGGTCAAGTCCGGGTCGATCCCGCGACCGCGCGACTCCGCGCCCGAGCTGCCGGAGTCACTCGAGCG
Organism: Kofleriaceae bacterium; assembly: GCA_039922635.1. Lineage (GTDB taxonomy): Bacteria > Myxococcota_A > Polyangia > Haliangiales > Haliangiaceae > JABFXX01. Next base: position 5,863 of record JBDTEH010000270.1, on the reverse strand, counting down.
GATCATCCTGACCGCGCTCGCGTTCCACCGCGCCGATCGGTTCCAGACCGCACGCGATCTGCAGCACGCGCTGGGTCGGTTCCAGCTCGAGTGCGCGCAGAAGACCGGATCGCTGATCGATTCCGGATCGCTCGCCGCGCAGCTCGCGACGCTCGTGCCGGAACATCGCGTGATCGCGCCGCGCCCACCCGCGGAGGGCGACGAGGCGCGCAAGCGCGACGACCAGGCGCGCGACGGCGTGCCCGAGCCGCTGCTCGATGGCGGTTCCGCCCCGGTCGATCTCGCGAACCTCTCGGGCGGCGCGCGGATCACGTCGGGCACGAACGCGAGCCAACCGGTGGTCGGCAAGGGGCTCGCGAAGTACGCGCGACCGCCGACGCCGGAGCCCGAGAAGCCGCGTGACACGCGCGAGCGCAAGTACGTCTACGTGCTCGAGGGCGTGTTGCGGGGCATGGCGGCACTCGAACGCCGGCTCGGCGCGGCCGGCGCGGCGAGCCTGGTCAACGACTTCTTCAAGGTCGCGCGCGATGTCGTGTTCAAGCACCAGGGCCTGCTCGACGTGCCGTGGCTGCCGGCCGACGGCAAGGACGTCAGCGTGCCCGAGGCCGATGCGACGATGCTGCGCGTCGTCGTCGGGCTGCCGATCGCGAGCGAGGATGATGCCGACCGCGCGATCAAGCTCGCGCTCGCGCTGGTCGATACGCTCGACGGCATCGGCTCCGATGTCGATCCCGAGCTGCGGCTCGCGCTCGCGGTCCAGCGCGGCGTCGCGCTCGTCAAGCCGGCGAGGCTCGCCGGAGGCAAGCGCGAGGCGATGGCGTTCGAGATCGAGGACGCGACCGCGGCGTTCGCGCACAAGCTCGCACGCCAGGCCCGCGGTGCCGAGATCCTCGTCGGCGGGCGCGTGTTCCGCGCCGCGCGCAGCGAATGGACGTTCGAGTCGCTGCCGGCGATCGATCTGCCCGACGAAGCGCCGGCGAGCCCAGCGGTCGCCGCGCACGGCTCGGCCCCCGGTGCGGTGGCCCGCGGCGCCGGCAGGCCCCACGTCGACGACGACACCGATCCCGGGGTCAAGCGCGCCCGCGTGTTTCGCCTGCGCGGACCGAAGGAGCGCGCGCAGCGGATCCGCGAGCTCCAGGCCCTCGCGCCCCACACGCGCCTGCACGGCCGCGCGATCGAGCTCAAGGCGCTGCGCGATGCGTGGCGCGACGTGCTCGTGACCAAGCGCAAGCGCCAGCTCGTGCTCGTCGGCGATGCCGGGGTCGGCAAGCGCACGCTGGTGCGCGCGTTCCTCGATGGGCTCGCGCCCGGCGAGGCCTTCGTGATCCGCACGACCGCCCGGGTCGGCACCGCGATGACCCCGTACGGCGTGATCGCGGATCTCGCGCGCGACGTGCTCGGGCTCGCCGAGGATGCCGAGCCGCACGAGGTCGAGCGCCGGCTGCTCCGAGCGGCGCCGTTGATCTTCCCGGGCGAAGAGAACGGAGCGGAGGCGCGCGCGGCGCTGCAGATCTTCGGCATGTTGCTCGGCGCCCGCCACCTCGCACCGACCGCACCGACCGACAACTCCGCGGCGCCGAAGGGCGGCGCCTCGGCGGGGCAAGCCCGGCTCGTCGATTCCGAGGCACGGCGCCAGACCCTGATGAAGATCCTGGTCCGGATCGAGGGCAAGCTCGATGGCGACAAGCCGATCGTCCTGGTCGGCGAAGACGTCCATTGGGCCGATCAGGACTCGCAGGAGTTGTTCGGCGCGCTGCTCAAGATCCAGACCCCGCGCCCGCTGTTCGGCCTGATGACCTCGCGCCCCGATGCGCGGATCTTGAAGATGGCCAAGGAGCTCGGCACCGAGGTCGTCCTGCTCGAGGAGCTCGGCGACGAGGCCCGCCGCGAGATGCTGGTCGCGCGGTTCGTACCGGGTCACGACCTCGAAGACTTCATCACGCAGGTCGCGGCGCGCGCCGGCGGCAACGCGTTCTTCATCCAGGAGCTGCTCGACATGATGATCGAGCGCGGCGTGCTGGTCGCCGATCCGGACGATGGTGAGTATCCCGGCCTGCTGCGCTGGGTCCAACGCGATGCGCCGATCCACGTCCCGTCGTCGGTCGAGGACCTCGTGCTCGCGCGCATCGACTCGTTGCCGCCCCCCGAGCGCGAGACGATGGTTCACGCCGTGGTGCTCGGCCGTCACGTCTCCGCCGCGGTGCTCTCGGCGCTGCTCGGCCGCCCGGTCCGGCTCGAGCTCGACGAGCTGGTCCGCCGCGGCATGTTGTCGCCCGCCGAGAGCGAGTACCGGTTCAAGAACGACATGACGATGACGGTCGCGTACGGGGTGATCCCGCACGAGGTCCGGATCCAGATGCACCGCTCGGTCGCGGCGCGAATCGCGAACGCGGTCGGCTATCGGATCGGCCAGGACGACGCGCTGATCGCGCGCCACCTCGAGCTCGCCGGCGATGCCGTGCCCGCCGCGGAGCGCTATCTGCGCGCGGCCGGCCACGCGGTCGAGCTCGGCGGCAACGCCGATGCGTTCCGCCAGTTGACCCGCGCGCTCAAGCTCCTGCCCGAGGCCGATCACGAGCGCCGATTCGACGCGCACCGGCTGCGCGAGGAGATCCTGCGCCGGCTCGCCAAGCGCCCCCAGCAGCTGCGCGAGCTTCACGCGCTGCGCAAGGAGGCCGACCTGATCGGTGAGGCCGGCAAGCTCGCGGTCTCGCACAACGCGCTCGCGCAGTTCTACATCGATGTCGGCAAGGCCCCGGCGGCGCTGCGCGCGGTCGCACCCGCGCTGCAGTACGCGCGCGATGCCGGCATGCCGCTCGTCGAGGCCGAGGCGCTGCGGCTGCGCGCGGCGATCGCGCGGCTGGTCGGCAACGCCGAGGAGTCGCTGCGGCTGGTCGAGCAGGCGCTCGAGCTGGTCGACAAGATCATGGAGGCGAGCAAGCTCCCGGCGACCGGCCGCGGGACCGATAGCGGCCAGCGCGCGCCGACCCCGGTGCTGCTCGCGCGCGCCACGATCCTCAACCAGCGTGGCTCGACGCTGTGGAACATGGGCAAGCTCGAGGACTCGATCGAGAGCTACGCCGAGGCGCTCGTGATCTACCGCGCGATCGGCATGCAGCGCCACGAGGCGCGTGCGCTCAACAACATGGGCATCGTGTTCGCCGCGCTCGGCGAGTACGAGGAGGCGCTCGCGCACTACAAGAGCGCGCTCAAGATCGACCAGGCGCTCGGCGAGCGCTCCGGGCTCGCGCTCAAGCTCGGCAACATCGGCCAGTGCTACTCCGACCTCGGGGATCTCGATCGCGCCGAGAATTACCTCGGTCGCGCGCTCAAGGTCGCCGAGCAGACCGGTGACCTGTCGGCCGCCGCGGACACCGCGGTGAGCTGGGGCCAGGCGAAGATGCAGCGCGGCGACACCCGCGGCGCCCTGCAGCTGTTCGAACGCGGGCGCTCGCTCGCGACCGAGAGCCGCGAGCGCTATCAAGAGATCCGCGCGCTGCAGTACATCGCGCTCGCGCACCTCGCCATCGGCGATCCGCCGGAGGCCGCGCTCGAGATGGCGCACTCGGCGACCGAGTGGGCCCGGAAGATGCCGATGCTGGTCGGCATCATCTACGGCCTCACGTTCCAGGCGCTCGCGCTCGCGAAGCTCGGCCGCCACGCCGAGGCCGTCGCGGCGAGCGATGAAGCGATGGCGACCGCGAGTGAGGGCAACACCCGGATCGATGGCCGCGAGCACCTGCATCGCTGGCGCGCCGAGGTGCTCGCGGCGGCTGGCCGGAGCGCGGATGCAACCGCCGAGCTCGCGCTCGCCGCTGCCGAGGTCGACGCGAAGGCGCAGAAGCTTCGCGATCCGGAGTTGCGACGGCACTATCTGGCCGCGCACCGCCGCTGATCCCGTCAGCGCGTCGGCTGGTTGATCGCGCCGATCCGGCGTGTTATCGCGTCACCATGGCGATCGAGGTTCACGTTCACGACCGCAATCCCGCCGCGCTCGTCGAGTTGCTGGTCGCCACGATGAACGGCGGCGTGATCCTCGATCGCGAGCCGGCCGTCGCGCATCTGTCGGCGCTTGTCGATCGCGAAGAGAAAGAAGGCGAGCGCCGCCGCGCCGCGTGGCACTGGCTCAACTCGTTGTCCGACGGCATGATCGACGGCGAGAACGACTGGTCCGCGCTCTGAGCTAGGGCGGATTGACGCACGTGAAGCGACGTGCAAATCCTGCGCAGATCTGACACGGTGCCGTCGTGACCGATCCGCTAGTGCCCATCACGCCGTCGACGACGCCGAAGCGCCTAAGCGGCAAGCCCATCCTCCTCATCATGCTCGCGATCATCGTGCTGGGTGCTATCCCGGCGGTGGTCGTGCCGATCCTGTGGACGCGAGGCAAACCGCCCAAGCTGTCCGACCTGTCGACGATCCCCCCGTTCTCGCTGATCGACGAGCGTGGCCAGCCGTTCACCGAAGAGGCGCTGCGCCATCACCCGACGATCGTCAGCTTCATCTTCACGCGCTGCGACACCGTGTGCCCGGTGACGTCGATGAAGATGGAGAAGATCCAGGAGAAGACGTTCGACGCCGGCCAGAAGATCAAGCTGCTCTCGATCTCGGTCGACCCCACGTACGACACCCCCGCGCGGCTCACCGCGTTCGCGGCGAAGTATCACGCCGACCCCACGCGCTGGCGGTTTCTGACCGGCCAGGCCGATGCGGTCAAGGCGCTCGTCGAGGGCCCGTTCCTGACCTCGATGGAGACCGAAGCTCCGCGCCCTGACGGCATCCCGAACATCGCGCACGGCGGCTACTTCATGCTCGTCGATGGCAACCTCCATATCCGCGGCATGTACGAGTCGAACGACATCCACCGGCTCGACGAGATGATGCACGCGGCGCGCTACCTCGCGCGCACCTCCAAGTAGCGCGCGCGCCCCGCTGCCGTGCGACCATAAGGCGGCTTGTTCCCGCTGCTCAACGTCGGCGCGCTCGTGCTCGGCATCGCGATCCTGTACTGGGGCGCCGAGTGGTTGATCCGCGGCTCCGCCGGCCTCGCGCGCGCGTTCGGCGTCAAGCCGCTCGTCATCGGCCTCACTGTCGTCGCGTACGCCACGTCCGCGCCCGAGCTCGCCGTCTCGACCAAGGCCGCGCTCACCGGCCACACCCAGATCGCGCTCGGCACCGTGATCGGCTCGTGCGCCGCGAACATCTCGTTGATCCTCGGCCTCACCGCGCTGATCGCGCCGCCGACCGTCGACGGCCGCATCATCCGCCGCGAGGTGCCCGTGCTGGTCGGCTCCGCGATCGCGGTGCCGATCCTGTTCCGCAACGGCGTGTTGTCCCGGTTCGAGGGCCTCCTGCTGGTCGCGTGCGCGATCGTGTTCACGATCGCGACCCTCACCGTCGCCGCGCGCCTCGACCCCAACGACGAGCTGACCCGCGACCCCACCCGCGGTCCGGCCCGCGATCCGGCCCACGATCCGATCGACGACGAGCACGCCGCGTCGTCCTCGAACCTCGCCGCGATGCGCGCCGAAAACGCCGAGGAGACCGGCGCCAGCCTCGGCGGCAAAGGCCACCCCCGGACCTCGCGGTTTACCGCGACGGTCATGTCCGCGTTCGGCCTGCTGCTGCTCGTGACCGGCTCCAACTTCTTCGTGCGTGGCGGCCGCGGCATCGCCGCCGAGCTCGGCATGTCCGAGCGCATGCTCGGCCTCACCGTGATCGCGATCGGCACCGCGCTGCCCGAGCTGATCGGCTCGATCATCGCCGCGACCCGCGGCCACTCCGCGCTCGCCGTCGGCTCGGTGATCGGCTCGAACCTGCTCAACGTGTTCCTCGTGCTCGGCGTCACCGCCTGCCTGCACCC
>JBDTEH010000269.1:0-17634 GCA_039922635.1 Kofleriaceae bacterium | reverse complement strand
GTCCTCGCCGTCGCGCTTGAAGCGCTCGTCGCCCTGCACGTGGAGCACGACGTAGAGATGTCCGGTCGTGCCACCCGACGCGGTCTCGCCCTTGCCGGCGAGCCGTAACGTCTGACCATCGTCGACGCCGGCGGGCACGGTGACCGACAGCGTCGAGGTCTCGGACTGCACGCCGCGGCCGCGGCACTCCGGGCACACCTCTTTGATCTGCTTGCCCGCGCCCCGACACTGCGGACACGTCGACTGGACCATGAAGAAGCCCTGCGAGTGCACGACCTGGCCCTTGCCCTGGCAGGTCTTGCACACGTCGGGCTTGGTGCCGGCCGCCGCGCCGCTGCCGCTGCACGCCCCGCACGCGACATCGCGCGAGACCTTTACTTCCTTGGTCACGCCCCACACGGCCTCGGGAAACGTCAACTCGAGATCGACGCGCAGGTCGGCGCCGCGTGGCTGCCTGCGGCCACCGCCGCCGCGGCCGCCGAAGAAATCGCCGAACAGATCGCCGAACGCACTGAAGATGTCCTCGACGTTTTGCGGGCCGGCCCCGCGGCCACGCAGCCCGTCGAACCCGTAGCGGTCGTACGCGGCGCGTTGATCGTCGTCCGACAGGATCTGGTACGCGTTCGCGCACTCCTTGAACTTCTCCTCGGCGACCTTGTCGTCGGGGTTCTTGTCCGGGTGGAACTCTTGCGCGAGCTTGCGATAGGCCTTCTTGAGATCGGCCTGGCTCGCACCTTTCTCGACCCCAAGTACTTCGTAAAGATCACGCATCGTCGAAGATTTTCAGGGCTTTGGGTAATGCGGCGCCGCGCCACTGTCAAGGTGTCGTGCTGGGCAGTCACCATCCCGGTCGATCTGGTAGCTGGCTCTGCCGAGCTGGGGACGCCGACCGGCCGGCCAAAGGGGCTTCAATCTCACGACGTTGGCGAGATCGCGCGCACGATTCGCGCGCGATCCCCCCGCACCAGCGGCAACGCCCGTCACGCGCGAGCCGGCGAGATCGCCGCGTGGGCGAGTCGCGGCGCGCACGGATCCTCGATCAACTGCATCCATCGCACACGCGCTACCGGCTCGCGCGCTCGCTGGAGAAAAACCATCTCGACGCATGCTGCGTGAATCGGTCGTCTGCAACCTCGAGCAATCCAATTCGCCGTCATCGCGACGCTCGCACGCGACGTGTTGCACGATCTGCGCGCTCGACGTTTGTCCTCGGTGCGTAGCCCCGTGCGCAGCCGCAGCGCGTCACGTGTCGCGAGACCAACCACTTCCGGCTGCGGCTTGTACTGTGAAGCTGGGGTTGGTACGAACCAGACATGGCCCTGCTGAAGAAGGTCGACTCGATCTGGCTCGACGGACAGTTGCTCCCTTGGGACAGCGCGACCGAGCACCTCCTCGCACACACGATGCACTACGGCGTCGGCGCGTTCGAAGGCATCCGCGCGTACCAGCGCGCCGACGGCAAGACCCACATCTTCCGGCTCCGCGAGCATATCGATCGCCTGCTCGATTCGTCGGTGATCTGCACGATGGACGTGCCGTACACGCGCGACCAGCTGATCGCCGCGTGCATCGAGGTCATCAAGACCAACAAGATGACCTCGGCGTACCTGCGTCCGCTCGTCTATCTCGGCTACGGCGCGATGGGCCTGGGCTCGTTCGAGCCGCCGGTCCGCACGATGATCGCCTGCTACGACTGGGGCAGCTACCTCGGCGACGAGGGCCTCAAGAAGGGCATCAAGTGCATGGTCTCGGGGTTCTCGCGCGCGAACTCGAACAGCGCGATGAACAAGGGCAAGATCTGCGGCCAGTACGTGTCGTCGGTGCTCGCGAAGCGGATGGCGATCAAGAGCGGCTTCGAAGAGGCGCTGATGTGCGATCCGCAGGGCATGGTCGCCGAGGGCACCGGCGAGAACATCTTCGTCGTGAAGCACGGCGTCGTGCGCACGCCGCCGCTGTCGGCTGCGATCCTGGCGGGCATCACGCGTGACACGACCATCCAGCTGCTGCGCGAGCAGGGCGTCGAGGTCCACGAGGACATGATCGCGCGCGACGAGCTCTACGTGGCCGACGAGGTGTTCCTCACCGGCACGGCCGCCGAGATCACGCCGGTGCGCGAGATCGATCATCGCAAGATCGGTCGCGGCGAGGCCGGCCCCCTGACCCGCCGGCTCCAGGAGTCGTTCTTCTCGGTCGTGAAGGGCAATGACCCCAAGCACGACCACTGGTTGACGTTCGTCTGAGTACGCGCGAGCCGCACACAAGCGCGGGCGAGCCCTGATCTAGGGCGGGAACTGCGCGCAGATCGCTGTTACCATCGTCTGGCTGTGGTCGCCGTCGCCAACCCAGGGGACATCCTGCTCGGCAAGTATCGCGTCGACGACGTGATCGGGGTCGGCGGCATGGGCCGCGTCGTCAAGGCGAGCCACCTCTACCTGCAGCAGCCGGTCGCGATCAAGATCTTGCTGCCGCAGATGGTCGAGAGCCCGTCGACCGTCGCGCGGTTCTTGCGCGAGGCCCAGGCCACGGTGCGGCTGCGCAGCGAGCACATCGCGCGCGTGATGGACGTCGGTACGCTGCCGGAGGGCACGCCGTTCATCGTGATGGAGTACCTCGACGGCTTCGATCTCAATCAGATCCTGCGGCACCACGGCCCGCAGCGCTCGCAACCGGTGGTCGATCTGATCTTGCAGGCGTGCGAAGGCCTCGCCGAAGCGCACGCGGTGGGCATCGTGCATCGCGATATCAAGCCCTCGAACTTCTTCATCACGCGCCGGCCGGACGGCTCGACGCTGCTCAAGATCCTCGACTTCGGCATCTCGAAGACGCCCGCGGAGCTCAGCGAGCTGACCGGCACGCAGACCGTGATCGGGACGCCGACGTACATGGCGCCCGAGCAGATGCGCACCGCGCGGCAGACCGATCCGCGGAGCGACCTGTGGTCGATGGGCGTCGTGATGTACCAGATGCTCGCCGGCCGTCCGCCGTTCGAGGCCGAGACGTATGCCGAGCTGGTGTTGAAGGTCGGCACCGAGCCGCCGGCGCCGCTGCACACGCCGCTGCCGGCGGGCCTCGAGACGATCGTGCTGCGCTGCCTCGAGAAGGCTCCCAAGAATCGGATCCAATCGGTCGGCGAGCTCGCGCGCATGCTCGCGCCGTACGCATCGGATCCGCTGAGCGCGCAACAATCCGCGGAGCGCGCGACGCGTATCCTGACCCAGCCGCGCAACAGCAACATGTCGCTGTCGTCGATCTCGGTCGGCTCGGTCGGCTCGGTCGGCTCGGGTGGGATGGGCCTGACGCCTTCGCCCGCCCTGACGCCCAAGAGCTGGAGCCGGACCGGTGGCTCGAGCCTCGGCGGTGCCGCCGGCCAGATCGGGGCGAGCGCTACGCGCGGTGGGCGCGGGCTGGTGATCGCGGGCGTGGCGATCCTGATCGTGGCCGCGGGCGCGGGAGGCTTCGTGGTCGCGACGTCGATGACCAAGACCGTCGAGACCCACGTCGGCGCACCGAATCCGCTGGAGACCACCACGGACCGAGGCTCGGGGGCGGTGCCGACGCCCGATCCGGTGGCGACGAAGGTCATGACGTCGATCGCGCCGGCAACCACGCCGCCGCCGGTGAAGCCGGAGACTGCGACGGCTGCCGGGGTCGGCGTCAAGACCGCGCCGGCCACCGCCAGCGCGGCAAAGACCGAGACCGTGGCCGCGAAGGCCAGCTCGAAGGCCCCGACCAAGTCGACCTCCAAGCCGACCAAGCCGACCAAGTCGACCAAGTCGACCAAGTCCAAGAGCGACGACGATCTGTTCGACGACCGGCACTAGTCCCGCAGGCGCAACGCGTAAAGCTCTCGCGCGCCGGCCGCGACGTCGAATAGACTCTTGAATGGCCGTCGACTTGAAGCGCTCTCGAGGATCTTCGATGCGCGGACAGGATCTTCGCTGGCGGCAGTCGGGCTACGGCGCGGCCGACGCGCCGAGCACGACGCGGACGCGGTGGATCGCACCGTCGTCGACGAGCGGGATCCGCGCCACGGCCGGCAGCGCGGTCCCATCGAGCTCGACGGCCGCGACGCCGCGACTCACGTGATGCGGGTTCTGGACCTCGATCTCGTAGCGCGTGACCCGGCGGTCGGCGCCGCGGTGGCGCAGCGAAACCTGGTAGCCGGGCCAGGCGTCCGGGATGCAGGGATCGATCGCGAGCACGTCGCCCTGCACGCGCACGCCGAGGATCGCCTCGAGACCCGCGCGATACAACCAGCCCGCGGATCCCGAGTACCAGGTCCAGCCGCCGCGGCCGACGTGCGGGGCGACCGAGTAGACGTCGGCGCACGACACGTACGGCTCGACCTGGTAGCGCGCGACCGCCTCGGGCGTGCTGCTGTGGTGGATCGGATCGAGGATCGCGAACAGCGCCCCCGCCCGGTTGCCGTCGCCGAGCGCCGCGAACGCGAAGATCGACCAGATCGCGCCGTGCGTGTACTGGCCACCGTTCTCGCGGATGCCCGGTGGATAGGCCTTGATGTAGCCGGGCTCGAGCGGCGTGCGATCGAACGGCGGCGTGAACAGCGGCGCGATGTTCGCCGCGTGGTCGATCAGCCGGCGATCGACCGAGGCCATCGCGCGGGACGCGCGGTCGCGATCCGTCGCGCCCGCGATCACGCTCCACGACTGGGCGATCGCGTCGATCTGGCACTCGGCGCTCGCGTGCGAGCCGAGTGGCGTGCCGTCGTCGTAGTAGCCTCGCCGGTACCATTCACCGTCCCACGCCTCGCGCTCGGCGGCGGCGCGCACGGTGGTCGCGACCTGCCGCCAGCGTGCGACGCGCTCGTGGTCGCCGCGACGTGCGCCATGCGGCGCGAGTGCATCGATCGTCGCGACCAGGAACCAGGCGAGCCACACGCTCTCGCCGCGCCCGAGCTCGCCGACGCGGTTCATGCCGTCGTTCCAGTCGCCGGCCCCCATCAGCGGCAGCTCGTGCGCGCCGAGCGTCAGGCTGACATCGATCGCGCGCGCGCAGTGCTCGTAGAGGCTCGCCTGCTCGCGCGAGGTGGTCGGTAGAAAGAACGCGTCGTGCTTGTCGGCTGCGAGCTCGGCGCCGTCGAGGAACGCGACGCTCGCGTCGAGCACGGCGAGATCCGCGGTGACCTCGAGGTAGTGCGCGGTGCAGTACGCCAGCCAGATCCGGTCGTCGGTGACGTGCGTGCGGACACCCTGTCCCGCCGGTGGGAGCCACCAGTGCTGGACGTCCCCGCGCACGAACTGGCGCGCCGCCGCACGCAGCAGGTGCTCGCGCGCGAGATCGGGGCGCGCGATGCACAGCGCCATCACGTCCTGGAGCTGATCGCGAAACCCGTAGGCGCCGCTGGCCTGATAGTACGCGGTGCGCGCCCACAGCCGGCAGGCGAGCGTCTGGTAGAGCAACCAGTCGCCGAGCAGGAGATCCATCGAGCGCTCGGGCGTGGTGACCTGGATGGCGCCGAGCACGTCGTCCCACTGTGCGCGGACCTCGGCGAGCACGGCGTCGACGTCCGCGGTGCGGTAGCGCGCGACGAGCCGCCCGGCCTCCGCGGTCGACGCGGCGTCGCCGAGCACGACGACGAGCTCGACCTCGCGATCGGTCGCGAGCTCGATCTCGGTCTGCAGCGCGCCGCACGGATCGAGGCCGGCACCCGAACGGCCCGACAGCGGCCGCGCCGCGAGCAGCGCCGCCGGGCGATCGACGGCGCCCTCGCGGCCGAGCACCTCGCCGCGATCAGCGGTGTAGGCCTGCTGCGCGCCGCCGAGATCGAGGAACGCCACGCGCTCGCCGTACTCGGCGCGCCACGCGTTGCGCGCGAACAGCGCGCCGCTGCTCGGATCGAGCGAGGTCACCACGAACGGCTGCGGCACCGTGCCGATCGGGCCGAGCGCCCACTCGACGTACGCGGTGAGCTGCAGCCGCCGCGTCCGTCCGGAGCGGTTGCGCAGGGTCAACCGCGACAGCTTCACGGGATCCGCGAGCGCGACGAGCTGCACGAGCTCGACCTCGATGCCGTGCGCCTCGTGCGTGAACCGGGTGTAGCCCTTGCCGTGCGCGGTGGTGTACGTCGTGCCGGACACCGGCATCGGTGCGGCCGTGGCGCTCCACACGGTGTTGGTGTCGGCATCGCGCAGATACAGCACCTCGTGCGGCGCGTCGCTCACCGGATCGTTCGGCCATGGCGTGAGCGGATCCTGCTGGCTGTCGAGCGACCAGGTGTAGCCACCACCTTCCGCCGACACGAGGAAGCCGAACGCCGGGTTGGCGATCACGTTGATCCACGGTAGCGGCGTGGAGCGGCCGCCGGCGAGCGTGATCACGTACTCCCGCGCGCCCGCGTCGAACCCACCGATGCCGTTATCGAGCTCGAGCTTGGCGCGCTCGCGGCGCGCGCGTGCGGTCGTCGTCGCCGGGTGCACGGGCCAAAGCTCGACGGCCTCGGAGACGCGGTCCGCGCGCGGCGCTGGCGGTTGGTCCGCGTCGATCACGAGCCGCGCGGCTGCGGCGACACCATCGCGGTGGGCGCCGTCGAGTTGATCGTCGCGCAGCAGGAACGCCGCCGCGGCCGTGCCGTCGGGATCGGCGGCGAGGCGCGTCTGATGCGCTCGGAACACCGCGGCGATCGCGGCATGCTGCACGTCGTCGCGCGACGTATCGAGCACGACGAGGTCGACGCCGAGACCTCGGGCATGCCACCACCGCTGCGCCCGGAGCAGCTCGTCGACGCGCCCGAGGGCGCCGCGGCCGGCACTGCGGACGAGCGCGATCGGTCGATCGCCCGAGATCCCGTGCGCCCACAGCACGGGCGCGCCGCCGCTGGCGCGCGCGAGCACCGCGGGCGGCGCGCGTAGGCTCGCGTCGGCGTAGAGTAACGGTCCGAGCAGCGCCGTGGTCCGCTCGCCCTCTGCCGCATCGATCCCGAACGCCGCGCGCACCGTGGCGGCGTGCTCGACCGCTCGCGAGATCGTGCGCCCCGACTCCGCTTCCCGGACGGCACGGGCGATCTCGAGCGCCGCGGCGCGCGATCCTGCCACCACCGTCCAGAACGCGACCTGCGCGCTCTCGCCCGGCGGGATCCGCACGTGCTCGCGCACGCTGAAGATCGGATCGAGCACCGTGCCGACGGTGTTCGTCAGCGCGTGGCCCGCCATCGCCGCGGCATCGTGCAGCGTCCGGCCGCGTCCGAGGAACGCCGCTCGCGAGGTCTCGAGCTCGAACCCACGCGGTTCGCGCTCCGACGACACGGCGAGGTGCGCGGCCCACACCTCGGGCTCGGCGGGTGTCTGGCGGCGGCGGGTCGCGAGCACGATGCCCTCCGGCTCGACCTCGGTCTGCACGAACATCTTCGAGAACGCCGGGTGCGCCGCATCGGGCGCCGCCGCGCCGAGCACGAGCTCGGCGTACGACGTCACCGACAGCACGCGGGGCGACGCGCCGTGATTCGTGATCGTCAACCACCGCAGCTCCGCATCGCGATCGCGATCGACGGCGACGTCGAGCCGCGTGGAGAGCGTGCCGTCGCGGCGCGCGAACGTGGCGACGCCATCGGAGAGTGTCGCCGCGTAGGTGTCGGCGGCCGGACCGGCCGCGCGCTCGCCAGCGGACCACACCGCACCAGTCTCGGCGTCGCGCAACAAGACGTGGCTGCCCCACGGATCGCCCGTCGGATCCTCGCGCCACCGCGTGATCGCGAGGTCGTTCCACCGGCTCTGGCCACCGCCCGACGACGTCACCATCACGGCATAGCGTCCGTTCGACAACCATTGCGCGCGGATCGTCATTCAGCGGTATACCGTCTCTTCGTGCGATGCCCATACTCGTGGCCTCGAGCTCGTAGGCGCGACCCGTGCAGGTGTCTCGAATGCCCGGCCTTCCCATGACCGACGATCTGCCCGACGACGCGTTGCTGGACGAGCTTCAGCGCGCCGCGTTCGGCTACTTCGTGGACGCCGTCGATCCGGCGACCGGGCTCGTCGCCGACACGTCGCGCGATCACGCCCCCGCGAGTATCGCGGTCGTCGGCTTCGCGCTCTCGACGTATCCGGTCGCGGTCGAGCGGGGCTGGATGACGCGCACCGAGGCGGCCGCACGCACGCTCGCGGCGCTGCGCTTCTTCGCTCGCAGCGATCAAAGCGGTGGCGCGCAGGCGACCGGGTACAAGGGCTTCTACTACCATTTTCTCGATCGCGGGACCGGGACGCGCGTGTGGAGCAGCGAGCTCTCGATGATCGACACCGCGCTGCTGATCGCGGGCGTGTTGACCGCGAGCTGTTACTTCCAGGCGAGCACGCCCGACGAGCGCACCGTGCGCGAGCTCGCCGACCTGCTGTACCGCCGCGTCGACTGGCGCTGGGCGCAGGACGGCGGCGACACGATCCGGCAGGGCTGGAAGCCGGAGTGCGGCTTCTTGCACTACGGCTGGGAAGGCTACAGCGAGGCGATCCTGCTCTACGTGCTCGCGCTCGGCTCGCCCACCCACCCGATCGTCGGCGATTGCTACCACGCGTGGACGTCGACCTATCAGTGGGAAAACCAGTACGACCATGCCGTGCTGTATGCAGGCCCGCTGTTCGTGCACCAGTTCTCGCACGCGTGGCTAGACCTGCGCGGCCTCCAAGATCGCTTCATGCGCGACAAGCGCTCGGACTACTTCGAGAACAGCCGCCAGGCGGTGTTCGTCCAGCGCGAGTACGCTCGCCGGAATCCATACGAGTTCGTCGGCTACGACACGAGTTGCTGGGGCCTCTCGGCGGGAGAGGGCCCAGCCAACGCGCCCGGCAGCGCGCGAGTCGGAGAGCACTGGCAGACGGCGCCCGACCGTGGGCCACGGCGCTGGTTCGGCTACGCCGCGCGTGGCGTACCGTACGGACCCGACGACGGCACGCTGTCACCATCGGCGGTGCTCGCATCGTTGCCCTTCGCACCGGAGCTCGTGGTGCCGACGGTGCGCACGATGATGACCCGTTATCCCGAGATCGTGACCGCCGGCCGGTTGACGAGCGGGTTCAATCCGACGCACGGCGAGACCGTCGACAACCAGCGGCGCGCGTGGGTCTCGCCCGGTCACTTCGGGCTCGATCAGGGCGTCGTCGTGATGATGATCGAGAACCATCGATCCGAGCTGAGCTGGCGGTTGATGCGCGACTGCCCGTACGTCGCCCCCGGGCTGCGCGGCGCGGGGTTCACCGGGGGCTGGCTGTGATCGAGGACGCGTCCGAACGCGAGCGCGCCGCCAACGTGCGGCCGCCGGCGTGGACCAACCCGGAGCCGGCGGAGCGTTACCACCTCGTGATCGTCGGCGGCGGTCCCGCGGGCCTCGCCGCGGCCCACGCCGCCGCCGCGCGGGGAGCGAAGGTCGCGCTGATCGAGCGCGCTCGGCTCGGCGGTACCGATCTCAACGTCGGCACCGTCCCGTCCAAGGCGATCATCCAGAGCTCGCGCGTGTTCGCCGAGATGCGCGACGCCGTCCGTTACGGCGTGCCCGACCCCGCCGAGGTCGAGCTCGACTTCGCCGGCATCATGGCGCGGATGCGCCGGCTGCGCGCGCGGATCAGCCGCGACGCCGGCGCGGCTCGGTTGGCCGCCGCCGGCGTCGACGTGTTTTTCGGCGACGCGAGCTTCGTCGCCGGTGATGCCATCGCCGTCGCCGGCGCGACCCTGGGGTTCCGCAAGGCGATGATCGCCACCGGATCGCGCCCGCACCTGCCGCCGATCCCCGGGCTCGTCGACGCGACCTTCCTGACCAACGAGACCGTGTTCGAGCTGACGGCGCTCCCCGAACGCCTGCTCGTCATCGGCGGCGGTCCGCTCGGCTGCGAGCTCGCACAGGCATTCCATCGTCTCGGCGCGCGCACCACCATCGTCCAGGACCTGCCGCTGTTTCTTCCGAAGGAAGAGCGCGATGCGGCGCAGATCCTGTCCAACGCGCTGGCGCGCGATGGCCTCGAGGTCCGGCTCAACACGACGGTCACGCGCGTCCGCGTCGAACGTGGCGAGACGCTGGTGGATTTGATCAGCGACGACTATCACTCGACGATCACCGTCGACGCGATCCTCAACGGCGTCGGCCGTCGTCCGAACGTCGAGGGGCTGAACCTCGGGGCCGCGGAGGTCGACCACGATCCGGTCGCCGGGATCCACGTCGACGATCTCTTGCGGACGACGAACCGGCGGATCTACGCCGCGGGCGACGTCTGCGTCGAGCACAAGTTCACCCATGTCGCCGAGGCGACCGGCCGGATGGTGGTACGCAACGCGCTGTTCCTCGGTCGCGAGCGCCTCAGCGAGCTGGTCGTCCCGTGGTGCACGTTCACCGATCCGGAGATCGCCCACGTGGGCGCGTCGGTGCGCGAGGCCCACGATCGCGACATCCCGGTGACGACCTACGTGATCCCGCTCCACGAGGTCACGCGCGCGATCGTCGACGGCCACGACCTCGGCTTCGTCAAGATTCACGTCCGGGATGGCACCGATCGGATCCTCGGCGCCACGATCGTCGCGCGCCATGCGGGCGAGATGATCGGCGAGATCACCGCGGCGATCATGGCCGGAGTCGGCCTGCGCACGCTGGCGCACGTGATCCACGCGTCTCCGGTCCAGACCGGGGCGATCCAGCTGGCGGCGCAGGCGTTCTGTCGTACCCAGCTGACCCCCACGCTGAAGCAGCGGCTGCGGCGCTGGCTCGCGCGCTAGGTCTCGAGCGCGCGGTCGACGATCTGCTGCGCCTCGTGCAGCAGCTGCCGCAGGTGGTCGGCGCCGCGAAAGCTCTCCGCGTAGATCTTGTAGATGTCCTCGGTGCCGGACGGGCGCGCGGCGAACCAGCCGCTCGCCGAGGCGACCTTGATGCCGCCGATCGGCGCCTCGTTACCGGGTGCGCGATCGAGCACGTGCGTGACCGGTTCGCCGGCGAGCTCTTTGCTCGCGACCTGCTGCGGAGACAGCTTGGCCAGCTTGCGCTTCTGCTCGGGCGTCGCGGGCGCCTCGATGCGATCGGCCGATGGCTCGCCGAGCTCCGCGACGAGCTCGCCATACAGGACTCCCGGATCGCGACCGATGCGCGCGCTGATCTCCGCCGACAACAGCGCCGGAACGAGGCCATCCTTGTCGGTCGTCCACACCGAGCCGTCGCGGCGCAGGAACGCGGCCCCGGCGCTCTCCTCGCCGCCGAACCCGAGCGATCCGTCGAACAGCCCGTCGACGAACCACTTGAAGCCGACCGGCACCTCGTAGAGCTCGCGCCCCAGCCGTGCGGTCACGCGGTCGATCAGCGAGGTGCTGACCACGGTCTTGCCGACCGCGGCGGCGCGGCTCCACTGGGTCCGCTGGCGGAACAGGTAGTCGATCGCGACCGAGAGATAGTGATTCGGCGGCAGCAGGCCGGTGCTGCGCGTGACGATGCCGTGGCGATCGTGGTCGGTATCGCAAGCGAACGCGATGTCGAAGCGATCCTTGATCGCGATCAGGCGCTGCATCGCGTACTTCGACGACGGGTCCATGCGAATCCGGCCATCCCAGTCGAGCGTCATGAACGAGAACGTCTTGTCGACCGTGTCGCTGACGACGGTCAGATCGAGCTCGTACAGCTCCGCGATGCGCGACCAGTAATGGACGCCCGCGCCGCCGAGCGGATCGACACCCATGCGGATCCCCGCACCGCGGATCGTCTCGAAGTCGATCACGTTGCCGAGATCGGCCACGTACGTGGTGAGGAAGTCGTGCTCGCGCGTGGTGGTCGCGCGCCGTGCCTGCTCGATCGGCAGCCGATCCACACCGGCGAGCTTGGCCTCGAGGATCGCGTTCGCCTTGGCCTCGATCCAGCTGGTGACCGCGGCCTCGGCGGGACCGCCGTTGGGTGGGTTGTACTTGAAGCCGCCATCCTCGGGCGGATTGTGCGACGGCGTCACCACGATTCCGTCGGCGCGCCCCGTCGTGCGGCCGCGGTTGTGGACGAGGATCGCGTGCGAGACCGCGGGGGTCGGCGTGTACTCGCCGCCGCGCGCGATCCGCGTCTCGACGCCGTTCGCGGCGAGCACCTCGAGCGCCGTCTCGAACGCCGGCACCGAGAGCGCGTGCGTGTCGATGCCAAGGAAGAGCGGCCCGTCGATCGCGTGCAGCTTGCGATAGAGGCAGATCGCCTGGGTGATCGCGACGATGTGCCACTCGTTGAACGAGCGGTGAAGCGACGACCCGCGATGCCCCGACGTGCCGAACGCGACCCGTTGTGCGGCGATCGCAGGATCCGGCACGTCGGCGTACGCCGCGAGCAGATCCGGCAGATCGACCAGCAGCCGGGCCGGCGCGGGTTGCCCGGCCAGCGGACTGAGCGTCGAGACTCTTACCATGTGACCTCCAGTTGCAAGCTGCGCTTCACGGCCGGCCGCACGCGGTTCGAGCGACATCTAGCCGGTCGAGTTTGTCACGCGACCGAGGGTCCTGCCGACGAGGTGCAAGTGCGCCCGATCGACCGCGCACTGTGCGGTCGTGACGCGCGGAGGATTACGTAGAGTGGTCTCCGCAGCGAGCTGCTTCGCACCGCGTCGACTTGGAGCACGGCATGCACATCGCGATAGATCGTACTCGCGACCAAGCCGCCGAGGCGTTTGTTCGCAGAAAGACCACCATGTTACGCGCGTTGCACGACCTGCACGGATACGCCATCGAGGCAACCGATGGACCGATCGGCCACGTCGCCGAGGTGTACTTCGATGACGAGCAGTGGACGATCAGATACCTCGTCGTGAAGACCGGGAGCTGGCTCGATACGCGCGAGGTCCTGCTATCGCCAATCTCGCTCGGCGAGCCGCGGTGGGAGACCCGCACGCTGACCGCGCGGTTGACCAAGGACAAGGTCCGACACAGCCCGTCGATCGATCTGCACGAGCCCGTCTCGCGGCAGCAGGAAGCTCGGTTCAACGCCTACTACGGCTGGTCGCCATACTGGGGAGGCAACGGGCTGTGGGCACGCTGGGGTACGCCGATGATGATGGCCGCACCACCCCGCCCCGAGGATCGCCCCCACGTCCTCGCCCACGATGACGACCCACACCTCCGGAGCAGCCACGAGGTCACGGGGTATCATCTGCACGCGACCGACGCCAAGATCGGGCACGTCGTCGACTTCATCGTCGATGACGCGACCTGGGCGATTCGCTACCTCGTCGTGGACACCTCCAACTGGGGGTTCGGGCACAAGGTCTTGATCGCACCCGACTGGATCGAGGCCGTGCACGCAGACACGCGGATCGTCGATCTCCTCGTTCCTCGCGACGTCATCATGGAGAGTCCTCCGTGGAATCCAGAGGTGCCGATCACCCGGGAATACGAGGACGGCTTGCTCGCGCACTATCGCCAGCGCCAGGTCTTGTCCTGGGGTCCACGATCCAAAGAGACGCCGATCAGGTCACGTCCGCACCACGAGCCGTAGTCGACGCGAGCGCCGCCATGAGCAAGAAGCACAAGCAGTCGAAGCAGCCACACTCGCCCGAGATCGAGAAGCCCTCGCACGACGCATACAAGGCGACGCTCCACCTGCTCCAGGTCGAGCTCGTCAAGCTCCAGCGTCACTTCATCAAGCACGACGATCGGATCCTCGTGCTGCTCGAGGGACGCGACGCCGCGGGTAAGGACGGGCTGATCAAGCGGGTCGTCAAGCACCTCAGCCCGCGCGAGACCCGGATCGTCGCGCTCGGTAAGCCCTCGGAACGCGATCTCGGCGCCTGGTACTTCCAGCGCTACGTCCCGCACCTGCCGGTCGCCGGCGAGTTCGTGCTGTTCAATCGCAGCTGGTACAACCGCGCCGGCGTCGAGAAGGTCATGGGCTTCTGTTCCAAGGACCAGTGCGAAGAGTTCCTCGAGACCGTACCGAGCTTCGAGCACATGCTCGTGCGCTCCGGCATCAAGCTGATGAAGTACTACCTCGACATCAGCAAGCACGAGCAGAAGCAGCGGCTCGAGGCGCGGCACGACGACGTGCTCAAGCAATGGAAGATCAGCCCGATCGACGAGAAGGCAGTCGATCACTGGGACGACTACAGCCACGCGCGCGACGAGATGCTGGCTCGGACGAGTGACGCGATCGTACCGTGGACGGTGGTCCGAGCCGATAACAAGCACGCGACGAGGCTCGCGGTCATCAAGGACGTCCTGTCGCGGCTGGACTATCACGGCAAGGACGAGTCGCTGCTTCATGCGGATCCCGACATCACGTTTCGCTACGCGCCCGCGTATCTCGACAACGGCATGGTCGCGGCGTGACCGCATCGGCCAGGGCGAAGCCCGCGGCCGCGGTCCACGATGACCTGAAGTCGCTATCGCTGGCCGAGGTCGAGAAGCGGTTGGCATCGTCGCCTGATGGGCTCACGCAGGCCGAGGCCGCCAAGCGGCTCGCGGCCGATGGCCCGAACGAGATCACCGAGCACAAGACCAATCCGGTCCTCAAATTCCTCACCTACCTGTGGGGACCGATTCCGTGGATGATCGAGATCGCGGTGATCCTGTCGGCGGTCGCCCGCCACTGGCCCGACTTCATCATCATCCTCGTGCTGCTGCTCGCGAACGCCGTGATCGGCTTCTGGGAGGAACATCAAGCCGGCAGCGCGATCGACGCGTTGAAGGCGAAGCTCGCGATCAACGCGCGCGTCAAGCGGGACGGCACGTGGGCGACGCCGCCGGCACGCGAGCTGGTCCCCGGCGACGCCATCCGGCTGCGCCTCGGTGACATCGTGCCCGCCGACGCGAAGCTGTTGGCCGGAGATCCGATCCAGGTCGACGAGTCGGCGCTGACCGGCGAATCGCTGCCCGCGACGCGCAAACCCGGCGACGACGTGTATTCTGGATCGATCGTGCGCCGCGGCGAGATCGGCGCGCTGGTCTACGCGACCGGCACGCACACCTACTTCGGCAAGACCGCCGAGCTGGTCCAGACCGCACACACGGTCAGCCACTTCCAGCGTGCGGTCCTCGAGATCGGCAATTACCTGATCCTGCTCGCGGCCGTGCTGGTCGCGGGCATCGTCGGCGTCGCGATCCTGCGTGGCGATCCGCTGCTGACCACGCTGCAGTTCGCGCTCGTGCTCACCGTCGCGGCGATCCCGGTGGCGATGCCGACGGTGCTGTCGGTGACGATGGCGGTCGGCGCGCGGCTGCTCGCCAAGAAGCAGGCGATCGTGAGCAAGCTCGTCGCGATCGAGGAGCTGGCCGGCGTCGACGTGCTGTGCGCGGACAAGACCGGCACGCTCACGATGAACAAGCTCACGCTCGGCGTTCCGTTCGCCGTCGGCCAGGTCACCGCCGCCCAGATCATCCTCGATGCGGCGCTCGCGTCGCGCGCCGATGACCACGATACGATCGACGAGGCCGTGCTCGGTGGGGTCAAAGATGACAGCGCGCTGAAGCCGTATCAGGTGCTGCATTTTCAACCGTTCGATCCGGTGCACAAGCGCACCGAGGCCTCGGTCAAGGGCAGCGACGGTGCCGCGTTCAAGGTGACCAAGGGCGCGCCCCAGGTGATCTTGGCGCTGTCCGCCAACGCGGCCGAGGTGACGCCGGCCGTCGACAAGGCCGTCGACGACTTCGCCGCGCGCGGATTTCGCGCATTGGGTGTCGCGCGCGCGGATGCCGGCGGCGCGTGGCACTTCCGCGGCGTCCTGCCGCTGTTCGATCCGCCGCGCGAGGACGCGAAGGCGACGATCGACACCGCCGAGAAGATGGGCGTGAAGGTCAAGATGGTCACCGGCGACGCGCTCGCGATCGCGAAGGAGACCGCCAAGAAGCTCGGGATGGGCACGAACATCCTCGATGCCGCCATCCTCGGCGACGCGAAGCACGTGGTCACCGCGGCCGAGACCGCGGCGATCCAGGATGCCGATGGCTTCGCGCAGGTGTTCCCCGAGCACAAGTTCCGGATCGTCGACATCCTCGAGCAGCACGGCCACATCGTCGGGATGACCGGCGACGGCGTGAACGACGCGCCGGCGCTCAAGAAGGCCAACTGCGGCATCGCCGTATCCGACGCGACCGATGCGGCGCGCGCGGCCGCCTCGATCGTGCTCACGACGACCGGGCTGTCCGTGATCATCGACGCGATCAAGGAGAGCCGGAAGATCTTCCAGCGCATGAACAGCTACGCGATGTATCGCATCGCCGAGACGCTGCGCGTGCTGCTGTTCATGACGCTCGCGATCCTGGTGTTCAACTTCTATCCCGTCACGGCCGTGATGATCGTGATGCTGGCGCTGCTCAACGACGGCGCCATCCTGTCGATCGCGTACGACAACGTTCATTACAAGAACAAGCCCGAAGCCTGGAACATGCGGCTGGTGCTCGGGATCTCGACGGTGCTGGGCGTGCTCGGCGTCGCCGCCGCGTTCGGCTTGTTCTTCCTCGGCGACCGCGTGTTCCACCTCGGCCGCCCGCAGCTGCAGACGCTGATGTATCTGAAATTGTCGGTCGCGGGCCACCTGACGATCTTCCTGACCCGCACGCGCGGCCCGTTCTGGTCGATTCGCCCGGCCAAGGTGCTGTGGCTCGCGGTCCTGGGCACCCAGGCGATCGCGACGCTGATCGCGGTCTACGGCCTGTTCATGACCCCGCTAGGTTGGGGGTGGGCCGGCTTCGTGTGGGGCTACGCGATCGTGTGGTTCCTGCTCGCCGACCGCGTGAAGCTGCTCGCCTACCGGGTGCTCGATCGCGTCAAGCAGGACGAGCGAGAAGCCGCCGCGCCGCCCGCGACCCAACCTGCCAGCACCGCCACTCACGCAGCATGACCAGCTCCACCGACGCGGGGGCAAGCTGGCGCTCGAGGTCGGTACGCGGCATGCACGCTTGTCTCAGGAAGGCAGGTTCGGTCATGCAGAAGAGTTTGTTCTCGACCCTCATCTTCTTCGCGATCATCGGCGTCGGCCTCGCGATCGCAATTCCCCTCCATCTCTATTACGTGTCGCCGATCGCGAGCATCGTGGTCGGCGTCGCGGCGTTCGTCATCGCTTCGGTCGCGTCGCTCGCGGTGCGGGTCGCGGCAGCGTGGGATCGCGCCATCGTGTTGCGACTCGGCAAGTTTCGCGCGCTGAAGGGCCCTGGCCTGTTCGGCATCATCCCGATCATCGACACGATTCCATACTGGATCGATATCCGCGTGATCACGTCGTCGTTCAAGGCCGAGCAGACGCTGACCAAGGACACCGTCCCGGTCGACGTCGACGCGGTGCTGTTCTGGCAGGTCATCGATCCCGAAAAGGCGGCGCTCGCCGTGGCCGACTACACGAGCGCGATCAACTGGGCCGCGCAGACCGCGTTGCGCGACGTCATCGGCAAGACGATGCTCGCCGACCTCCTCGAAGGCCGCGACAAGATCAGCAAGGACCTGCGCGCGATCATCGACGCGCGCACCGAGCCGTGGGGGGTCAAGGTCGATTCCGTCGAGGTCCGCGACGTGCTCATCCCCACGGGACTCCAGGATGCGATGTCGATGCAGGCGCAGGCAGAGCGCGAGCGGCAAGCCCGCGTCATCCTCGGCGACTCGGAGCGTCAGGTGGCCGAGAAGTTCGGCGAGGCGGCGAAGACGTACGCCCACGATCCGATCGCGCTGCACCTGCGCGGCATGAACATGCTGTACGAGGG
>JBDTEH010000268.1:0-10352 GCA_039922635.1 Kofleriaceae bacterium | reverse complement strand
GACGAGCTGTGCGAGCTGATCGGCGTCCCCAGGCAGCTGCTGCCGCAGGTCGTGCCCTCGTCGGGTCCGATCGGCACCACCCGGGGCGTCGCCGGCCTGCCCGACGGCATCCAGATCGCGGGCATCGCCGGCGATCAACAGGCCGCGCTGTTCGGTCAGGCGTGCTTCACGCCGGGCGACGCGAAGTGCACGTTCGGGACCGGCGCGTTCATCCTGATGAACACCGGCGACCAGCCGGTCGCGTCGAAGGCCGGCCTGCTGACGACCGTGGCGTGGCAGCTCGCACCCACGGCGGCCTCGCCGCGTGGCGAGCTGCGCTACGCGCTCGAGGGCTCGGCGTTCATCGCCGGCGCCGCGGTCCAGTGGCTGCGCGATGGCCTCGGCCTGATCGAGAAGGCGTCCGAGGTCGAGGCGCTCGCGCGCCAGGTACCGGACTCCGGCGGCGTGATCGTGGTGCCCGCGTTCGCCGGGCTCGGCGCACCGCACTGGCGACCCGAGGCGCGCGCCTCGATCACCGGGCTCACGCGCGGCAGCACGCGCGCGCACCTCGCCCGCGCGACGCTCGAGGGCATCGCGCTGCAGAACGTCGACATCTTGCGCGCGATGGAGCGCGACTCGGGTCGCTCGCTCGGCACGCTGAAGGTCGATGGGGGTGCGGCCGCGAACGATCTGTTGATGCAGTTCCAGTCCGACGTGCTCGGCGTCGAGATCGCGCGCCCCGAGCTCGTCGAATCGACCGCGCTCGGCGCCGCGTTCCTCGCCGGGCTCGGCACCGGGGTGTGGAAGGATCAGGCGCAGCTCGCGCAGACCTGGCGCGAGCAGCGGCGGTTCACGCCGACCGTCGATCGCGCGTGGGTGAAAGCTCACCTCGCGCGCTGGGACGCCGCCGTCGCGAAAGCGTGATTCGTCGTCGGACGGATCGACTAGACTACAGGCGTGGTCGCTTCGAACAAACGGCGCCGGGCGCGGTACCGTGACGTGGTGGCGGCGCCGGCCTGGTTCGTCGCGGAGATCATCGACGGTGAGCTCTATCTCTCGCCGCGGCCGGCGTTTCCGCACGCGCGCGGGATCATCGCGCTGGCCACGCTGCTCGGAGGACCGTTCGATTTCGGCCGCGATGGCCCGGATGGCTGGTTCTTCCTGATCGAGCCCGAGCTCCACTTCGGGGATGACGTCGTCGTGCCCGATCTCGCGGCCTGGCGGCGCACGCGGATGCCGGACGTGAACGCGAAGTTCGCGACGCTGCCGCCCGCGTGGGTCTGCGAGGGACTGTCGAAGTCGACGACGAAGCACGACCGGACCCGCAAGCTGCCGCTCTACGCGAAGGCCGGCGTCGAATTCGCGTGGCTGGTCTCTGCCACCGCGTGGACGCTCGAGGTCTATGGGCTCATCCGCGACAAGTACGAGCTCGTCCAGATGTTCCGCGATGACGACGTGGTCCATGCCCAGCCGTTCGAGGAGCTCGAGCTCCGGCTCGACCGCATCGCGACGCTGCCGTCTCGCGTATCCGAGACGCCGCTCGCGTACGGCGATCGCCCGATCATGCACGGCGTTCGCGCGTTCGAGGTCGTCGAGCGGCACCGCCCGAGCCCGCGCCCGCGCCCGAGCCCGAGGTTCGGAGCGCCAGCGCTGCGAGTCAGTCCAGCGCGTTGATGTAGTACGGCTTGCCGCGGATGAACTCCGCGATCACGCCGCCGACGCTGCCACCCGCCGCGACGATCGCGAACGGCGTCGCGAAGTCGGGCAGCAGCAGCGCCGCGCCGAGCATCACGCTGACGCCGAGCACGCGACCGCCCCACGCGAGCGCCTTGGTCGCGACCTTCTCGTGCGACAGCAGGTTATCGAGCCCGCCGACCGCGAGCTCGAACGCGAGGATCGCGAAGATCGTCCACCGCGGGGCCGACGTGTAGTGCAGCACCGCGAAGCACAGGATCGGCAGCGCGAACCCGCCGATCAGGCGAACGCCATCGGCGCGGCGGAAGTCGCCACGGCCGCGGAGCTGCTTGTAGCCGACCAGGACGTAGTCGAGGCCGCTGATCCACGTGATCGCGACGACGCCGATCATCACCGCCGCCGGCGCGAACTTCGGATCGATCAGGTACACCGCCATCAGGCCGCAGAACGACAGGCTCATCCACAGCGCGCCGAGCCACCGCTGCTTCTTCACGACGTAGAGCCCGACCATCGCGACCAGCGGCGCGGCGATCCCGAAGCTGATCAGGCCGATCAGGAACGGCCGGTTGGCGACGAGCGGGAACAGCAGCATCACGCCGATGCCCTGCATCTGGGCCCAGGTCTTGGCCTTCGCGATGTAGCTGGTCTTCATCGCGAGGTCGCGCTGTTCGTAGGCGGAGCGCAGCGCGGTGATGAAGAACTCGCGCGTGAACATCAGCGCGCACGCCCACCACGGCACCAGGCCGCTATCGGCGAACGGCGTGTACGCGAACGCGATGAAGATCTTGTCCGCGATCGGATCGAGCAGGCCGCCGAACACGGTCGGGCCGTACTTGCGGGCGAGCATGCCGTCGATCCAGTCGGTGCTCCCGACCACGATCCCCGCGATCAGCGCGCCCCACAGGTAGCGGTCGTCGCGGGTGCGATGACCCTCGTAGATCATCCAGCTGAGCAGGGGCATGGGGATCAGCCGCAGAACCGTGACTTGGTTCGCGGTGATCCAGGGTTTGCCCGGCGCAGGCACGGGGCAGACCCTAACTCATCGGTTCGAAACAGGGAACCGGTTGGGCCGGCGGTGGCCCGGCGGTGAGCACGAGATGTCCGCTGGGCCTGGCGGTGCCCGGTGGTGGCCGTGGTGGCCGTGGTCCCCGTGGTGCCCATAGTCCCCGTGCCCGTCGTGTGCGGGTGTCTGGAGACGGGGGTTGATTACTACGGACCTTCGATTCGAAGGCTTCCTGGCGGGCCGGTGGTTTTCACCAACTATTGGTGCCCGGCACCGCTGCGATGATTGTCGACTCCAATAATTTCAGTTAGATGACCATCGGCACTCGGGTTGCTCTAAGGCCTGGAACCATGGCACTCCTCGCGCGCATCGCTTCGAAGAATCCCACCGAGTGGTCCGATCGGGAGCTGCTCAAGTGGGTCCTGCGCAGTGATGCCCACGGCTGGCACGAGCTGGTCCGCCGGTTCCGCCCGTTGATCTATCGCTGCATCACCAAGGTCACGTTGAAGTACGCGCCGACGCTCTCGAACGCGGACCTGGACGAGATCTACGCCGACGTGATGATGCAGCTCGTCCGCGACGGGATGCACAAGCTTCGCATCTACAACCCGGCGCGCGGCACCAAGCTCGGCTCGTGGATCGGGATGATCTCGGTCAACGCCGCCTATGACTTCCTGCGCAGCGCCGGCCGCCGCCCGTTGCTCGACAAAGTCGACGGCGCGATCGATCCGCACGAGGAGGTCGATCGCACGCCGCTCGATCAGCTGATCGAGAAGGAGCGCTGGGAGCACCTCAACACGCTGTTGTCGGACTTCACGGACAAGGACCGCACGTTCGTCGAGCTCTACTATCAGAAGGGCATGGAGGCCGACGAGATCGCGGCGGAGATGCAGATCAGCCTCAAGACGGTGTACTCGAAGAAGCACAAGATCCGCGCGCACCTCGTGCGCTGCCTCGAGCAGCTCGGCGGTGAGTCGCCGATCGGCGACCTCGCGACGGCGTGAGTCCGATCTGTGGTGGTCCGTGGTGGTCCGCGGTGGTCGCGCGAGGTATGCGATCTCGCGAGGTTGCACGTTGCACCTCCTGGCCGACCGCCACGCGCACGATCGCGACGACGATCCTCTGCATCTCGGGGTAATAGCTCGTAGTATTCCCCGGCTGTTCCATGTCGGTCGAGTCGTTCCAGACCGTAGCTCCCCCACTGCACGTGGAGGTCGCGAATCGCGCCGACGGCGGCGTCGCATACTGGCTCGGCAAGCTCTACGGGTTCGCGGTGCTGATCGGGATCGCCGCGGTCTCGCTGGTGCTGTTGTGCTTGTACAGCTACTTCTCGCTGCACACGCCTCCGGCCCGCAACCTGAAGGAGTACAAGCACGCGGTCCCGGCGGTCTCGCGGATCTACGCGGCCGACGGCACGTTGCTCGGCGAGTTCGCGAAGGAGTGGCGCGAATTCGCGGCGTACGACCAGATTCCGGACCGCCTGATCGATGCCTTCCTCGCGGTCGAGGATCACGACTTCTTCCATCATGGCGGCATCTACTTCAAGGGCATCGCGCGCGCGTTGTGGGCGAACGTCACCAGCGGTGACTTCGCGCAGGGCGGCTCGACGATCACGCAACAGCTCGCGAAGCAGGACCTCGGCGCCGAGAAGTCGCTGTCCCGCAAGGCGAAGGAAGCGATCATGGCGCGCCGGCTCGAGGCCACGTACTCGAAGAAGGCGATCCTCGCGGTCTACCTCAACCAGATCTACCTCGGCGACGGCGCGTTCGGCGTGCGCGCGGCGGCGCGGCGCTATTTCCAGAAGGACCTCGATCAGCTCACGCTCGCCGAGTGCGCGCTGATCGCGGGCCTCGCGAAGGCGCCGACCGCTTACTCGCCGATCCACGACAAGCCACGCGCGATCGAGCGTCGCAACCTCGTGCTCGATCGGATGGCGCAGTACGGGTTCGCGAGCCAGGCGGACGTCGACGCCGCGAAGCAGCAAGACATCACGCTCGACCTCTATCGCGACATCTTCCCCGACCGGATGCCGTACTACGCGGAGCAGGTCCGGCGGTACATCACGGAGCAGTACGGCAACGACGCGCTGTTCGCGAAGGGCTGGCGGATCGAGACCGCCGCGGAGCCGACCTGGGAAGCGGCCGCGTACGAGAACGCCGATTTCGGCGCGCGCCACCAGGACAAGCGCCAGGGCTGGCGTGGCCCGGAGTGGCGGATCGATGGCGAGGCGCGCGCGAAGTTCATCGCGCGCCAGAACCAGCTCTATGGCTCGGGGCCGCTCGTCCCCGGCAAGCGCTACCTCGCGGTGGTCGACAAGGTCGATAGCGAGCACGCCGAGGTGATCATCGGCGACCGACGCTTGCAGCTCCCGCTCAGGAACATGAGCTGGGCCGCGAAGTGGCAGAGCGGCAACGCGGAGAACGATCAGAAGATCGAGAGCGTCACCGAGGCGCTCAAGCGGGGCTACGTGATCTGGGTCTCGCGCGAGATCCGCACGTTGCCGCGATATCGCGACTGGGATCTCGGCGAGGGCGGCAAGAACCCGATGTGGATCCCGCACGACGACCAGCACGAGTGGGATGCGGCGCACCCCGACGTCGTCAAGCTCGACCAGGTCCCGCACCCGCAGATCACGATCTTCACCGCGGACCATCACACCGGCTACGTCGCCGCGATGGTCGGCGGGTCCGACTACGACCGCTCGGTGTTCAACCGTGCGGTCCAGGCCTGCCGCCAGCCGGGCTCGACGTACAAGCCGATCTATTACTCGCTCGGCCTCGACGAGGGCTACGGCTTCGACACCGTGCTCGACGACGTGCCGGTCGAGATCACCGATCCGAACACGGGCGAGGTGTGGTCCCCGACCAACCTCGGCGAGACCATGGACCACGCGGTCACGCTCGAGTACGCGCTGGTGTTCTCGAAGAACATCCCCTCGGTCGATCTGTTCCAGCGGCTCGGCGCGAAGAACGTCGTCGCGTGGGCGCGCCGGCTCGGCTTCACGACCAAGATCTTCGCCGACGACGCGCTCGCACTCGGTGCGAGCTGCACCAAGCTCGACGAGATGGCGCGCGCGTTCACGGTGTTCGCGCGGCTCGGCCAGTGGTGGCCGCGACCGCCGGGGCACGAGAAGGACTGGGTCTACGTCCGGCGGATCGTCGATCGCACCGGCGCGACCGTCGAGGACAACACCGTGCCCGAGGACCCCGAGCTCGACGCCGCGGATCGGCTCGATCGCGTCGCGGCGACGGCCGGCGTGGTGGCGCCACGCGCGATCCCGCAGCGCACCGCGTACCTCATGCAGCGGCTGCTCGAGCACGAGGTCCACTACGGGTTCGCGAACGTGGTGCGCGCGACGACCATGATCGCGGCCGGCAAGACCGGCACGTCGAGCGCGACCTCCGACAACCTGTTCATCGCGTTCACCTCGAAGTTCACGACGCTGGTGTGGATGGGCGATGACAAGAAGGAGCGCGCGCTCGGCAAGAGCGACGCCGCGTACATGACGGTGGTGCCGCTGTGGGCGCGCTACATGTACGAGGCCGGGCGCGGCTACCCGAACCCCGAGATCCCGTGGTTCACGCCACCGGGCCAGAAGCCCGAGGATCGTGGCGATCACTCCAAGGGCGTCCACGGTCCGCAGATGGACCTGATCTTCCGTCCTCCGCCGAAGAAGCCCGGCGACCCGAACCTCGAGCACCCGCCGGTCTAGCCGTCGCGGGCGTCTGGGCGGTGCGGGGCGGTGCTGGGCGGTGCTAGGCGGCGCTCGCCGGACCGATGCCGAGCATCGCGAACAGCGCGTCGAGCCGGAACGGCTTCTTCATGTAGCCGAACTTGCGCGGAATCCGCGGCGATTGCTCTCCACTCACGATCACGGTCTTCATGTCACGCAGGCGCGGATCGCGTTGCACTTCGGTCATGACCTCCCACCCGCTCATATCGTCCATGTTGAGATCGAGCAACATGAGCGCTGGTGTGTCACGGGCCAGGTACGCGAGCGCCTCCGCCCCACTCGACGCCGCGACGACATCGAAGCCACGGCGCGTCAAAGCGGCCTGGGTCGTGGCACGGACCACCTCGTCGTCGTCGACGATCAACACGCGCCCGGGAAATTTTCCATTCGGTGTCGGAACTTCCGTCGCCATTGCGCACGAACGTAATGCACGCAGTAGGCCACGTACGTACGTACGCGCCGATCGCCGGCGACCCGTGGTTCAAATGAGATGCGAAACGAGACCGCTCGTGACGATCGAGCGACCGGCGCGGCGCTGTTCGAGCTCGGTGAGCCCACCGCACAGCGCGCGGCGACTCGCCTCGGGTGCGTGGCCGCGATCGACGAGCACGATCGCGCCACCGTCACGCACGACCCGCGTCCACTCGCGCAACCAGGCCTGCCAGTCATCACCGATGGCGACATCGGTCGCGATCACCGCGGCGAGCGAGCGCGCCTCGACGCTGCTCAGATCGTCGAGGACGCCACGCGGGCTCCCGGTGGCGTCTGGATCGGCGCTGGCTGGAGCGAGCTTCTTCGCGGCGCGCGCGGACAACCCGACCGCGAGCGTCGGGCGCTGCTTCGCCAGCGCGGTCGCGAAGCGCGCGTTGCCGATCACCGCCACGGGACCATCGTCCGCGTGCGCCGAGGCGAGCGCCTCGCCGACCGCGGCGACCACGCCCGCGACGAACAGGTTGTCGAGCATCCGGTGCCTAGCTGCGGAACTCGAGCGTGCCGAGGAAGTCGCGCTTGCCGACCTCGACGCCGTTGTGCCGCAGCAGCAGGTACGTCGCGGTCGCGTGGAAGAAGAAGTTCGGCATCGCGTGCTGGGTCACGTAGTCGAGCGCCGACATCTTCTTGCCTTCCCAGCGCGGCAAGCTGAGCGTGCGATCGCCCGCGCCATCGAAGTCGCTCGCCTTGAACGTATCGAGATACGTCAACACCGTCGCGACCCGCGCGCGCAGGTCGGCGACGGTCTTCTCGGTATCGGGATGCGCCGGCGTTTCCTTGCCCGCACCGCGCGACGCCGCGAACTTGGCCTGGTCGCACGTGAACTGGATCTGCTGGGTGAGCGGGAACATGTCGGGGGCGATGCGCCAGTGCAGCATCGTCTCGACGTCGAACTTCTTCGCGGTCGCGTGCGCCGCGGCCTTGTCGAGCCAGACCGGAAGCTGGCCGAGCACCTTATGCATCTCGCGAATCGTCAGGTAGAGCGACATGACGCTCGTCGTATCACAGGTCGCGCAGGTATTCGCAGCGCGGTGCCTGGATGTACGGCGTGATCCACGTGACGTTGAGGAGCTGGTCGAGCAGAAATCGGAAGTTGCCGTAGGTGACGACGAAGAAGTCGAGCTTGCGCTTCTTGATCCCGCCGCCCGTGTCGTCGGCGCGCACGCAGCCGTCGTGGATCGAGCCATCGGGCAAGACCATGCCGTCGAACTCCGGAATGTAGAGCGGCTCGCCGATCGGCACGATGCGCGGATCGACGGCGACCGACTTGAACGGGATCAGCGGGCGCCCCTTGTTGCCTCGCCCGAACGGCAGCTCGGCGACATCGAGCTGTTCGAAGCACGTGCCATAGCCGAACTGGCAGGAGCCGGTGTAGTTGACCACGCGGCCGTCGCGCATGATGCCGCTGCCCTCGAGCCGGAGCGACCACGCGAACCGCTCCGGAACGCGTCCGAAATAGTAGCCCTCGGGGGTGTAGAGCTCGACCCAGGTCGAGGGCGAGATCTTCTGGAGGTTGCCGTGCTTCTGGAACGTCGGCTGCGGCGCACCGTCGTAATCATCCTCGAACGCGAGCCAGTAGAACCGCAGCGCCCACTGCAGGTCGTCGACGAGCGGATAGCCACAGCACGTCTTGTCCTTGCCGCGCAGCACGACCGTGTTCTGGAGCGGGACGTCTTCCTTGGCCAGCTTGCTGGCGTCGCCGGCGGCGGTGCGCGCGGTGCCGGCCAGCACGAGCAAGGCGAAGACGGCGGCGGCGCGCATGATTCGATCATAAGGTGTAGCGACCCTTCGTGCACGATGACGACGACCACTCCGCATCATCCCGGGACGAGCCGGGCGAGCCGGGCGAGCCGGGCGAAGCCGTGACCGGCGACCTCTGGGACCTTCGCGACGTTCGTGACCTTCGCGACCTGCGCGACCAGGGCGCCGGGTTCGGCAACAAGGCGGCCGGACTCGCGCGCCTGATCGCGGCGGGACTCCCGGTGCCCCCCGGGTTCGCGATCGCGGCGCGCGTGTTCGAGCAGATCGCCGGCCCGCTCGAGCTGCGCGATCTCGACGTCGCCGGGCGCGTGCTCGACGCGGCGGCGCGGCGGATCGAACAGGCCGAGCCGTCGACCGAGCTCGCCACCGAGCTACGTACATCCCTGCGCGAGCTGGGCAGCGTCGTGATCGTGCGGAGCTCGTCGCCGCTCGAGGACGGCGCGCGCGGCGGCGGCGCCGGCGTCTTCGAGTCGTCCGGTCCGATCCCGGCCGAGCTCGATCGAGTGTGGCACGCGATCCGTGCGGTGTGGACGAGCGCGCTCGCGCCCGTGGCGATCGCGTACGCGCGCGGCCGCACGCAGGCGCTCCGGCTCGGCGTGATCGTGCAGCACCACGTCGCGGGCGAGCGGGTCACCGTGTACACCCGCGCGCCATCGGGCAGCAGCGACGAGCTCGTGATCCAGCGCGGCGACACCCTCGTGCGCGTGCCGCGCGCGCGGCTTCCAGAACGGCTCGCCGATCATCACGCCGCGATCCAGGCGCTGCGGGCCGAGCGCGTGGTGGGTGGCCCGGTCGACGTCGAGCTGGTCCAGCAGCGAACGCCCGAGCAAGTGTCGACGCAGGTGTCGACGCAGGTGCCCACGCAGGTCTTCGAGACGTGGATCGTGCAGGCCCGGCCGATCGTGATCGCGCCGCGCCGCGCCGCGCTGACACCGCCGCCGCCGATCGTGCTCGCACCGCTGCAGGACGGTCGCGTGTGGACGTGGGATGTCACGCACAACCCCGATCCGCTGTCGCCGGCGCAGCTCGCGTTGGTCGAGCGCGTCGAGCGTGCGCGGCTCGGCGCATACGAGCTGCGCGCGGTCGCCGGATATCTCTACACGTCGCCGCGCGACCCCGCGCGCCCCACGTTCCAGGGCGAGCTCTCCGCGGCGCTGATCGCGCGATGCCGCGAGCTCGAGGCAACCGCCGACCACCTCCTCGCGGCCGCGAGTCCACACCGCGAGCTCGCGCGCGCGGTCGCGGCGTACGCGGCGTTCTACGCGCTGTGGGCCGACGAGCTCTCGCCGCGGATCGCCGAGCTGCGCCGTCGCGGGCACGCGGGCCCGGGCGCGTCGCCCGCGCACCACCGGCCGTCGTCGGTCGAGGCCGCGATCACGGCGTGCGCGCTCGGCGCGATCGATCTCGCCGAGCTCGTCCGCCGGATCGGCGCGGTCAGCCCCGCGTGGGACGTCGCGGTCGCGACGTTCGGCGAGCGTCCGGAGCTGCTGCACCAGGCGGTCGCGCTCGCCGTCGTTGCCGAGCGTGCCGAACGTGCCGAACGCGCCGACGCGCCTCGGACGCGCGGCGAGCTATCCACGGCCGACCGAGCGCGACCACACGAGCTCGTGGACCTCGCCACGGCCGACCGAGCGCGACCACACGAGCTCGACGACCTCGCCACGGCCGACCGAGCGCGACCACACGAGCTCG
>JBDTEH010000267.1:0-61344 GCA_039922635.1 Kofleriaceae bacterium | reverse complement strand
CGGGCTCGCCGGTGCCGTCCCTCGACGACGGATACAGCTTCTCGACCACGGGGCGGTCTGCCGGCTTCGCGATCGGCTGGGCGGCCGCGGCCTCGGTCGCGGCTGGCGCCGCCGACAGGAAGGAGTTGCAGAACCGGCACTTGATCGCCTCGTCCTGGATCTCCTCCGCGCAAAACGGGCATTTCTTCATCGCGAGGATCCTACCCGATCCGGCCTGGCGCCAGTTCACATGCGGTAGCCGACACCCAGCATGAAATCGAGCCGATTCAGCGACTTGATGTCGCTGCGCAGGCCGTCCTTCGCCGGGCTGTACGTGAACGCGATCGGCGCGACCGTGATCAATACGTTCGGCGTGATCGCGTAGTCAGCGGCGACCCCGACGCGCACCGCGAGCATGGCGAGCGAACCGGTCGTGGCGGCGCCGTTCTGCGTGAACGGATTTCCCATCTCGCTGATCCCGCCGAACACGTTCGCGCCGATCCCGAGGTCGGCGCGCAACCCGATCTTCGGGGCGACGGTGTACACGGCGCCGACGTCGGCGAGCGCGCCGATGAACTGGCCGGTCTTCTTCAGGTTCATCGCGTCGGTGTACGGCACCGGCGTGAAGTTGAGATCGACACCGACATCGACCTCGAGCTGCTCGCCGACCGCGATCGGATAGCCCGCGAACAGGTTGAACGTCGGCTGGACCGGCACCGACAGATCGCCGGCGCTGATCTTCGAGACTCCGCCGGTGAAGCGCAGCGAGATCACCTTCGGTTGCGCGACCGTGACCCCGGCGTGGACACCGCCTTGGCCATCACCGTCGCCGTCGCCGTCGCCCTCGCCGTTGGTCGTGTCCGCGACCTTGGTGCCCGTGCCCTTGGTGGCCGTGCCCGTACCCGCCGGCTTGATGGTGGTCGTGGTGGCACCGGTCGTGCCTGTCGTGCCCGTCGTGCTCTCGCTTCCGGTCGGTGAGATCGTCGAGTCCGGACGCTTGTTCGCGATCGAGTCCTGGTTCTTATCGCACTGGTCGAGCTCGGTGATCCAGCCCTGGATCTCCTTGCGCTTGTCGGGGTTGAGCGGCTTCGCGGCGTCCTGATCCCGGAGTGACAAGTAGCGCTTGTAGAAGAACGAGGCGTCCTTGCACTTGCGCGCCTGGCGATACGCCTGAGCGACGTTGTAGAGATAGGCCGGCTTCTTGTTGTCGACGGACTCGAGCGCGTAGCCCTGCTTGAACGCATCGGCTGCCTTGTCGAAGTTGCCGAGGTTGTACTGGGTCTCGCCCTCGCTATACCAATCGTCGGCGGTCTTGGGCTCCGCCATCGCGAGCGCCGGCAACAGCACCACCGCGCAGACCACCACGCTTCTGATCCACTTGTTCATTCAGCCGCTCCTAGTCAGGTCGTTCGAGACAGGTATCGCACACCGGCTTCGCGCTGCCCTTGCCGGTGCCGTGCGCGCTACCGTGTCCGGTTCCCCCAGAGTGCGATTTCTTGAGCGTCGCATCTTTCGTGATCGCGTCGCGATCGAGTGCGACCTCCTTGAGGAAGAGGTCTTCATAGCCCTTCAAGCGAAAGCCGATCGTGACGCTCCCGGTCCTGGGGACCTGCAGCGTGGCCGGTGTCTTCTGACCGGTCGGCGCGCTGTTGATGAAGATCTCGGCGCCACTGGGGGTGGTGGTCAACGACAGCGTCACGACCGCGGGCAACACGGCCGAACCGGTGCCAGAACCGGTAGTTACCGCCGCGCTGCCGCTCGCCACGGTGGCGCTGCCGGTGGCCGGCACCGTCGCGCTGCCCGTGGCGGGCGCCGTCGCGCTGCCGGTGGCCGGCGCCGTCGCGCTTCCCGCGCTGCCATGCGCGACCGTCATCACCGTCGCGCTGCCGCTCGAGCCCGCCTGTAGCGCGACGTCGCTGCCGGCGCTGCCGTCGCTGCCAGTGCCGGCGGCCTTCTTCCCGCCGCCCGAAAGCACGACCACGACGCCCGCGATCGCCGCGCCGACGACGAGCACGCCGGCGATCACGAAGCCGGTCTTGCCGCGCGGTGCGGACACCTGGCCGGTCGCCGCCGAGAGCGTGGTCGGGGCCGGCGTGACGACGCCGCTGTTGGTCAACGAGCCCGGCGGCGGCGTGAACATGCCCGCGAGCGGCGACGGCGTCAGCCGCGCCATCGGCAACGGTGCCGTCGACGGCGTCAGCTGGTGCTGCAAGAACCCCTGCACCCCGCCGTGCGATTCGACGTAGCCGACCGGATCCGCCATCGCGCGGATCATCTCGTCCATCGTCGGGTAACGCAGCTCGGGTCGCTTCTCGAGCGCCTTCAACACGACCTGCTCGACGTGCGGCGACATCATCCGATAGCGCGACGGCTCGATCGGCTTCTGGGTCAGGTGCTGGACCAGGATCTCGCCGTAACCTTCGCCGATAAACGGGACGCGCCCGACCAGCATCTCGTACAGGCAGATGCCGAGCGCGTAGATATCGGTGCGGTGGTCGACCTTCGCGCTGCCTTCGCACTGCTCCGGCGACATGTACGCGGGCGTGCCGAGCACCAGGCCGGTGCGCGTGCGCGAGCCAGTGCGACCGTCGGTCGTGAGCTTGGCGATACCGAAATCGAGCAGCTTGACGAAGTCCTGCTCGCGACCGCGCTGGCTCAGGATGATGTTGTCCGGCTTGAGGTCGCTGTGGACGATGCCCGCGCGGTGCGACGCCGCGAGCGCATCGGCGACCTGGAGCGCGATCGTCAGCGCGCGCTCGGGAGGCAGCGGCGCCTCCGCGCGGAGTACCTGTCCGAGCGTCTGGCCCGACAGGTACTCCATGATGAAGTAGACGAGCTGATCCGAGCCGTTCGGGCCGGTCTGGATCACGCCGTAATCGACGATATCCACGATGTTCGGGTGCGCGATCGAGTTGACCGCCTTGGCCTCGTTGAAGAACCGCTCGACGACCTCGGTGTTGGTCGCGAACTCGGCGTGGAGCACCTTCAGCGCGACCTTCTTGCCGATCGTGGGGTGCTCTGCGAGATACACCGCTCCCATCCCGCCCTCGCCCAACCTCTGTTTGACCAGATAGTTGCCGATGGTTTGACCGATCAAAAGGTCTGATTGCGGGGGGCCCTGCTGAGGGTCCAAGGGTTCCTCGAGCCCCGATACTAGCGTCAACCCGCTGAAAAGTCGCGGGGACGGCGTCCCACTGTTAGAACTAGATCATGGGCCGCATCACGTTGTGGGTGTTCGTAGGAGCCCTGACCCGAGTCGCATGGGCCGGGAGCGGCGGGCCGGAGGTGCGTTCGGCGTCCGCGGTCGTCCTGGACGCGAGCACGGGACACGAGATCTTCGGCAAGGATGCCGACCAGATCCGCTCGATCGCCTCGACCACGAAGATCTTCGTGGCGATGGCCGTGCGCGAGAAGGGGCTCGATCTCGGTGGCTGGACCACGATCGCGGCCAGCGATGCCCACGAAGCACGCGGCGGTTCACGCACCCGCCTCGCGGTCGGAGACCGCTTCACGAACCGCGACCTGCTGCGCGCGATGTTGATCGCGAGCGACAATCGCGCCCCGACCGCGCTCGCTCGCGCCGCCGGCATGGACCGCGATCAGCTGATCGCCGCGATGAACAAGATCGCGAAGCGGTTGAAGTTGAAGAAGACCCGGTTCACCGACGCGACTGGCCTGCGCGGCAACGTCTCGACCGCCCGCGAGATGGCGCTGGCGCTCAAGCACGCGCTCGAGGACGACGTGCTCCGCGCGGTGATGAGCGATCCGGACCAGACCGTGGTCGCCAAGAACGGCAAGCACATCGAGTACGCGTCGACGAACGTGCCGTTACGCGCCGGCAAGTACGACGTGATCGGCGGCAAGACCGGGTACACCGAGGCCGCCGGTTACTGCTTCATCACCGGCGCGCGGTTCGCCGGCAAGGAGGTCGTGATGGCGTTCCTCAAGGCCGATGGCAACCAGACCCGGTTCGCCGACTTCGATCGCGTCGCCGCCTGGCTGAGCACACGGATGGAGAAGCCGGTAAGCTCGGACGAGTGAGCCCGACGCGACGCGAGGTGCTCGAGGCCTTGGGCCTCGCATCGGCCTACGCGTTCGCGTTCGGCTGTGGGCCACCGCCGAAGCCGCCGCGCCGGGCCCCCGAGGAGCTCAGCGGCGAGGTCCGCGCCTGGTTGCGTGACGCGGTCGCCGCGATCCACGGCGCCGGCATGACCGGGCACGCGCTCGCGGTCACCCGCTCCCACACGGTCGCGGCCCTCGACGTGCTCGGTCCCGGCGTCAACCACGCGCGCGCCGACGGCGTCGTGTTGGTCGCGCGTGACGCCCGTGGCCGCCACGAGCGGGTCACGAGCGATCTGACCCGCGAAGGCGTCGCAGCGGCCGCGCGCGTGCTCGCCGGTACGGCCGCACCCGCGCGGATCGAGTTCGGCCCGCCCGCCCGGCGCCCCGTGGCGCCGCAGCCGGATCCGGCGCGGCTCGCCGACTCCGCGTTGCTCGACAGCGTCGCAGCGATCGCGAAGCGCGACCACGGCCTGTCGAGCCGGATCGTCTACGCGAGCGGCATGCTCGAGGTCGACGACGCGACCGTGTGGTCGATCGCCGAGCATCGCGATCTCGAGCAGCGGCTGGTTCGCGTGCGCCGCCGGATCACGCGCGTCGCGTGGAACGGCACCCGCCCGATGATCAGCGAGGCCTCGCGCGCGTGGTCCGGTGGGATCCACGATCAGACGTTCGGAGACGAAGAGCTCGCGCAGGCGCGCGACACCGCGCTCGCGCTGATGACGCCCGGCGCGTTCACCGACGGCGAATACGACGTCCTGCTCGCGCCCGACGTGGTCGCCGGCATCGTCGATGCGGCGAGCCGCGGGTTGTGGACGACCCGCGACGCGCGGCGCCCCGAGATCGCCGTGCGGTTCCCGCCCGACAAGCTCGTCGGCTCCGCCGCGGTCAGCCTGGTCGACGATCCGACGGTCGCGAACGCGTACGGCGGCTTCGAGTTCGACGACGCCGGCGAGCTCGCGACCGTGGTGCCACTGATCGACCGCGGCAGGCTGGTCGGCCGGATCGCGCGCGGCCTGCGGCCCGGCCACACCGGCCTGCTCGAGCCGATGCCCTCGCACCTGCGGTTCGCACCCGGCGGGTCGGAGTCCGCGCTCGCGCTCGACGCTGGCTACTCGCTCGAAGGTCATCGCGCGGCGCTCGTCGATCCGGCGAGCGACCGCGTCGTCATCGCGGTCCAGCGCGCGCTCGAGGTCCAGCACGGCCAACATACCGGCCGCGCCTATGCGGACCTCGAGCTGGTCGGCGAGCTCGCGACCTTGCTCGGCTCGATCACGGAGGCGACCAAGGCGACGCGCGTGATCGGGTTGCGCGACGAGCGCGACGGCCTGCCGCGCTGGCGCTCGATCGAAGCGCCGTGGCTGCGCGCGCGCGGTCGCGTGCGCGCGCGGCGGAGCGAAGCGTGATCGATCGTCGCTCGCTCGTGCGCGCGCTCGGCCGCGAAGAGCTCGCTGACTGGGTCGTGATCGAACGCGACCAGGAGCTCGCGGCCATCGCCGACCAGGTCCACCGCACCGAGCAGCGCACGCGCTGGCAGCTCACGCTGCACGTCGATACCCCGGCCGGTCGGGGCACCGCGCACGTCGCCCTCGATGCGAACGAGGGCGATCCCGACAAGGTCATCGAGCAGGCGGCGGTGCTGGCGCGGCTGTCGGTCGGGCCCGCGTGGGCGACGATCCCACCCGCGGCCCCGGCACGCGTCGAGCTCACCGATCCCGTGCTCGCGACCGGCGACCCGCTCGCCGCGGCGGCGGCGATCCTGCGGCAACTGCCGCGCCGGCCGGGCGCCGGGATCGACGCGCGCGTGACCCTGCTACGCGAGCGCGTCACCGTGCAGGCGCGGCAGAGCTTTCACACCGAATGGTCGGCGACGCTCGCGCGCGTCGACGCGCTCGTCACCCAGGGTGCGCATGCGATCGCGGTCGCGCGCGAAGCCCGCCGCGCCGATCAGCTCGACCTCACCGCCGCGGTCGACGACGCGATCGCCGATCTGAGCGAGCTCGCTCGCGCGACCGAGCACGTGCCCGGGCCGTGTGCGGTGATCCTCACCGCCGATGCGTTGCTCTACGGCGGCCTCGGCGTGTGGGAGGCGTTCGTCACCCAGGCCGATCCGGTGATCGCGCGCGAAGGCCTGACCCGCTATCACGAGGGCGCGCCGATCGCCGAGGCTTCGAACACCCTCGCCGAACCGCTCTCGATCACGAGCGACGGTGCGCTCGCGTTCGGCGTGCGCTCGTCGCCGCTCGGCGACGCTGGCGATGCCGTGCGCAGGTTCCCGCTGATCGCGCGCGGCGTCGCGGCCGGGCTCGCGCTCACGCCCCGCGAGGCCGGGTTGCGTGGGCGCGATCCGAACGGCGGGGTCCGCAACTTGATCGTCGATGCCGGCACGTGGGACGCACGCGCCGCGCTCACCACGCCCGACCGGCTCCGGGTGATCGAGGTCCGCCGCCTGCGCGGGCTCAGGATCGATCCGTATACCGGCGATGCGGAGCTCGAGCTCGCGCTGGCCATCGATCGCGCGAGCGGAGCGCCGTTCGTCGACGGTGCGCTGCGTCTCGATCTGATCGACGTCCTCGCGCGAGCGCGGCGCAGCAAGCAGACGATCCGCCGAGGACCGTATGTGGGCCCCGCGGCGGTGCTGATCGAACGCGCCGACTTGATCTAGCGGCCTAGTGCGCGAGGTCGGGGATCCGGACGCCGGAGGTCTTCGCCGGGTCATCCTTGATCTTCCTCGGCACCTCGGTCGCCGTGATCGGCTTGGCCTCGACCTCCTTCGCCGCGTTGATCTCCGCGACCGCCTTCTGCGCGCGCAGCGACGCGATCACGTCGAGCGCCGTGACACCGGCGACCGCCACCGCGGCGATCGCGAGCCGCGTCCCGGAGGCTCGGCGCGACCGCGTGGCGAGCGCGAGGAACGTCAGGTCCATCGCGTCCCCCGCGACCCGCGCCCACAGCGGGATCGGCTTGTTGGGCCGCATCAGCACCGCGATGCCCGCGCCGATCTCGCGGGCACCGAACGCCCGCATCAGCGCGGGGCCCGCGCCGCGGGTATCGACCCCGATCGTCTTGGCCAGCAGCGTCGGTGCGATGACCTCGGTCACGCCGATCACGAGGCTGAACACGCCGAGACCACGACCGAGCCGGTCGGGCTTGGTCTCAGAGGAAAACGCAGACTTCATGCCTCGCACCAGCTTGTCGAAGTTCATGCGCAGCCTGTTTGCAAACGCGAGGCCCGGGGAGGCGAGGCTTTCGACAACGATTCGCCGCGAGAGCGCGCGCCGGTGCAGCAGCGCGCGCCCGCGCACGCGCACGCGTGCTGCGCGAACGACCTCGCCGGGATCCTCCGTTAGCTCGCGAGGACTCCACGTATCTCATGATAACTGCACGCAAACCTAGGGGGGCGCCGCTGCCGCACCCGGTATCAGCGGCTGTCACCGGGTCGCCTCGCCATGGAGCCGTGATTTCGACGATGCTTCGACTACGGTGCGCTCGATGTCTCGGCTCTGGCTCGTCCTGGTGATCGGCGCCTGCGCGCAGGCCGGCCCCTCCGATCGCACCGGTGACAGCGGCACGCCTACCGACGCGCCGGGACACGAGATCGACGCCGCGCCCCGCAGCGACGGGCCGGGATCAGGGTCCGGATCAGGTTCCGGATCAGCGTGCAGCTTTACCGGCGCGCTCGCGAGCTGGAACCTCACCGGCCAGACCGGCACCGAGCCGAGCGTGGTTGCGGCCTCGACGGCGACCGGCGTGACCGCCGGTGCGCTCACGCGCTCCGCTGCGCTGACCGCGGTCTCGGGTGCGGATTCGATCAACAGCAGCATGTGGCCGGCGGCCGCCGCGCTCGACGCGACCAAGTACTACGCGTTCACGCTGACGGCACCGACCGGCTGCAGCATCACGTTGACCAGTGTCTCGATCGACGCGCTCGCCAGCGGCAGCGGCCCGGCGAGCGGCGCGATCGCGACGAGCAGCGATGGGTTCGTCGCGACGACGCCGATCAGCACCGCCGCGCCGAGCACGCCGGCGGTGACCGCGACCGCCTCGGGCCAGCTCGAGCTCCGCGTCTACGGTTACTCCGCGTCCGGAGCCACGGGCACGCTGCGGATCCGGACCACGCTCACCGTCCACGGCACGATCCAGTAGTCACTTGTTGACGTTCGCACCGCCTGGGGCGGGGCTACGCGTCTGGCCTTCACCCGACTTGTCGTCGTGATCCTCGTGCCCAAGGGCGCGAAGCGTGCGCCGATCGTGCCGTAGTACCGTCGCGCCATGGAAGTCGCCGGCAAGGTGATCGTCGTGACCGGCGGCGCGCGCGGCATCGGCCGCGCGCTGGTCGAACGGTTCGCGCGCGAGGGTGCCAAGCACGTGGTCGCCGTCGATCTCGACGAGGCACGCGCCAACGAGATCGCCGCCGGACGCGGCAGCGCCAAGCGCGTCGACGTCGCGGATGCCGTGGCGGTCGCGGCGCTGGTCGACGAGGTCGAGCGCGACATCGGGCCGATCGAGCTGTTCTGCTCGAACGCCGGCATCCTGCCGATCGATGCCGATCCGGACAACGCCGCGTCGACCTCGGAGCTCGAGTGGAACCGCGCGTGGGCGGTCAACGTCATGGCCCACGTCCACGCTGCCCGCGCGCTGTTGCCGCGGATGATCGCGCGCAAGGGCGGCTACTTCTTGCACACCGTCTCGGCCGCCGGCCTGCTCTCGCAGATCGGCAGCGCCGCGTACTCGACCACGAAGCACGCCGCGATCGGGTTCGCCGAGAGCCTCGCGATCACCCACAAGGATCACGGCATCCGGGTCTCGGTGCTGT
This sequence comes from Kofleriaceae bacterium, assembly GCA_039922635.1. Lineage (GTDB taxonomy): Bacteria > Myxococcota_A > Polyangia > Haliangiales > Haliangiaceae > JABFXX01. Next base: position 52,490 of record JBDTEH010000267.1, on the reverse strand, counting down.
GCCCACAGGCCGTGCAGACCCCGATGATCGAGGGCCAGCGCATGAACGGCGCCGACCTCGACGGCGTGATCACCGCCGAGGCCGTCGCCGACGCGACGATCGAAGGCCTGCGCCGCGAGACGTTCTTGATCTTGCCGCACCCGAACGTCGCGACCTACGTCGCGAACAAGGCCGCGAACTACGATCGCTGGCTCGGCGGCATGGCGAAGCTGCGGCGCTCGCTGGTCTAGTGAAGTGAAGCGCTCGCGAGCTTCGCGTCCCAGCCCGAGCCGGTGAGATCCGACGAATAGCTGCGCACCAGCCCGACGCCACGGCAGTAGGTCAGCGATGCCGAGTACGTGACGTCCTGGACGGCGGTCCAGCAATCGTCGTACGTCCCGGCCGGCACGGTGATCGTGCCTTCGCGATGCCAGTGATAGCTGGTGTTGAAGTACGGCCACATGTGGCCCTCGGTCAGGTTCGGATCGACGAGCGTCAACCACGAGGTCTGGTAGTAGAAGTCGACCTCGTCGTTTGCACCGGGCGCGTAGTCGTAGGTGGCCGTCACGCCGGAGCAGAAGCTGGTCATCTGAAACGCGGCGCGCCCACCCGCCATGTTTGCCGACACGACGTGCTGCTCGTGCGTGCCCGCGGCGCAGATCGAGCCCGCGCCGACCGCTTCGACCGAATACGTCCACGCGTTGCCCACCGCGAGCGGGTAGAGCGCACTCGAGCCTCCAGAGCCAGATCCGGACCCCGAGCCCGAGCCCGAGCCGCCACCGTCGGGCGAGGTCCCGTCATCTCCGGACATTCCACCGCCGCACGCGGCGAGTACCATCACGAGCGCTAGCGTCTTCACGTCCGGACGAGCCGGGAGTGGGCCGCCGGTCGCACGAAATCTTCGGGGAAACCACCCGTGTAACCTGCGCCCCACCCCGCCATCCAAGCTGCGTGACGTACGATTTCGCACTGGTCGGCGGCGGCCTGCAGAACGGGCTCGTCGCGCTCGCGCTTCAGGCTCACCAGCCCGACGCGCGGATCGTGATGATCGAGCGAGGTGATGCGCCCGGCGGCAATCACACCTGGTGCTTCCACGACGAGGTCCCGGCGTGGGTCGAGCCGCTCGTCGCGGTGCGCTGGGCCGGCTACGACGTCGCGTTCCCGGCGTATCGACGCGAGCTCGCCGCGCCCTATGCATGCGTGACGTCGGCTCGGCTCGCCGAGGTCGTGACCGCCGCGTGCGAGGTCCGCACCCGTGCGACCGCGCTCTCGGTCGGCGCCGATCACGTGGTGGTGCGGGCGCACGACGGCGCGGTCGGCGAGCTGCACGCGCGGGTGGTGATCGACGCGCGCGGCCCCGATCGTGCGCAGACCGCCGCGTCGGGGTGGCAGAAGTTCGTGGGCCAGGAGCTCCGGCTCGCGGCGCCGCACGGGCTCGCACGCCCGATGTTGATGGATGCGACGGTCGCCCAGCGCGACGGCTTCCGGTTCGTCTACGTCCTGCCGCTCGCCGGCGATCGCGTGCTCGTCGAGGACACGTTCTTCAGCGACGGCACCTACCTCGACGCCGCGGCCTGCCGCGAGGCGATCGCGGCCTACGTCGCGGCGCGGGGCTGGACCATCGCCGCGGTCGAGCGCGAGGAGACCGGCGTGTTACCGCTGCCGCTGCGTGGTACGGCCGCACGGATCGGCGCGCCGTTGCTCGCGGGCTACGCCGGCGGCTGGTTCCACCCCGTCACCGGGTACTCGTTCCCGATCGCGGCGCGGCTCGCCGACGCGATCGCGCGCGGCGGCGACCTCGCGAAGCTCGCGCGCGGGCACGCCAAGCAGGTCGAGTTCGCGCAGCGTCTCAACCGCATGCTGTTTCGCTGGTTCGCGCCGGACCAGCGCTATCGCGTGCTCGAGCGGTTCTATCGCCTGCCCGAGACCACCGTGCAGCGGTTCTACGCGCTCGAGCTCACCGCGCTCGACCGCGCGCGGATCCTGTTCGGCCGTCCGCCCCGCGGGATGTCGTGGTCGGCGCTGCTGCGGGGGCACGCGTGACCAGGCGCGTCGGTTCGCCGCCGCTGCCGCCGGCGCTCGCGCTGGTCGAGCACGCGTTCGCGGGCACGAGCTCGCTCGATCCCACGGTCCCCGCGAGGTTGTGGCGCGAGGCGCTGGTCGATCCCGCGGGCGAGTTCCTCGCACGGCCGGGCAAGGCCTTGCGGGCGCGGATCGTGCGCGCGGGCTGGCGACTCGGCGGCGGCCACGGCGAGCCACCGGACCGGCTCGCGGCGGCGCTCGAGCTGCTCCACGCCGGCTCGCTGATCGTCGACGATGTCGAGGATGGCGCCGACGAGCGCCGGGGCGGCCCCGCGCTCCATCGCATGATCGGCGTGCCACTCGCGATCAACACCGGATCGTGGATGTACTTCGTCGCGCTCGCGGAGCTCGCCGAGGTCGAGCCCCGCGCGCTCCCGCTCGCGGTCCGCACGCTCGTACGCTGCCACCAGGGTCAGGCGCTCGACCTCGCGGCGCGCGTGACCGACCAGGACCGCGCCTGCGTCCCCGGCATCGTCGCGACCGCGACCCGGCTCAAGACCGGCGTGCTGTGCCGGCTCGCCGCCGAGCTCGGCGCGATCGCGGCGGGAGCGGACGACTCCACCCGCGCGGTGATCGCGGCGTTCGCCGAGACCATGGGCTGCGGGCTGCAGATGCTCGACGACCTCGGCGCGCTGACCTGTCCTGCCCGGCGCGCGAAGGCGTACGAAGATCTGCGCGCCGCGCGGCCGACCTGGCCGTGGGCGTGGCTCGCCGAGACCGACGCGTGGGATCGCTGCATCGCGATCACGGAGCTCGACGCGCTCGCCGACGCGCTCGCCGACGCGACCCGCGAGCTCGGGCGCGCGCGGATCCGCGCGACGCTCGATGACGCGCTTGCCGGGCTGCGCGCGGCGTTCGGACCGAGCGCGATCATCGACGGTCTCGCCGCCGAGCTCGCGCGCATGGAGGCCAGCTATGGCTGAGCCGCTGCGCGCCGCCGTGATCGGCTCGGGGTTCGGCGGGCTCGCGGCCGCGATCCGGCTCGCGACCGCGGGCGTGCGGGTCACCGTGTTCGAGGCCCGCGACCAACCGGGGGGCCGCGCGTACGTCTATCGCGACGGTGGCTACACGTTCGACGCCGGCCCGACGGTGATCACCGCGCCGCACTGTATCGAGGAGCTGTTCGAGAACGCCGGGCGCCGGATGGCCGACTACGTCGAGATGATGCCGGTCTCGCCGTTCTACCGGCTGTTCTGGACCGCCGATGGCGACGCGTTCGACTACGACGGCAACCCCGAGCACATGCTCGCGCAGATCCGCGCGCGAAACCCCGCCGATGCCGAGGGCTACCAGCGGTTCGCGCGCTACGCGAAGGAGGTATTCGAGACCGGCTACACCAAGCTCGCACACACGCCGTTCCTGCGGTTCTCCGACATGGTGAAGGTCGCGCCCAAGCTGGTCAAGCTGCGCGCCGATCGCTCGGTCTACGCCACGGTCGCGAAGCACGTCGAGAACGAGCACGTGCGCGAGGCCCTGTCGTTTCACTCGCTGCTCGTCGGCGGCAACCCGTACGAGACCTCGTCGATCTACACCCTGATCCATCACCTCGAGCGCGAGTGGGGTGTGTGGTTCCCGCGCGGCGGCACCGGGGCGCTGGTCGCGGGCCTCGTCAAGCTGCTCGGCGAGCTCGGCGGCGAGCTCCGGCTCGACGCGCCGGTCCGCCGGATCCGCGTCGCCGAGGGCAAGCACCATGTCGAGACCGATCGCGAGGACGTGTTCGATCTGGTCGTCTCGAACGCGGACCTGCATCACACCTACGACACGCTCTATGCCGATCGCCGCACGACCAAGAAGCTCGAGCGGATGAACTGGTCGATGTCGCTGTTCGTGCTGTATTTCGGCACCGACATCTCGTACGCCGATCAGATCGCGCACCACACCGTCGTGTTCGGGCCGCGCTATCGCGCGTTGCTCGCCGACATCTTTCACGGCGCCACGCTGCCGGACGACTTCTCGCTCTACCTGCACGCGCCGCACGTCACCGATCCGAGCCTCGCACCGCCCGGCGGCGGCGCGTTCTACGTACTCTCGCCGGTGCCGCACCTCGGCCACGCGCCACTCGACTGGGACCGGATCGCCTCGACGTACGGCGATCGGATCCTCGAGAGCCTCGAGCGCCTGTTGCCCGACGTCCGCCGCCACGTGGTCGTGCGCCGCCACTTCACGCCACACGACTTCCGCGACACGCTCGGGAGCCACGTCGGCTCCGCGTTCAGCGTCGCGCCGACGCTGACCCAGAGCGCGTGGTTTCGCCCGCACAACAAGGACCCGCGAATCCCGGGGCTGTACCTGGTCGGTGCCGGCACGCACCCCGGTGCCGGCGTGCCCGGTGTGATCAACGGCGCGAAGGCGACGTTCGCGTGCATCGCGAAGGACTACGGCCTCGCGCTCGAGCCCCAGACCGCGCTGATCCCACTCGAGGTGCCGGCGTGACCGCGCTCGTCGCGCTCGCTCCCGCCGCGGTCGCGCGCGCGACGATCGCCCACCACTCGAAGAGCTTCGCGCTCGCGAGCCGGCTGCTCGGGCGCCGGCTCCGCGACCAGACCGCGGTCATCTACACGTGGTGCCGGCGGGTCGACGACGCCGTCGACGAGCCGGAGGTCGTCCGGCGCGACGGCACCGGTGTCGAGGTCATCGAGCAGCTCGAGGCCGAGCTGGTCGAGGCGTATACCGGCCGCGCCCGCGATCCGGTGCTCGCCGCGTTCGGCGAAGTCGTACGCGCGCGCGGCATCCCGCTCGCCTATCCGCGCGAGCTGCTCGCCGGCATGGCGATGGACGTACGCGATACCCATTACGAAACCGTCGACGATCTGATCGTGTACGCGTGGCGCGTCGCCGGCGTGGTCGGGCTGATGATGACGCACGTGTTCGGGATCGCGGACGAGGCCGCGCTCGTCCCGGCCGCGCACCTCGGCATCGCGATGCAGCTCACCAACATCTGCCGCGATGTCGGGGAGGACGCGCGGCGTGGCCGGGTCTATCTCCCCGCCACGCGGATCGCCGAGCTCGGCGTCCACGGCGCACGGCGCGAGCTACTCGAGCTCGCGGCTCGCTACTACCGCTCCGCCGAGACCGGCATGACCGCGCTGCCGTGGCGCGCCTCGGTCGCCGCGCGCGCCGCGCGCAATGTCTACGCCGCGATCGGCCCGCGGATCACCGACTCGCTCGATCGTGCCGTCGTACCGGCGCCTGCCAAGCTCGCGCTCGTCGCACGCGCGCTCGGCCGCGCCATGCTCGCGGCGCCGCGCCACCTGTCGAACCACTATCACGTCCCGACCCACACCCTGGAGCTCGCCGATGTTCCGCGGCTCTGAGCTCGCGATCTACGTCGGTCGGATCCGCGAGTTCGATCGCACCGACTGGCTGGTCTACCTCACGTGGATCGGCATGATGCTCGGCCTCGTCGGCTCGACCGGGGGCTTCGTGCTCGCCGGGCGCGCCCACGGCGTGGTGTGGCCGGCCGAGGCGTACCTGGTGCCGATCGGCGCCGCGATCTTCACGATCGCGATCGCGATCGACACGATCGGGCACCGCACGATCTACAAGGCCGTGCTGCGCGGCGGCGAGCAGCTCGTTCACCACATCACGATCCTGTGCGGCGTCGCGAGCTGCGTGTTGCTCGTGCTTGCCTATAGCTACCGCGGGTGCGCGATCCCCGCGCTCGTGTTCACGATCATGTCGTTCGTGTACAGCCTGGTCGACGAGGCGTTCCACTGGCGGCGCTATGTCAGCTCGAAGGCCGATCGCGTCGAGATGTGGAGCCACGTCGCGATCTTCATCGGCCACGGCACGATGATGCTCGGCTGGTGGCGCTGCTATCAGCTCGGCTATCCCGGCGTCAAGGCCACGCTCGCCGCGCTCGCGGGTTAGGCCGCGCGCGCGAGCGGGGTACGTTCGAACGCGCAGCGCAACTGAGCGCGGGCGCGGTGCGCGCGGACCTTGACGTTCGCGATCGTGATGCCGAGGCGCCGGGCGGTCTCGGCCTCGGACAGCTCGGTGCGCATCATGACGACGTCGCGATACTTCGGATCGAGCTCGGCGAGCAGCCGTTCGGCGACGACCGCGGCCTGGCGATCGGCGACCTGCGTTTCGGGCGACGCCGCCGCGTCGATCGGCACCGGCAGCGCATCGTCTGCGAGCCCGAGCAGCTCGCGCGATCGCTTCAGCTTGCGCAAGTGGCCGAGCGCCGCGGTCACCGCGATCCGATACAGCCACGTGCGGTAGCGCGAATCGCCACGAAACGCGGTGCGATGCGCGTACGCCAGCAGCATCGCTTCCTGGGCGACGTCGTCCGCGGCCTCCGGCGTGCCGACGATTCGCCGCGCGATCGCGAACACGAACTCGCGCTCCGCCTTGCCGAACCGGGGTTGATTTCCGAACGTTTTTTCGTTCAAATCGTCCATAACGTTCAACGTAGCATCCAAAACGTTCACCGCCATCTTGCGAATGCAGTTTCGGCCAAGTCTTCGAGATCGCAGCGAGTTTTCCCGGGTAACTCCGTGAAATCGTGTAACCGACTGTCAGGCCCAGACCTCAAAGTGAGCGCCGATGCGCCTCCTATCGCCCCGCGAGCTCGCCGATGCCCTGGGCGTCAGCGAGTCCTCGCTCAAGCGCTGGGTCGACTCCGGCAAGATCGCCGCGGCGCGCACCGATGGCGGCCACCGCCGGATCGCGCTTCCCGAGGCCGTGCGGTTCATCCGCGAAACCGGCGCACCGATCGCCCGGCCCGAGCTGCTCGGCATGCCCGAGGTCGCGGCGCTGCAAGCCAGCTCGCACGGTCCCCGCGGCGACGACGCGTTTCGCTACTTCCTGCTCGAAGGCGACGCCGCAGCGGCACGCGGGTGGTTGCTCGCGCGCTACCTGGCCGGCCAGACGATCGCGGAGCTCTGCGATGGCCCGGTGCGCGACGCGATGCACCGGATCGGCGAGCTCTGGGCGCACGACGCCGAGGGCATCTTCATCGAGCATCGCGCGACCGATACGTGCCTGCTCGCGCTCGCGCACCTGCGCAGCACGTTCGAGCCACCGGCGCACGCGCCGATCGCGCTCGGCGGTGGACCAGAAGACGATCCGTACCTGGTGCCTTCGTTCATGGCGGCGATGGTGCTCGCGGCCGCGGGTCTGCGCGCGATCAACCTCGGCCCCGATACGCCGGTGTCCGCGTTCGAGCGCGCGTTCGCTCATCACGATCCTGTGCTGGTCTGGGTGAGCGCGAGCGCGGAGGTCCCGGCGGCACGTGCGCAGGAGCTCGAGAGCTGGTTGCTCGGGCTGCCGCCGGCCACGACGATCGCAATCGGTGGGCGTCACGGTGACGACATCGCTCCCGGTCGATCCCGGATTCGCCGCGTCGAGACGATGGCCCAGCTCGCCACGCTTGCCGCGACGATCTATCGAGCTCCGTAACCTGGTCGAACGACCGGCGTAGAGGGGACACACGGCATGCCCGCGGGAACCTCAGGGCCTGGTCGCGCGCTAACGCAGCAACCACCAGGCGTCGACCAGGGCGACCACGACGCCCAGCGCCAACCACCACCGCCCGAGCGCGCGCTGCGGCAACCGCGGATCGACGACGTAACGTGCCCCCATCACGATCCCCACCACCGGCACCACCAACGTCGATCCGAACACGATCCACCGCAGCGCGCGCGACCCCGCCACCCCATCGTCGCGTGACACCGCCACTCCCGACGGAACCTTCCGGCCACACGACGAACAGAAGTTGAAGATCCGGCCACCATCGAAGCCGCAGTTCGGACACAGCATGGTGGTCAGTGCACCCATTGCTCGACCCCTTTGCCGGCCGGGTTGTCCTGCTCTAGATAGATCGCGCGAAACACCCACATGCCGAGATCGATGCCGCGCTGGCCGAGCAACACCACGGCCGCAGGGCTGCTGGTGACGCCGGGCGTGAAACCGCGCGCTCGGACGGTTGCGACCCACGCGGTGAAGTAGTTGGCGCTGCAATCCTCGTCGATGTCGAGAAACAGCACGGTGCCGACTGCGATGCCGGCGATGCGCGCGAGGAAGCATGCGTTGTCGGCATCGTCGCAAGCTTCCTCCGCGGTGACGCACCGAGACTCCTCATCACCGCCGCGCCGCGTGAACACGGGGCCATCATCATCGGGATGCATCGAGCCGTCCGGGCCGATGTAGTAGCCGCGCCAGATCAGCATCGAGGTGGATAAAGCACACCCCGTGCCATTCGTTCCCGACCATGATTTCACCGAGCTAGCGGGCCGCCGCCCGCGATCCCGATCGCGTTCGTCGATCGGATTCTTCCGACCGATTCAACCGAAGCGATCGAAGTAGCGCCGCAGCTGTTTCGCGGCAGTCCCGCGATCGGATTCCATCCGATCGGCCACCTCGCGGAGCTCGACCGCTGCGAGGCTGGGAAGGTGTGCGGTCGAGCTCAATTCGGCAAACATGACCGGCTTGAGATAGTTCTCGACGAAGTCTTTGACCTCATCCCAGGTCCGTGGCCGACTCCCGTGATCCTCCAGATAGCCTGCGGCTGCGCGCTCTGCGTGCGCGGCGACCGCTTCGGGCAGTTGGCCGGTTGACGCGCGCGTGCTCGGTTTCAGCGGCTCGAGTGAGCCTTCCGCGAGTGCCACCCGCACCTGATCGACCGAGATGGGGCCATGTGGTACGGCCAGGACAAGGCGTTCTGCGAACCCGTTGAGCTCGCGGAAGTTGCCCGGCCAGTCGTGCTCGCTCAGCAGCTCGCGCGCGGCCGGTTCGAACGCATCGAACAAGCTCGCCGTCCCGCGGCCTCGGCGTGACAGGATCGCCACGATGTCCTCCTGGCGCTCGTACAGCGGTGGAACCTCGACGACGTGAACCGACAGGCGAAACCACAGATCCGTACGAAACTCGTCGGCGAGGGCGGCCAGGCGAAGGTCGCGGTTAGTCGCGCACACGATCCTCACGTCGGCGCGCTGCGAAGCCGGACTGCCGACCCGCTCGTACTCGCCGTGATCGAGGAACCGCAGCAACATCGGCTGGACCTCTCGCGGGAGCTCGCCGAGCTCGTCGAGGAAGAGCGTGCCCTCGTTCGCGACTTCGACGGCGCCGACGATGCGTTGCACGCTACTGGTGAAAGCACCGCGCTCCGCGCCGAACAGCTCGCTACGGACGAGGTCCTTGCTGAACATCGCGCAGTTGCGCGCGACGAACGAGCCAGCTCGCGCGGTGTGGCGGTGAAAGCACCGCGCGAGGCCCTCCTTGCCGCTCCCTGACGGTCCGGTCAGCATCAAGACCCGTGCTCCGCTGGCCGCCGCCGCGATCACGCGCGCGACAGCGCGCCGCATCGCAGGTGACGCGACGATCAAGCCTTCTTCGCGCATCGATTGCTCGGTCTCGAACAACACGTTGTGACGCGCGACGTAGCGCTCGAGCATCGCGAGCCACTGCAACCAGCCACTGTCTGCAGTGCCGAGTAACTCCACGACGAGGTCTTCGCCCGTAGCAATCGCGATCCGTCCGGGACGATTCGAACGACTCGCCGAACCGGCCACGATCGCGGTGCGTGCCGTGACCTTGCGGGCCTCGAGCCACTCGGCGATCGCATGCTGCAGGCTCGCGGCGTACTCGCTCGGGTCGCGCCACTGCGCGTCAGCCGGCGCGTCGGCCCCGACCTCCTGGTCGAACGGCGGTGCGATCTGCAATGCGAGGTCGTGGCTCGGAACCGTGAAGCGAACCTCGGAAGCCGGCGGAAGCCGAAACCAGGTCCCGTTGCGACTCCCTAGCTCGACGAGCGAGATCTGATCCCCGTTCCGGCGGATCGCGACGTGATTCGCGGAGACGTTCGGAGACGCCACGGTCACGAGCTGCGCTGGCCCGGCAACCGCGTGTGGATCCGGAGCGCGGCCGACCACCACCGCATCGGTATCGCCGAGCGTGATCGAGTGAGTCGCGCTCGGCCCCGATGTCCTGATCTCGACGCGCACCCGCGAGGTCATGCCTGATGACGATCTCACAATCCACGCCGTGATACCGTCAAGCTGGCGTTATGAGTGTCGGGTGGATGGACGCGGGGTTTGGTACCCCCGCGCGGCTCGGGATGTACCGCATCGGCGAGATGATCGGACGAGGCAGCACCGGCATCGTCTATCGCGCGTTCGACTCGAGCGGCGAGGCGGTCGCCCTCAAGACGGTTCATCGCGCGACCTCCGAAGCATTCGCGAATCTGCGCGCAGAGGTCCACGCGCTCCGTTGCGTCCACCATCACGGCATCGTCGGCGTGCTCTCCAACGGAGAAGACGCTGGCCGACCGTGGTTCGCGATGGAGCTCCTCGTCGGAGAAACGCTCGCGACTCGAGCGCGTTCGCTGCACCGTTCGACGTGGACGCGAGCAGAGCTTCGGCCCATCGTCGAGCTGGTCGCGGCGATCTGCGAACCTTTGGCGGCCCTACATGCATGTGGGCTGGTCCATCGCGATCTGAAGCCCGACAACATCTTTCTTCGTCAGGACGGCCGGCCCGTGATCGTCGATCTCGGGCTCGCCCACCGCGGTGGAGGCGAGACGCGTGCGGTGATCGAGGCGCGCGCCATGGCCGGCACGTTTGCTTACATGGCACCGGAGCAGCTGGCAGGTGGGCTCGGCGACGCACGAACCGACCTCTACGCGCTCGGCTGCATCCTGTACGAGCTGCTCGTGGGCGCCCCTCCGACCGAGGAGGACGCGCTGCCGGTACGGAATCGCGTCGCCGGCATTCCGGCGGAGCTCGATGCGCTCGTGACCTCGATGCTGCAGCGGCGACCTCGTGATCGCATCGGCCATGCCGACGACGTCCGACGCTGGCTCGCGACACACCTCGAGACGCGTTCTGCGCAGCCCGAACGTACGACCCACGCGCTCTACCGGCCGGTGCTCGCAGGTCGACGTGACCTACTTCACTCACTGCTCGCGAGGCTCGAAGCAGCTCGCGCCGCGCGGGGCGCCGTCGTGGTGCTCGCAGGCGAGAGCGGCATCGGCAAGACCCATCTCGCCTCCGAGCTCGGCCGGATTGCGGCACAAGACGGAACGGTCTTCGCGCTGTCGGCACATCCAGCCGACGGCGCCGCCCAGACCCCGTTGGCCTGTTGGACCCCCGTATTCGACCACGCGGTCGATCGCGCACTCGTGGAGCCGAGCTCCGGTGTGGCGTCGATCTTGAAGCGCGATCGGGCGCTCGTCGACGGCCTACACCGCGCGTTCGACCGCCTACCCTCGCTGGCAGCTCCTCGACACGCGAGTCCGTCGGCAGATGAGGTCGTCGCGTTCGTGCTCGATCTGGTCGGCGCGATCGCAGCAGATCGACCGACGCTGATCTTGGTTGACGATCTGCAATGGGCCGACGAGCTCACGCTCCAGATCGTCCGGCGGATCGCCGGCTCCTGGTCGCGACGGCGGCGAATCCTCGTGATCGCGACGCTGCGCTCCGATGAAGCGGCCCCCGAGCTTCCCGAATCGACCGCGCGCTTCGACGTCGGGCCACTCGCCGTCCCGGAAGTCCGCGAGCTGGTCGCCGAGATGCTCGGCGTGACCGAGGCCCCCGTGACCATCACGGACTGGATCGCCCGTCATGCCGACGGCAACCCATTCCTCGTCGCCGAATACCTGCGCCTCGTGCTCTCGGATGTCGAGCTAGAGCGCGAGCTCGCGCTACCAACGGTAAGCATCCGCGCGCCTGCGCCAGGCGCCCTCGACCGGCTACAGACGCCTGCGAACGTCCGCGAGCTCGTCTTGCGCCGGCTCCGCAAGCTCGGCGATGCCGCGTTCGCGCTCGCGGAGCTGATCGCCGTGATGGGTGGCGCGCTCGATGGTGACGTCGTCGCGGCACTGACCGCAGTGCGGCCCGACGTGATGTTCGAGCTCGATCGCGCACAGATCCTGGACCGCGAGCCCGAGAGTGAGTGCACCCGCCGGCTAGCGCACGATCGGATCCGCGTGGCGCTGCTCGGTCAGATCGATGCAGGGCGGCTCGGTCGTTTACATCACGAGGCCGCCGAGCTCCTGGAGTCGTGCGAGCGCGATCCAGCGCACGACGCAATCGCGTACCACTTCATTCACGCTGGCGACCCTGCGCGCGCACTACCGCACCTCGAGGAGGCCGCGCAGGTCGCGCTGGCCCGCGCCGCCTACGATGCCGCCGCAACGCACTTCGCCGAGCTTGCACGCGTCGTGGCGGCGCTCGAGGTGGCCGGCCACGTGTTCACCGCGAGCCGGCGTGCGAAGTGGAGCTTGGGCGCTGCTCGCGCGAGCTATTTCCGCGGTGACAGCAGCGGCTGCGAAGACCACGTGCGTGCGGCCCTCGCCCTCGTCGGACGAACGTTGCCGAACCGGCGCGCGGGCTGGGCATTGCTGACGATACGCGAAGCGCTTGCAAGCCAACGCTCGGGTCCAGCCGACGATCCGGGACTCTTCGGTGACGCCGCGCTTGCTGCGAGCCTGTTGCCGTATCGCTACTTCTTTGCCGAAGATCTCGTTCCGCTCGTCGCGTCGGCGCTGCTCGCTGCAAACCTCGCCCGCCGCGCAGGTGCCTACGATCACGCGGCAGCGCCGCGCTCGTTGCTCGCCGCGATGGCCGGCCTGTGTCGGCTCTCCGGAGTTGCACGACGCAACTTCGACGCCGCTGCTGCGGCCGCGGAGCGCAACCATGATTGGCGCGAAGCCGCACAGGCTCGCGCGCTCGAGAGCATCTATGAAGGCAGCTTCGGCCGCATGTCCGAGGCCGAGCTCGCCGCCCAGCGCGCGCTCGCGTACTGTGACCGGACTCCCGATCCATGGGTACGCGAGAATGCCGAGACGACCTACTCGCATGTCGCCTACTATACGGGCCGCATCGACGACGCGCGCCGTCGCGCCGAGTGGGTCGCGCGTAGCGCACACGAGCGCGGCAACCTGCAACACGAGATCTGGGGCTTGTTCCTGCAAGCCCGGAGCGACGTGGCAGCCGCGAGCTGGCGCTCCGCGGAAACCCTGCTGCGCGAGGCGCTGAAGTTGTTCGATGCCGCGCCCGAGTTGCTCTCCGAGCTGGCAACGCGGGGCCTGCTCGCGCGTGTACTACTTGCGCTCGGTGATCGCGAGCAGGCCGAGCTGCACGCATCGTGGGTCACGGCACAGGTCCGCGAGCGCTCGCCTTCCGCTTATCCTAGCCTGATCGCCTACACTTCGACCGCCGAGGTTTGGCGGCATCTACTCGCCGAACCGACTCGCCACCGCGAACGCGAAGCACGTGGGCTCGCCCTCGCGCTGTGGCGGTTCGCGGCGCTGTATCCGATCGCGCTACCACCTGCGCTCGTGCACTCCAGTTTCTTGCTCGAGCGTGCCGGCTTGCACGGCTTGAGTGCACGCTGTGCAGCCGCGGCGACTCGCCGCGTTCGCAACTCTCACTCACAGGAGCGTCACTGATGGTCGCGAAACGCAAGATCGCCGTACTTGGTGGAGGTGCCGCCTCGTTGTTCGCCGTCTGGGATCTGATGAAGGCGTCACCGGACGCCTACGACATCACCATCTATCAGATGGGCTGGCGACTCGGTGGCAAGGGCGCGAGTGGGCGCGGCGATCAAGATCGGATCGAAGAACATGGGCTCCATCTCATGTTCGGGTTCTACGAGAACGTGTTTCGCGTCGTCCGCGAGGCCTACACGGCCTACTTCAAGGACCCGAACGACGTGGTGTGGCAGGAGTTCTTCAAGACCGACGACACGCAGGTCGCGATGATTCACTACCTCGATCCGCAGAACCAGACGTGGGAGCCGTGGGCCGTGCCGTACCCGCATGCAGCGGGCGGTGGCCTGCCTGGCGACCCGGGCTTCAAGAACAGTGACAACGGCCTGGTCACGATCCTGCGCAACATGTGGGCGTGGCTGAAGGGTCTCGTGAAGCTCTACGGCACTCATTTGTTGATGGCCACGACGCCAAACTACGATGCGATCTCGATCGATCAGATGCGCAAGACGATCGATACGCTGACGGCGCCATCGGTAACCCTGTCGGCGCATTCGTCTAACGTGCAGGTGTGGAGCCTCGGAGAGGCGTTCAACAAGAAGCTCACCGACAACTCGACGGTGGTCGATGTTCAAGGCGACCCCCGGCGCATGGCCGGCTTGCGCAAGCTGGTCGTGGCGGCGCTCGCTCACCTCGCTCTGCCACCGGGCCTACTCGCGATGGCCACGTTCGTCACGACGGTCGCGACGGGGCTCGCGATGGACGTTTTCATTCCGCGCCGAGATTGGTTCGCGATCGACACCTACGATCTGCGGGCGTGGCTGCTGCTCCATGGCTACGACTCCTCCCTCGACGAGAACTCGCCGCCGGTCGACGGTCTGTACGACGCGGTGTTCGCGAGCTACAGCCTGCTCGGGGCCGGCGCGGTCCTGCAAGCGGCGCTCAAGGCGGCATTTCTGTTTCGCGGCGGCGCGATCTGGAAGATGCAGACGGGGATGGGCGAAGCCATCTTCGTCCCACTGTTTCGCGCGCTCGAGGCGAAAGGCGTCACGTTCAAGTTCTTCCATCGCGTCGATCGACTGCACTCCGCGGACGGGACGTCGATCACCTCGATCGACATCGAGCGTCAGGTCAATGCGCCTGGCTATGATCCCCTCGTCACGTTGAAGGTCACGGTCGGAGGGACAACACGGGACCTCGAGTGCTGGCCCAGTGAGCCCAAATGGGCCGACCTTCCGGCGGGCACGCCGCACGGCGAATTCGAGAACACCTGGACGCCGCGCGGCAGCGACATCATCACGCTTGCGCAAGGCCAGGACTACGACCGCGTCATCCTCGGTATTTCGGTCGCCGCGCTACCCACGCTCTGTGCCGAGCTCTACGCCGCGGATCCCGCATTCGCGACGCACATCAGCTGTCTCGGGCCGGCCACGACAGCCACCGAGGCGATGCAACTCTGGTGGGCCAAGGCTCCCGTTCAACCTGAGCCGCTCGTCGTGCCGAACGGCGATCCATACGACACGGTCGCCGACATGTCCCAGCTCGTCACCGCGGAAGGGCGAGGTCCCGAGGTCGTCGCGATCAGCTACCTGTGCTCTGCCCTGAAGGAGTGTTCCCCGGTACCGCCGCGTTCGGTCACCGAATATCCGGCGCAACTGCAGACCGTCGCGACGACCGATGGTCAGAACTGGGTCGCGAACCGTGGACCGGTGCTGTGGAGGAGCCTGGTCGATCCAGCGGGAGGATTCGACTGGAACGCGCTCTACGACCCGGCCGGCAACCAGGGCCCGGCTAGGTTCAGCGCGCAGTACGTGAACGCGCCGACGAACCTGTCCGATCGCTACGTGTTGCCGGTGCCGATGTCGTTCCAGCACCGCCTGGTCGCAAACGGCACCGTGTTTCGAAATCTGTACATCACGGGCGACTGGATCAAGACCGCCTTGAGCATCGGCTGTCTCGAGTGCGCGGCGATGAGCGGCATCCAGGCGGCGCAGGCACTCGCCCTCGAGTGCGGTACAACCGCGGTGCCGTCTGCTCGCAATGATTGGTTGCCCGCGCTCGAGGCACGAGGTGGAGGGCCCCCTCACGCGCTCGTCGCGGGCGTACCGTCCGCGCCATACCGTCGCCGTGACGGCGAGCTGATCGCTCCGCCGCCGTATCAGATCGTTTGCGACAACCTGTACGCGTTCTTCCTGCGCGCCGACCCGACGGTACTCGCCCAGGCCGTCGCCACAGACCTCGGCGGCGTGAGCGGACACTCGTACACGCCGCTCAAGGATTGGGTCGTGCTCTACGCTGCGACGCTCTCGAATGTCACGCTCGGGACGACCTGTCGATCGAGTGAGATCGGGCTGTGGGTGCCGATCCTCCGTGACGATGATCCGGCCACGGTCCGCATGTACACGCCGTACGTCTGGCTCGATAGCGCAACGTCCACGATCGTCGGACGCTCGATCTACGGATATACGAAACAGACCGCGAACGTCGTGATCCCGAATGCACCGGGTACGATGTCGGTGGTCGGAGACGCACTCGCTACGACCACGAGCGCGCCGCTCGAGGTTCGCCGTTCCCCGCTGATCACCGCCACGGTCGTGCCGCCGGCGAATCCCAAGCCGTGGGACCCATCGAGCGTGTTGGACCTGGCACACCTCGTCGGGCTCGCCGCGAGCGCGCTCGCGGTCGACCCCGCGAT
Source organism: Kofleriaceae bacterium (assembly GCA_039922635.1). Classification (GTDB taxonomy): domain Bacteria; phylum Myxococcota_A; class Polyangia; order Haliangiales; family Haliangiaceae; genus JABFXX01. The sequence continues at coordinate 36,303 of JBDTEH010000267.1, read as the reverse complement.
CGTGCTCGGCATGGCGAACGGCATGCAGTCGGTGTTTTTGAAACAACTGCCGGCCGCCGATGGGGCTGCGGCCAGCTACCAACAGATCGTCGAGGGGAGCCTGCGCCCCAGGCTGATCTCGATCGGAGGCAAGCTCGTCCCGGGGACCTGGACGATCGAAATGCCGGTGTACCAGCAGCCTCGGATCTCCGATGTCCTGGGCCTGGATGTGACCACGAGATTCGGGGCGGGTAACCAACGTGTCAGTGTGATCAGCCCGATCGCGCAATTCTGGATGCGCTTCGACGGGCAGCTCGACCCCGGCACCGTCGTTCCGTAGCAATCCTCACGGGGCTTTTGGCACCCAGAACGGGTCATTGACGGTGCTTGACGCCCATGCGACGGTTAAAGGTGGTGAGCGTGAACATGGATCTCGCGGCAGTAACGCTGGCGCTGTTCGGCGCCCTCGCCGGCTGCGCCAACGCGAAGCCCGGATCCGGCCCGACCGATAGCGGCGGCAACGCCGGCAGCGCGGACGCCGGCCCCACCGCGGACGCCTCGTGTGGCGACCTCTGCGATCACGATCACGATGGCGTCGTCGACGGTAGCGACCAGTGCCCGAACACGCCGCTCGGCGACGTGGTCAACCACGTCGGCTGCTCGGACGCGCAGCTGACCTCGACACTACAGCCGTTCCCGCCGTTCGGCATGACCTGGACACCGACCGGCGATCTGGGCCGCGCGGGTGGCCTGACCTGGACCTACGTCGGCATCGAGCGCAGCGACCTGTTCCACATCGACTGGATCGTCTGCGACGACCCGGCGACGCCATGCGGGTTGTCCCTCGATGGCCCGATCGACCTGACCACCGAGGAGTGGTCGTTCGACGCGGCCCACACCGATCTGCCGAACGGCAAGCTCGCGTTCATCAACTCGACGCACATCTCGCTCGCCGATGGCTCGAGCCCGGCGATCGGGGGCCGGCTGACGATCCACATCGTCGATGCGGCGATGCCACCGGCGCCGATCGCGTTCGCGACCGTCGCGTCGCTGAACGTGCCCCCGCTCATGGGCCAGTACGGCGCCGAGATCAAAGGTACGGGTTACACGGTCACCGCGCTGGCGGAGGTCCAAGATCCGACGAGCTTCGCGTGGGTGCCGTATCTCGATTACTACGACGCGGCCTCGACCGCGCCCGCCGGCGGCGGCGTGACGACCTCGTTCGGCGCTTCGTTCTACGCGAAGTGACATGCGCGAACGGTTCGGCTCGTACGAGATTTACGAAGAGCTCGGCACCGGAGGTCTCGCCGCGGTCCACCTCGCGAGGTCGCGCGCGATCAAGAATCCGGTCGCGCTCAAGCGGATGTATCCGCACGTCGCGACGGTCCGCGAGCTGGTCGGCTCGTTCATCGACGAGGCGCGGCTCGCACGCTACCTGCGCCATCCCGGGATCGCGCGGGTCTACGAGTTCGGGCGGCTGCGCGGGATCTACTTCATCGCGTTCGAGTTCGTGCCCGGGCCGACGCTGCAGCAGCTTCACCAGCACTGCATCGACTACGTCGGCCGGATGCCGATCGCGGTCGTGCTCGAGATCGCATACCAGCTGTGCGACGCGCTCGACCACGCGCACAACCAGCGCAACGAGCTCGGGCTACCGCTCGGCATCGTCCATCGTGACGTGTCTCCGTCGAACGTGATCGTCTCGGACCTGGGCCAGGTCAAGCTGATCGATTTCGGCCTCGCGAAGACCAAGCAGTCGACGGTGCAGAGCCAGGCCGGCGTGATCAAGGGCAAGCTCAGCTACGTCGCGCCCGAGTACCTCTCGGGCCAGCTCGATTCGCGCTGCGATCTGTGGGCGCTCGGCGTGGTCATGCACGAGCTGCTCACCGGCAAGCGCCTGTTCGACGCGCCCGAGCAAGGCGACGTGCTCGAGCGGGTCCGATCGATGCCGATCCCGCCGCCGTCGCGCTCGAACCCGGAGGTCCCGGCCGAGGTCGATCACATCGTGCTGACCGCGCTCGCGCGCGATCCGGCGAAGCGCTGGCAACGCGCCGCGGACATGCTGGCGGCCACCGGCGTCGCGGTCGCGAACCACGCGAGCGGCCGGCTCACGCCGCGCCAGCTGGTGACCTGGGTCGAGTGGGTGTTCTCGCAGAAGCAGCCGCTGCGTCGCGAGGACAGCGCGGTGTCGGCCTTGCACGAGATCCTCGGCAGTCATCAGCCTAATCAGGTCGAGGTGATCGGCGAGCTGCCCGCGATCTCCGAGGCGATGATGGTGCGCCGGCGCGAGAGCGTCGCCAGGATGCCGACGCTCGGCAAGGCGATGGTCCAGCGGCGCCGGGCGGCTCCCTGGTGGTGGTTCGCGATCACGGTGCTCCTGATCGGCACGATCGCGGCGCTGGCCGTGCTCCTGCTCGAGCGATGATCCGGTGTACCCTTTCGGGATGCTACGCGCTGCACTCACGCTCGTGCTATGCCTGACCGCGACGACGGCCGCGGCTCAGGGCCTCGATGCCGAGCGGTTCGCGCCCGCGATCTCCGCCGATGGCGGATTCGCACTCGAGCAACCGACGGTGCCGTTCCATCTCGGCTGGGGCCTCGGGCTGGTCCTGAACTACGCGGACAACGAGCTCGTCGTGCGCGACACCGCGAGCGGCGCGGTTGCGAGCCGGCCGGTCGCCACGGCGCTCACGGCCGACCTGGTCGGCTCGATCGGTCTGTTCGGCCGGCTCGAGCTCGGGGTCGGCCTGCCCGTCCACTTGATCTATGACGGCGATCCGTACGGCGCCTTGAACGCGACCGGCGGCGTCGGCGACCTGCGGTTCCTACCCAAGATCGCGCTCGTGCGCGCAGGCAGCCTCGATCGTCACGTCGTGCTCGGCCTCGCGATGCCGATCAGCGTACCGACCGGCGACGACCTCGCGTTCCGCGGCGCGGGCGGGGTGACGCTCACGCCGGAGTTGCTGTTCGGCGCGTACCTCGGGCCGGTCGGGCTCGGCCTGGATCTCGGCTATCGCTATCGCGCCACCCACCCGGCGAACCTGCCGTGGGGCGACGAGGTCACGCTCGGACCGTGGGTCTCGCTGGCATTCAGCGAGCGCGTGACCGGGCACCTCGAGCTGCTCGCCGAGAAAGAGCTTCGCGCGAGCGTCACCGGCGCGGACTTCCCGGTCGAGTTGCTCGCCGGCATCGACGCGCAGGTCACGCCGCACTGGGATCTGTTCGCCGGCGCCTCGTTCGGCATCACCGACGGCCTCGGCGATCCACGGTTCCGCATCATCGGCGGCGTGCGCTATCGCCACGGTGTGCCCGAGCGCCAGGGCTTCGAAGATCAGGACCACGACGGCGTGCTCGACAAGGACGACCGCTGCCCGAACGCCGCCGAAGATCGCGACGGCTTCCAGGACGAGGATGGCTGTCCCGAGCCCGACAACGATCAGGACGGGATCCCCGACGAAGACGACGAATGTCCCGACATCTCCGGCGACCGCGCGCATCGCGGCTGCCCCGCGCACACGTACGTCAAGATCGAGAACGGCAAGATCTTCATCTTCGGCAAGGTCCTGTTCCGCACCGGCTCCGCGCAGATCGACAACAACAGCGAACAGCTCCTCGATCAGATCGCGGAGGGCCTCAACGCGAACTCGCAGGTCAAGCACATCCGGATCGAGGGCTACACCGACAACGTCGGGGATCCGCGCCTGAACCAGCGGCTCAGCGAGGAGCGCGCCGCTGCGGTCGCGGACGCGCTCGAGCACCGTCACGTCGACAGCGATCGCCTGGTCACGCACGGCTTCGGCGAGACCCATCCGCTCGCGCCGAACGCTTCGCCGGCAGGTCGCGCGAAGAATCGCCGCGTCGAGTTCGTGATCACGGAGGGCAAATGAGGTTCGCAACGCTCGCGCTCGTCCTTGCCGGTGGCACCGCCGCCGCCGCGCCCGTCACGTTCCCCGTCGACAGCGCGTATCAACCGCTGCGCTGCGGTGGCACGCCGATGTACGACGGCTATCGCGATCAGCCCGGCTTTGTCGACGAGGGTGACGTCGTCGGCAGCGCGACCTCGCCGGCGGCGCTGCGCGCGTCGGATGCGACGTATCTCTATCTGCGGATCCGGCTCGACGGCGATCCCGCCCCGACCCAGACGCCGAAGCCGGCGTCGTGGGGGATCGAGCTCGATCTCGATGGCGATCCGACGACCTACGAGATGCTGATGCTCGTCGATGGAATCGCAAGCAACAACGCGGTCGAGCTGTTCACGAACAAGACGGTCACGCTGCCGAACGATCCGGACGATCCGGCGGATCTACCCGCGGTCGCGACGTATACGTTCGCGAACAACGCACGCTCCGTCGTGGCACCGATGCCGACGACGGGCGGCAACCCCGACTACTTCCTCGACTTCGCGCTGCCGTGGACCGATCTGGTCGCCGCCGGCTTGAATCACGGCACGGCGACGCGGCTATGGATCGCGTCGTCGACCTCGGTCGATAGCTTGAACGGCGACTTCGCCTGTGACGATGGCGCGAGCGGCGTCGTGCATCTGGATGCGACCGACTCGGATGCGACGACGGGTGACCCGGCGAACGATCCGAACGGCGGTGGCAGCGGCTCGGGTTCCGGTGGCGAACGCCTCGAGGGCGGGGGCGGATGTTCGACGACGGGAACCACGTCGACGTCGTGGTTCGGGATCGCGCTGGTGATGCTGATCGGCCGCCGCGTGCGTCGGCCCCGAGCCTGCCAGCTCAGCCGGGCGTGACGCCGCCGGCCGAAGCCGCGCTCGTCGTGAGCGCGGCCGCCGGCGCATCAACGGGCATGACGAGCGCGCTGGCCGCGAGCAGGATCAGGCTGATCCAGGTCGCGTCGGCGCCGAGCAGGTGGAGCATCTGCAAGATCGTCGGCGCGGCGAACCCGAGGTTGAGCAGGCCGAGCGCGACCTGGACGAGGAAGCACACGCCGAGCCACCGGGCCAGGAGCGGCGTATGCGGGCCACCCGCGCCACGGCTCGCGACGCGGTAGGTCGCGACGATCAACAGCGAGACGACCACCGCGAGCACGGGGTGGATCATCCGCAGCCGGAGCAGCGTGGCGGCGCCCGCGGAGAAGTCGCGCTGCAAGCCCTCGCGGAACGAGTCGACCGGAAAGATCAGATCCGCGAGCGCCGCGACCGCACCGGTCATCGCCAGCAGCAAGATCGCGCCGATCGTCGCCGCGAGCAGCCGGCTCAGCGTGCCGCGACTTCGCAGCTGGACCGGACCCGGGGTCTCGGCGAACCAGGCCACCAGCGCGAGCGACGCCAGCAGCACCAGCGTGTTCACGAAATGGATCGCCACCGCCAGAGCGTGGGCGATCGAGGGATCGTAGGCGACGAGCCCGAGCTTGACGATCGCGGCACCGATCAGCGCCTCGAGCACGTAGGTCAGGGCGGCCGCGGTCGCGGCCTTGCGCACCGGCGCGCCGCGCGCGAACGAGCGAAACGCGATCACGACCAGCACGGCGACCAGCACGCCCGCCGCTCCGGTGGTCAACCGGTGGAGGAGCTCGATGAGGTGGTGCTCGCCGCTGCCCGCGGCCTGTTTGCAGAGCGGCCAGTGGTTGCCGCAGCCAGCGCCCGAGCCACTCGAGCGAACGTACGCCCCCCAGCAGATGACCGCGAGATTCACGCACAGCACCGCGTACGCGAACAGGCGGAAGCGGCGCGGCGACATCACGACCACCGTCTTGTATCGGACCCACGCCGCGCGCGCCAGAGGCGGTTTGTCGCGCGGCTCGGGTGCGTCTTCGCGCTAGAGCCGCGGCAGGATCGTGAAGTCGCGGTGCACGAAGCGCCACTCGACGAGGTCGTTGTCGCGCATGCCGAGCTCCGCGAACACCGGATCCGAGAGGTCGATCCCGGCGGTGTTCACCGGCCTGCGATACGCGCCGCGGCCGCGCTCCGAGGCCGGCCGCGCGTCGTGCTCCCAGTACGCGTCGTCGATGTTCCACGGGCCGACATCGAGCACCTTCGCGACCACCACCCGATCGCCGTGGCGCACCTCGACCATCCGGCCGAGCGCGCCGGGGTGCGGGAGGGCGACGAACCGCGAATCGGCGTGGATCCGCATGCTCGTCGCGGTGATGTCGCCGATCTGGCCCTCGCGCGTCGCGAACACGCGCTGCCACGAGCCGGGCTGGCGCGCGTCGTAGATCCGCCAGATCAGGAAGCCGGTCGCGACGACCGCGAGCGCGGCGGTCTTCCAGCGGCTCGAACCAAGTCGACGCCGGCGCGCGGTCCGTGCCATCGCGGGGGAGTATCGCCTCGAGGTCCGCGTCACGCGAATTTCGGCGCTCGAGATCGGGGGGACAGGCGCCCACGGACTGGCCCGCGCGATACGATGGGAGCGGATGCACTGGTTTCGGGCTATCTGGCTCGGGCTCGGACTGGTCTGTGGGTGTGGCCGCGTGGGCTTCGACCCGATCGGGCCGATCGATGCTCCCAGCGACGCCCCCGCGGCGCTCGCGTGGGTGAAGGTGTTCGGCGTCAGCGGCCAAGACTCGGGCACGACCGACACCATCACCGGCCATGCCGAACACGCCGGCGACGCGATCGTGGTGCACGCGTACTGCGGCGCCGCGACGATGCCGACCGCGGTCACGCTCGAAGCGAGTGGCTGGACGTTCGCCCAGCTCAACCCGATCGCGGGGTCGCCGACGCCTCAGGACTGGGCCGCGGGTTTCGGCGCGATCGCACCCGACACGGCAACGACCACGTTCACCGTGACCTGGACGGTGGCGAGCTGCGGCTTCGGGCTCGACACGCTGAGCGACGAGCTCACGAACAACGATCCGACTGGCGGGAGTACGACGTTCCCGGCGCATGCGGAGGCCTACGGCACGGGGGATTGCGTCACTCAAATCCCGAGCGGTCCCCCGGGAGACATGATCTGGGCCGGCTGCTCGGCCGGCGTGCTCGGGACAGGCCCCGGGTTCTCGAAGGGAGCCGACGATGGCGGCGGAAACTGGACGGAGTACCGGGTCACGACCGGTCCCGTGGCGACGATCGAGCCGATCTCGTTCACCAATCAGCCCGGCCACGACTTCATCGTCACCGCCGTCACCGTTCACCAACGCTAAGGCAGCGATCCACGTCGGCGTCCGGATCCACACGATCTCCGGCTGGCGGGCGTGGTTCGAAGGCCAGGGCTTCGAGGTCGAGCAGTGGACGACATTACCGATGCGCTTGCTCGAGCCCGCGCGGCTGGTCCGCGATGAAGGCCTCGCCCGGACCGCGCGGTTCGGGTTCAACATGCTCCGCACGCCGGGCGCTACCCGGCGAATGCTCGACGTTCGCGCGACCTTTCGAACCCACGCTGCCCACCTCTGTGGGTCGGGATCGTGGCGCACGCGATCTGATCGCCCGTGCTATACGTACCGGCATGGCGCGCCTGGTTCACTGCGAGAAGCTCGGTAAAGAAGCACCCGGAATGCCCTACAAGCCGTTCAACAACGCGCTCGGGCAGCGCATCTACGATCACATCTCGATGGACGCCTGGAAGCTGTGGCTCGAACACTCGAAGATGATCGTCAACGAGTACCGGGTCGATCTGACGTCCGTGAAGGGACGCGAGATGATGCTCGAACAAGCCGAGCAGTACTTCTTCGGCGAAGGCGCGCAGCTCCCACCGGACTACGTGGCTCCCGCCGCGAAGTAAGGCGAAGCAAAGGATGGACGCGCTCGGCGACATCGTCCTCGTCAGTTGCTACGAGCTCGGACGTCAGCCGACGGCACTGGCGTGGCCGGTCGCGTTCCTGCGCCGCGCCGGGTTTCTGCCGGTCTGCCTCGATCTCGCCGTCGAGCCGCTCGACGAAGCGGCCGAGGCCAGGCTCGCCGGCGCGAAGCTGGTCGCGATCTCGGTGCCGATGCACACCGCGCTGCGGCTCGGGGTGCGCGTCGCAGAGCGCGTCAAGCAACTCGGCCCCGCCATCCACGTCGTGTGCTTCGGGGTCTACGCGCCGCTCCACGCACCGTACCTCGCGCGTCACGGGGTCGACTCCGTGCTCGGTGCGGAGTGCGAGGACGCGCTCGTCGCCCTCGTCGAGGCGCTCGCCGCGGGCCGCGCCCTGCCCGAGCCGCACAAGCTCCGGCGCCTGTCGTTCCCCGTGCCGGCCCGCGACGCCTTGCCACCGGCGGCGCGCTACACGCGCCTGTTGATCGCGGGGCCTGACCAGGTCGCCGGCCAGCCCCCCGAGCAGCGCCTCACCGGCAACGTCGAGGCGACCCGCGGCTGCAAGCACATGTGTCGTCACTGCCCGTTGCCGGCGGTCTACGCCGGCCGGTTCTTCGCGGTGCCGGTCGACATCGTGATCGCCGACGCGCTGGCCCAGATCGCGGCCGGCGCGCGCCACCTCACGTTCGGCGACCCCGACTTCTTGAACGCGCCGACCCACGCCCTCGCGGTCGCGCGCCGGCTCGCCGCGGCGGCGCCGGGTGTGACCTGGGATGCGACGATCAAGGTCGAGCACGTGCTCGCCTCGCGCGCGGTGTTCCCCGAGCTCGCGCGGCTCGGCTGCGTGTTCGTGGTCTCGGCGTTCGAGTCGCGCTCCGACCGCGTGCTCGATATCCTCGCGAAGGGCCACCACGCGGCCGACGAGCACGAGGCCCTGGCGATCGTGCGGGCCGCCGGCATCTCGCTGCGCCCGACGTTCGTCGCGTTCACGCCGTGGACCACCCGCGCCGACTACCTCGCGCTGTGCCGGTTCATCGTCGACGAGCAGCTCGAGGCCGAGGTCGATCCGATCCAGCTCGCCCTGCGGTTGCTCGTGCCGCCCGGCTCGCTGCTGCTCGGCCACGCCGAGCTGACTCCGCACCTCGGTCCACTCGATGAAGCAGCGTTGACCTACCGGTGGACGCACCCCGATGCCGCGATGGATGCGCTCCAGCTCGAGATCGCGCGGCTCGTCGAGGACGCCACCGCCGCGAACGAGCCGGCGGACGAGACGTTCTTGCGGATCCTCGCGCAGGCCGAGCGGGTGGCCGGCGACGCCGGCGTCGGGTTCGTCCCTCGGCCGGCGGGCAGCCGGCGCCAGCCACCGCCGCGCCTGGCGGAGCCGTGGTTCTGTTGAGCAGAGCCCACCCGGAGCCAGGTCGGCTCCATCACCGGACCGGCAGCATCGGAACGATCGTGAAGCGTAACGCCGCGTGCGCCGCGCGCAAGCTCGCCTCGGCGGCCTCCGGCGTCGTGCCGTGCGCGAACACGAAGCCGAGGTAACTCGCGCCCTCCGGCAGCGGCACGAGCTGGCGATCGAGATCCTGCGTGATCACGACGTCGTCGATCCCGGCCACGGCGCGCGCGAGCTCGACACCATCGACGGCCTTGAGCACCCCCGCGCGCGGGATCGGGATCATCATCGCGCCCGCGGCGGCGTGCTCGCGCGGGAGCGCGCCGATGTCGTGGCCGAGCGCGTGACGAACGAGCACGTCCTCGAGCGAGAGCCCGGTCCCGAACCGCAGCACGCGCGAGCACAGTCCGCCGATGCTCCGCGCGGCGACCTCGATGACGACCGGGCCCCGCGGTGGCGCGACCGGGCCCCGCGGTGGCAGCCGGAGCTCCGCGTGAACCGGGCCATCGTGGAGCCCCATCGCGTGCGCCGCCGCCGCGGTCACCTGCTCGATCGCGCGCTGGACCTCGGCCGGCTGGCGCGACGGCGTGACGTAGATCGTCTCCTCGAAGAACGGGCCATCGAGCGGATCGGGCTTGTCGAACAGCGCGAGCGTGCGAAGCGTTCCTCGATCGAGCACACCCTCGAGCGCGACCTCGGCGCCCGGGACGAACTCCTCGATCAGGATCGAGCGCGACGAGCCATCGCCGTGGAGATCCATCTCGAGGTGATCGGGCCGGGCGAGCAGCGTACGCAGGCGGGTGAGCCCGCGCGCGAGGGACAGGTCATCATCGACGCGGATCACGCCGCGGCTCGCGGATAGCAGCCGCGGCTTGATCACGCAGGGAAACCCGAGCTCGGCGCGGATCCGGGCGGCGACCCTGCCCGAGGGCTCGTCGAGGTCGGTCCCCGCGAAGCGGGGCTGAGACACCCCGGCCGCCGCCAGGAGCTCGCGCATCCGCCGCTTGTCGCGAGCGGCCTCGACGGCTTCGATCGCGTTGTGCGGCAAGCCGAGCGCGCGCGCGGCCATCGTCGCGACCAGCGCCGCGGACTCGCCGCCGGCGGAGATCGCCGCGACGATCGGCCGATCGGCCTCGCGCCGGGACTCCGCGACGATCACCTCGACGGCGGCCTGCGGGGCGGCGAGATCGATCACGAGCGACGCCGGCGGGAACGCGAACAGGTCGTCGAGCTGGTGGCAGCGATCGGAGGCGAGCACGACCTCGACGTCGAGCCGCGCGGCGGCCTCGAGGAACGCGGCGGCGTTGTAGCTCGTCGCCGTCGTGACCAGGAGGACCCGCGGGCGCGGCATGTCAGCCGAGCTGAGCCTTGCGCGCCTCGTGAAACTTCGCGAGCTCGGTGTTGGCGCGCGCCACCACCGCGAGCTTGGCCTCGATCGCGGCGAGCGCCGAGCCGGGGATCGCGTAGTAGCCCTCGTGCTCGCTCGCGCCGGTGTAGACGCGGTTGCCGACGCACCCGAAGCTCGCCGAGCCTCGCGCGCTCTGGATCGCCTGCGGCAGGATCGCGCAGGTCGGCCGGCCCATCGTCGGAGCGCCCGAGCCCACGCCCGCGGCCTGCGCGGCCTCCGCGAGCAGCATCAGCTGGCGGACGTCCCCGCGCACCAGCACGAGGTCGGGTGGAAACGTCGCCGCCTCGAGCGGTGCATACGCGACGACGCCAAACTCCGCGTGGACCTCTCGGTGCGGGATCTGCGGCACCTCGCTGAGCGCCAGGTACTCGAGGCCGACCATGGTCTCGACCAGCTGACCGAGCTCGGCCTGCTGCGCCGCGGTCGTCGGGACGCCGTGGGTGTGAGCGCCGACCGCGCAGCCGACGTGGTCCGCGGCCTCGGTATAGAACGCCTCGCCGTCGCTGGCGCGCCGCCAGTAGGCACAGCTCGCCGCCGACGAACGATCGAGCCGAGCCAACCCAGGCGGTGGCGCCGCCAAGAACGCGATCGCGACCGGAGGTGTCGCGAGGCCGAGTAACTGTTCGAGCGGAGTGGTCACGCCGGCACGGTAGCACTCGCGCCGCGATCGTGTTCGACTCGGCGGCTGTTCGTGCACGCTCGGCGCGCTCGGCGCGCTCGGTCGCGCGAACGCGCGCAGCGTCTCGGCGAGCGCGTGCCGGAGCTCGTCCCCGGTCCGGAACTGCGCCGGATCGGCCTCGCAGGCCTCGGCCAGATGCTGGGTCCAGCTCGCGTCACCGACCTCGAGCTCCGCGGTTCGTGCCCACCGCTCGCGATCTTTCAGTTGATGGAACCACACGTCGGGGGGCGGCGGATCCGCGTCGAGCCAGCGCGTGCCCGGGCGATAGGCGAAGTAGGTATCCCAGGCGAGGTGATGCTTCCACGCGAGCGTGCGCGCCAGCGCGCGACCGAGGAGGTGCGAGGGATCGTGAAAGGTCACCAGGCGTGGATCCCGTGTGCGGGCCGCGGCGGCCACGGCGGCGCCACGATCGTCGCTCTGCATCACGTCGATGAACGTCCAGGCCACGCGGAAGTCCGCCGCAGCTCCGAACAGTGGCTCGAGCGCCTCCCGGGCGCCCCGTACACACAAGGGTCACGTCGCGGATTGGATCGCCATGAGCCGGGCGTGCGCGGCCTCCGCGTTGAACCACGCGCGCAACGTTGCGAGTCCGGCAGCAAGATCGATCGGCGCCATCGGTCGGAGAGAGAGAGCCAGTGTGAACGCGCTCGACATCGAGACGCGCGATCCTCTGATCGTGGAGCACTATCTAGCACGCGGCGTGGAGCGAGTGGAGTGCGCGGATCATGCCGGCTCGAAGCGCGGCTTGAGCACGTGGTTCTCGAGGTGGACGTGCGTGAACGTGTCGCGCTCGACGGCCTGGAGCTCGCCGAACAGCGTGCGATAGCTGCCGCACGCCCAGTCGGGGATCGTGAAGTCTTCACTCGCGTCGCGGATCCGCTCGAGCAGGGTCGCCACCGCGAGGTGCTCCTCCAGCATCGAGGCGAGCCGGCGCGCCGCGTCACCGGTCGCCACCCCCGTCGTCGTGCGCAGCGCGGGGAACAGATCCTCCTCCTCCTCGTCGAGATGCGGCAACAACGTCTCGGCGAGCTCGTCGACCGCGTCGCGAAGCTCGACCAACTTCGGGTTGTGGTCGCCGTGGACGCGCGCCACCTTCTTCGCGAGCGGGACCAGGAACGCCAGCGTCTTGCGCAGGTATGCGTGGTGCTTGCCGACGATGTGATCGACGAGCGCCGCCGTCGAGAGCTCCTTCATGTTCCGATCTGCTGCGCTGGCCCCCGCAGCGCCCTGCCGGTCCTCGATCGCGCGACGCAATTGCCCTACGAGGTCGCCGGGCTCGAGCCCCCGCTCGTGCGCGGCGACCTCGACGCTGCGCTCACCGCGGCAACAAAAGTCGATGCGATGACGCTGAAACACCTCGGCCGTCTCCGAATGCTCGAGCACGATGTTGGCGACGGTTTGCGATTCGTTGACCATGGAAGCCACGACAGCACGTACCGTTCCACACACGCTTGCTCACCTAACTGGCCAGGATCAGAGGCATCTTCTACCGTCTCTGGTTGCACCCAACGAGATCGTGTTCCAACTTAGGACCTATGGAACACCCGGTCCGTCCGCCCTGCGAGGCCTGCGGGCTCGTCCCGCTCGCCCCGCACCTGACCGGCGCGACGGAGCTGGTGGCTCGGAGCGCGGCGATGCAGACCGTGCTTCGTCGCGTGGCGCGGTTCGCGGCGAGTGACGCTCCGGTCGCGGTGCTCGGCGAGACCGGCACCGGTAAGGAGGTGATCGCGCGCGTACTCCACGCGAACTCGGCGCGCGCGGCCGCGCCGTTCGTGCCGGTCAATGTCGCCGCACTTCCCGGCGAGTTGCTCGAGTCCGAGCTGTTCGGACACGGCAAGGGCGCGTTCACCGGCGCGACCGCCGCCCACCGCGGTCTGTTCGAGGCCGCCGATCGCGGCACGCTGTTCCTCGACGAGGTCGCCGAGCTCCCGCTCGCGCTCCAGGCCAAGCTACTGCGCGCGCTGCAGGACGGAGAGATCCGCCGCGTCGGTGAAAACCAGGCGTTCGCCGCCAACGCGCGGATCGTGTGCGCGACTCATCGTGATCTCCTCGACCGCGTGCGCCAGGGCTTGTTCCGGCAAGATCTTTACTACCGGCTCAAGGTGCTGGCCATCCAGGTCCCGCCGCTGCGCGAGCGCACGGACGATATCTTGCCGCTGGCGCGCCACCTCCTCACCGAGGAGCGCGACGACCTGCACGGCTTCACCGAGGCCGCCACCGCGCGCCTGCTCCACTACCCGTGGCCTGGCAACGTGCGCGAGCTGCAGAACGCGGTGAAGCATGGCGCCGCGCTCGCGATGGGGCCCGAGATCGACGAGGCCGACCTGCCCGAGGAGCTCCTCGCTCCAGCTCCCGCCGGGCTCGCCGCCGCCGACACCCTGCGCTCGCTCGCCGAGATCGAACGCGAGCACATCCTCCACGTCCTCGATGCGTGCGCCGGCTCGCAGGCCGACGCAGCGCGCGTCCTCGGCATCGCGCGCAACACGTTGTGGCGCAGGCTGCGCGAATACCGCGACGCGTGACCGCACGACGTGGAACTGGCACGGACGATGCTTCGCTTGGTCGTGAAAGGAGCTCCCATGTCAGCTGCGGGACGCGAGGAGATCGAGGTCACGTGCCCGGATTGCGCGCTGTCGTTCGAGGTCTCGACCGACGTGATCGCGGAGAGCCAGCACATGCTCGACGAATACGGCTACTGCACCGGCCCGGCGAGCTTCGAGTGCGCGGCTCCGTACTTCGCCGCGCTCGGCCCGCACCCCTCGAGCACGCATGCGAAGATCGCGGGCGTCGACCCCCTCGAAGCCGCCCTCGCGCGCTGGGAGACCGAAGGCGGCGCAGTTGGAGCTGCACACTGAGCGCTTTTGTCGCCCGGAGTTGGTAACAGGGAGCCGAGCCATGACCGCGACCGAACCAGCGACGTTCGACCCGCAGCAGTACGAGCGACTCGCGGTGGGCACGGTTCCCGGCTACGCGGCGCTGCAGGAGCTCGTCGCGCTCGCGGCGGCCGCGACAGCGCCCTCGCCACACCCGGCCGTGCTCGATCTCGGATGCGGCACCGGCACCGGTCTCCTCGCGCTCGCACGCGCGCTGCCCGACGCACGGCTCACCGGCTGCGATCCCTCGCCGCCGATGGTCGCGACCGCGCGCACCCGCTGCGCGGCCGCCGGGGTGAAGGTCGAGCTCGTCGTCGGCACCCTGTCGACTCTGGCGCACGACGCGCAGTACGACGTGGTCGTGTGCACGCTGGTGCTTCACTTCGTCCCACCCGACGAGCGAGGCGCGCTGCTGTCGGCGATCCGCGCGCGGCTCCGGCCGGGTGGGCGCCTCGTGATCAGCGCGCTCGGACCGGCGATGGATCCCACCGTGCAGGCCGAGTGGATGCAGCTCCGCCGTCACTACGCGATCGCGCAAGGCATCACCCTCGCGGAGCTCACCGCGCGTGGCGCGGAGACCCATGGCAAGGTGTTCCCGATCCCGCCGGACGAGCTCGCCGCGATCCTCCGTACCGCCGGCTTCACGTCCATCACCCCGCTGTGTCAGCTCCTCGCCGTCCACAGCTGGCTCGCTCGGAGCTAGAACGATACACATGAAGTCCATGATGGATGATCGTGCTCGCACCAAGCGCTTCGGGCTCCGCATGATGATCGCGGGGCTCGCCCTTGTTGCTGCGAGCGTCGCGGGCTGCAAGCAAGCTTGCCCGCCGCCGGCCCCGACCCCGGCCCCGGTCCCGGTCGCAGCGCCGGCGTCCCCACCGGCATCGCCCGATCATGTCCCGCCGGGCGTCAATGCCGTACAGAACGAGATGCGCCTCCTGCACGAGGCGATGCGCGACACGGTCAGCGCGATCGCGCTCGGTACGCTCTCGACGATCCCGGAGCGACTTCATGCCGTGGATCGAGCCCGCGAGCTCACCGAGCACGCGGTCGAGAGCGGCACGTACAAGCTGGCCAGGAACGGCGACCAGCTCGAGGCCTTCAAGGCGCTCGATGATTCATTTCATGCCGAGCTCGAGAAGCTCGCTGCCGGCGCGAAGGCGAACGACTCGATCGCGACGAGCACCGCACTGGGCACCGTGATGGGCCGCTGCGAGGGCTGCCACGCGCAGTTCCGCGCGCCGAGGTGACCGTCGCAGGGACCGCGGGGCGCCTGCGGAGCGCCTGCGGAGCGCAGTCCGATGACTGCAGCACACGCTCGGCGGCTGGCGCCTCGCGCCCCGTCAGCTCGCGACGCGAGCCGCCTCGCGCGCATGGCCCGTCGGGTGGCGCACGCCGCCCGCGCGCCAGCCGATCGCGACCACCGAGATCGCGCATGCCACCGCGAGGTCGAGGGCGTTGATCGGTGAGATCTGGAGGATCGGCGCGACGCCGGGTAGCATCGCGAGCGGGATCGTGGCCGCGACGATCGCGAGCACCAGCCAGAACGTCGCGTTGCGGGGGACGCGCACCGCTCGCCACGGCAGATCGACCGCGCGCTCGGCCCAGGTCAGCGCGATGCCACCGATGATCACCGCCGTGATCGCCGCGCCGCGCGCGGCCTGGACACCGCTCGGGAGCCGCACCACGAACAGAGCGAACGCACCCGCCGCGATGATCACGCCGGAGATCGCGCTGCGCACGAGCAGCCGCCGCGGCAGGAGCGGCGCCGCCGGCGACCGGGGCGGCTGCTGCATCGCGTTCGGCGGCTCGGGCTCGGCCTCGAACACCAGCGCCGCCACCGGATGGACCACCAGCTCGAGCCACACGAGGTGAATCGGGAGCAGGAGCAGCGGTAGGCCGAGCACAGGTGCGGCGATCGCGAGCCCGATGATCGGGACATGGAAGCCGACGAGGAACAGGAAGGCGCGCTGGAGGTTGGCGTAGATCCGGCGGCCTTCGCGCACGGTCCCGACCAGCGCGCTGAAGTCGTTGTCGAGCAGGACGAGGCCGGCCGCGGCGCGCGCGACCTCGGTGGCGCCCGGTCCCATGCTCACGCCGATCGAGGCCCGCCGCAGTGCCGGCGCATCGTTGATGCCGTCGCCGGTCATCGCGACCACCTCGCCAGCCGTGACCAGCGTGTCGACGATCTCGTGCTTCTGCTCGGGGCGAACCCTCGCGAACACGATCCCGTCGTGGATCTGCCGCGCGCGCTCGGCGGCCGGCAGCGCGGCGAGCGCGGGGCCGGTGATCACCCCGTTCGGTCCGACCTCCAGACCGGCGAGCTCGGCGATCACGCGGGCGGTCAAGACGTGATCGCCGGTGATCACCTTGACGCGGATGCCGGCGGCGCGACACGCGGCGATCGCCGCCGGGACCTCGGCGCGCAGCGGATCGCGAAACCCGAGCAGCCCGAGCAAGTGGAGCTCGCGCTCCGCGTCGGCGCGCTCGGTCGGGACGTGCCCCGTGCCATCGCGTGCGGCGACGGCGAGCACGCGCATGCCCAGGCTCCCGAGCTCGGCCATCGCGTGTTCCGCGGCGACGCGATCGTGCGGTGCGAGCGCGCAGTGCTCGAGCACGCCCTCGAGCGCGCCCTTCATCACGACCTTCCAGCGATCGCCGGCCTGCCAGACATGTGTCATGTGCTTGCCTTCGCGCTCGAACGGATGGTCGATGGCGAGCCGCCAGGTCGCGTAGAGCTCCGCGGCCACGATCCCGTGCGTCGCCGCGTGCGCCACGATCAAGCGCTCCATCGCGTCGTCGGGCGACACCTCGCAGGCGAGCACGGCGGCCGTGCAGAGGCCCGCGTCCTCGCCACCGAGCACGCGCTGCGCCGCGAGCTCGAACGAGCCCTCGGTGAGCGTGCCGGTCTTGTCGACGCAGATCACGGTCGTGGCGCCCAGGGCTTCGACCGACGACAACCGGCGTACGAGGACGCCACGACGAGCCAGTCGCACCGCACCGAGCGACAAGAACAGGGTCAGGACGAGAGGAAACTCCTCGGGGATCGCGGCCATCGCGAGGCTGATGGCCGATCCGAACGCCTTGACCACGCTGCTACCGGTGCCGAGGCTCAAGCCGAACATCGCGATCGCGATGGCGACGGCGGCGACGCCGAGTCGCTTGACGAGCGTGCCGACCGAGCGCTGGAGCGGCGAGCTCCCTGCTTCGGTGTTCGCGACCAGCGCGGCGATCGCTCCGAACGCCGTGTGGCGGCCGGTCGCGATGACCACGGCCGACGCGCGCCCAGCGACCACGCGCGAGCCCGCATAGATCGTGTCGCCCACGACCCGCAACTGAGGCTCCGACTCGCCGGTCAGGTGCGCTTCATCCACCGTCAGGTTCTGCTCGACCTCGACGCGCGCATCCGCGTGGACCGCCTCGCCCTCGCGGACGACCACGACATCGCCCGGCACGATCGCCTCGGTCGAGATGGTCTGCTCGGCTCCATCGCGGATCACGCGGGCTCGCGGCTCGACCGACGCGCGCAGCGCCGTGAGCGCCCGTCGCGAGCGCGCTCCGAGCACCACATCCACGCCCCACACCGGGATCAGCGCGAGCAACAAGATGGTGCCATCGATGGTGTCGCCGAGACCGAGGTACACGCTCCCGGCGACCACGAGCATGATCGCCATCGGATCGGCGATGCTCGCGACCAGATCGCGCACGCGTTCCCATCGGCGCGACTCGACGAACCGATTCGGACCAACGGCTGCGAGCCGCTCGGCCGCTTCCAACGTGGTGAGTCCGACAATCATGCCCATGGCCGTCGGCGTCGTACGGTGCAGATGCTGGGCCATCTCCCCCGCGGAGCCTCGGGCACGCGTTCCGCGCATGCAATGCGCGCAGCCGAATGCGACGCGCGAGCCTTGCGCGACGTCGCGCGGCCAGGACCACGGCGCTGATGCACGAGGGGGCGCCGGTTACTGTCGTCGGTTGCCTTACGTGTCGCGCGTGGTCGCGCAGCGGGCGCCTGCGGAGGTAGCCAACGGCGCATCTTGACATCGCATAGAGATGCATTACGATATATCGCGACAGTATGAGAGAAGAACGAATCAACCGGCGCCGCCATCGCGGTCGCCACCCCGGCAACCCCATCGACCGGCTGCGCGGCAGCTTTCGCCGCATGCGCCACGGCGACGTGCGCGCGGCGCTGCTGCTCGCACTTCAGGAAGGCCCCACCCACGGCTACGAGCTCGGCCAGCGCCTCGAGCGCGCGAGCGGCGGCGCGTGGAAGCCGAGCCCCGGCTCGATCTACCCGACACTGCAGCAACTCGCCGACGAAGATCTCCTCCTCGTCACCGAGCGCGACGGCAAGCGGATCTACGAGCTCGCGAAGTCCGGCCTCGCCGAGCTGAAGGAACGTGCGGCGCGCGGCGAAGCAACGCCGTGGCAAGCCGCCAGCGATGCGCCTAGCTCGGACCTCAAGGAGGCCGTGCATGCCCTCAAGGAGGCGGCCAAGCAGATCGCGACCGTGGGTGATGCCGCGCAAGTCGCGCGCGCGACCGCGATCGTGGTCGATGCGCGCCGCCAGGTCTACGAGCTCCTCGCGAAGGGCTGAGCGTGTTCCTGCGCCTACTATTTAGAAGCTGTCCCCATCGATGGGGGGCGCCGCGCGAGCCGCGGTGCGGACGAGCTCGAGTAGCTGGCGGCCGAGCACCGTGGCGAGCTCGACGTCCGCCCGGTCTTCCGGAGACAGCGATGACCATTGCAGGACAAGTCCATCGATCTCGTCGCTGAGACCGAACAGCCGTTCGGCCTTCACGAACGCCTGCTCGAACACGTCGCACACGACCTCGGGCAGCAGCGCGGCGAACTTGACGGCCCGATCGAGGTCGCCCGCGATCTTGGCCTTCAGATCGGTGTCGTGCTTGATGAGCACGCCGCGCTGAGACACGAACGACAGCGAGTCGAGATACTTGTCGAAGCCCTCACAGTCGAGGCGATTCTGTACGGCGTTGCCGTTCGTCAGGGTCTCCTGGAGCTGCCAGAAGTCCCGGCGAGTATCGGAGCGCAGGTAGTTGAACACGTCGCTATCGACGAACCGGGTCATCGCGTCGACGATGCGCCGGTAGTTCGTCTCCGCCGCGGGGCGAGGGGTTGCAGGATCCTGAACTCGCCGGTTGAGCCCGCGGACCCCGCGACGGAGGTCCGCCAGGGCGCGCCGGACCGCCAGGGCCTTGCCAAGCGTGTCGCGGTGCCCCGGCACCATGCGTTCGGGCTCGGCGTACCCGAGGAAGCATTCGTACACCGTCGTCATGACCGCGAACACACCGTCCATGAGGCCGGTCGTCGCGTCGTTGAGATCGCGAACCGCCTGGTCCCTGTGATCGTTCTGGAGGGCGTGCGCGAACCGGCGTTCGAATTCCTTGAGCTCGGAGCCCAGGCCGTACTGCAACGTGGACATCTCTCCGGACAGCGCTGTCCACTTGTCCTCGTCGGACCGCTCGCGATGGGCGATCACGCCACGCGTCGAGATCGCACCGGAGTTGCGGGCCGGCGCGCGACCGTCGAGCTCGAGCTCGACGTCGGCGTCGTCCGGGATCGCAGCCGCGGCGGGCGCGACCATGCCCACGTACTCGAGCAGCCGCCGGAAATGGCTCAGGACCGCGTCGGCGACGATCTGTAGCTGCTCCTCGCCATCCTCCCGAAGGTAGAGTGCGGCGTCGAGCTCGCCGAGCGCGCGCACCGCTTCCTCGCCGAACTGGAGCAGCTTCTGGATCTTCCGCCGGATGCGACGATCCAAGATTGTGGCGAGTAGCCCGGCGAGCGCCGTATTCTCCGGCGATTCAGAATCCAAACCACAAGGATACCGACTTGCCGCGGCGGTTGCTACTGCTGGATCGATCGCGCGACGCTGCCGGCGGCAGGACGATACCCCGCCGTTTGTGCGATGAGCATAGTTCGCCGTGCGAAGCCCACCGACATCGAACGTGACCCTCGCGACCACGCCGGGCAGGCGCGGCGCCGTGCTACATTGCCGCGATGCTGCAGATCTCACCACGAGCGTCCGCGCGTGGCGTTACGATCTGCGTTCGGCCTAGCTCCGCCGCTGTGGAAAACTCGTAGTGCGTCCAGCGCGCCGACTCCACCCTGCCCGCTCGATCCTCACCGCGCTGGTGCTGATCGTCGGCATGGTCGCGACCCAGACCCGCGAAGCGGCGATGGTCCACGTGCGCTGCGTCGCGCACGGCGAGCTCGTCCACGTCAACGCGCCCGAGCGCGCTTCGATCGGACACAACGCCAAGAATGTGTTGAGCTCGCGCACCGGCGACGTGGCGTTCGATCACGAACACTGCGTGCTGGTCGGCACGAGCGCGTGCGTTCCGATCGCGATCACCGCCGCGCTCACCATGAGCCTGTCGGCGTTACCGCCGCCGCTGTTGCCGGCGCCCGCCACGTACGTCGCCCGCGCCACGTTCCGGATCGCCCCGAAGAACTCGCCTCCAGCCTGACCTCCTGTCGTGCGGTGCGCGTCGAGCGTGCCGCGATCGTCAGCTCGCCGCCGCACCGCGGCGCGGGCGTACGTACCACCCGCGAGCCCGAGGCTCGCGCGTTCTGGCCAGGAGCTCGCGGTGCGATCTGTATCGATATCGATTCTCTGTTCGTTGACGCTCGGCGCGACCGGCACGGCGTGGGCTGGTCCCGACGCGTCCGGCCCACCGGCAGCCGGCCCACCGGCAGGCGCCCCACCGTCAGGCCCCCCACCGGCGAGCGGTCTCGCGGTGATCAGCCTGCCCGACGCGATCCGGCTCGCGCGCGCGCACAACCCCGAGAGCCTCGGCACCGACGAGGATGTTCACGCGGCGCGCGGTGCGCTGGTCCAGTCGCGAGCGCTGCCGAATCCGTCGCTGTTCGTCTATCGAGTCGGCGAGAACCTCTCGCCGGCGGACTCGCCCGTCCCGAACCAGTTCGGCGTGACCTGGACGATCCCGCTCGGTGGTAAGCGCGGCGCAGGGATCGCCGCGGCGGACGCCAACGTCGCCGCGGCGGAAGGGACGCGCGCGCAGTTCCGCCACCAGCTCGCGCTCGACGTCGCGACCGCGTTCATCGCCGTGCTGCTCGATCAGTCGCAGCTCGACTTCGCGAAGCAGGATCAGGCGGGCGTCCACGAGGCGCTCGACCTCGACGAGCTCCGCAACAAGGACGGCAAGATCGCGTTTAGCGATGTGCTCAAGCTGCGGATCAACGCACGCAGCACCGACGACACGGTTCGCCAGGACGAGCTCGCGCTCGCGAACGATCGTGCGGAGCTCGCGCGCCTGCTCGGCGAGGGCGTGCTCGCCCCTGGCTTCCAGCTCACCGGGACCCTGGCACCGCCGCCGGCGACGCCAGACCAGGTCGGCGCCGAGCAGCTGCTCTCCCGCGCGCTCGCGAACCGCGCCGACTACCGCGCACTCGCCGCGAGCTCGCGCAGCGCCGAGTCATCGCTGAGCCAGGCCCGCCGCCAGCCGATCCCCGACCTCGGGGTGCTCGTCGACTACGACCGGGTCGCGTCGACGGCCGGGCAGATCGACTTCAGCCTGAGCGCCGAGATCCCGCTGTTCGATCGCAACACCGGCAACATCATGCAGGCCGAGGCCACGCGCCGGAAGGCCGACCTCGCGATCGCGACGCTGCGCAACCAGCTCCGGGCCGATGCGGAAAAAGCCGCGAAGTCGATGGAGACCAGCCGGGCGCGCCTCGCGGTCTACGACAAGGAGCTGCTCTCGGATGCCAAGGAGTCGCTCGACATCAGCCGCCACGCGTACGAGCAGGGCCGAGGCACCTTGCTCGATTATCTCGATGCCGAATCCAGTTATCGCGATGTCGAGCGCGCGTATCGGTCCGCCGTGGCCGACTCGATGCTCGCCGATGCACAGCTCCGGTTCGTCGCCGGTGAGGAGTCGCCATGATCCCGCGCACACGCTGCACGTCGTTGCTCTTGCTCGCGCTCGCGGCCGCCGCGTGCGGGAGCTCGGATCAGGCCACCGCGCCCGCTTCGCGACCGGACCCGACGTTGTTCGAGGTCCCCGCGAACCAGCAGGCCCGCCTCCACCTCGCGAAGGTCGAGCGCAAGCCGGTCGTCCGCCCGGTGCGCGCGCCCGCACGCATCGCGTTCGACGACCTCAAGACCAGCGAGGTCACGCCGCTGGTCAGCGGCAAGGTCGCCAAGGTGATGGTCCGCGAGGGCGATCACGTCAAGGTCGGTCAACCACTGCTCGCGATCGCGAGCCCTGATTCGTCCGACACGTCCGCGAACCTGTCCCGCGACCGCGCGGCGCTGCGGGGCAAGCAGACGATCCTGGCGCGCGACGAGGATCTCTACGCCCACAAGGCGATCTCGCTCGAGGAGCTCCAGCAGGCCCGCCTCGACGTCGAGGCCGCACAGACCACGGTGCGCAACGACGAGGCCCACGCCGCGATGACCGGGAGCAGCAACGGCAACGCGCTGCTGTTGTCGCCGATCGACGGCACGGTGGTGGCGCGCAAGGTCTCGGTCGGCGATCCGGTCCAGGCCGAGAGCACGACCTGCTTCACGATCACCGATCCGACGGCGATCTGGGTGATCAGCCAGCTCTATCAGGAGGACCTCCGGCGGGTCGCGCTCGGCGATCTGGCCCAGATCCATTCACCGGTACTCCAGACACCGCTCACCGGCACGGTGAGCTACATCGGCGCCGCGCTCGACCCCGACACGCTGACGATCCCGGTCCGGATCGCCGCGCAGAACCCGGATGGTCTGCTCAAGCAAGGCATGTACGTCGACGCCGAGATCATCCCCGCCAAGTCCGAAGACGCGGTCGTGGTCCCGGCGGACGCCGTGCTGCGCGACAGCGACAACCTCCCGTTCGTGTATGTCGAGGTCAAGCCGGGGACGTTCGCACGTCATCACGTCGTGCTCGGCGACCAGATCGGCGACAGCTTCACGATCCCGAGCGGACTCGAAGCGGGCACGCAGATCCTGACCGAGGGCGCGCTGTTCGTCCAATTCGCCGACTCGCTGGAGCCGTGATGATCCACCATCTCATCCGCATCGCACTGCGCCAGAAGTTCGTGGTGTTCGCGCTCGCGCTCGCCACCCTCGCCGGTGGAATCTGGGCGTTCCGCGCCCTGCCCGTCGATGCCTACCCCGATCTGGCCCCGCCCAAGGTCGAGATCATCACGCAGTGGCAGGGTCACGCCGCCGAGGAGGTCGAGCGCCTGATCACGATCCCGCTCGAGACCGCACTCAACGGCGCACCCAAGCTCGTGGTGATGCGGTCGATCTCGATGTACGGGCTCTCCGACGTCATCCTGAACTTCGACGACAACACCGATCCGTACTTCGCACGCGAGCAGATCTTTCAACGCATGGGTGATGCCAGCCTCCCCGATGGTGTGACCCCGTCGATGACTCCGCTGTTCTCGCCGTCCGGCCTGATCTATCGCTACGTGCTCGACAGCCCCGACCGCACGCCCGAGGAGCTCAAGGTCATCCAGGACTGGGTGCTGTATCGGCGCTACAAGTCGATCCCCGGCATCGCGGATGACTCGGGGCTCGGCGGCGCGACGCGCCAGTACCAGGTCGTGCTCGACCCGAACGCGCTGAACACCTACCACGTCGCGATCGCGGACGTCATCGCGGCGCTCACCAACAACAACCAGAACGCGGGTGGTGGCTTCTACCAGCAGGGCGGTCAGTTCTACTACGTGCGCGGGCTCGGCCGATTGACCGGACTCGATGACATCGGCAACGTCGTCGTCGCGACCCACACCGGGGTCCCGATCCACGTCAAGAACCTCGGCGCGGTGGTGCTCGGCAAGGCACCCCAGCTCGGCCAGTTCGGCTACATGGATCGCGACGATGGCGTCGAGGGCGTGCTGTTCCTGCGCACCGGCGACCCGGCGCAGACCGTGCTCGACCGCGTGCACGCGATGACCGCGTACCTCAACGCGCACGTGCTGCCGCGCGACGTCCAGATCCATGCCTATTACGACCGCACGGATCTGATCGATCTCACCACGCACACGGTCGAGCACAACCTGTTGTTCGGCGTCCTGTTGGTGACGCTGATCCTCGTGCTGTTCCTGCGCAGCATCCGGACCGGCCTGATCGTCGCGGCGACGATCCCGCTCGCGCTCGCGACCGCGTTCGTGCTGCTCAAAGCGCGTAACGTGCCGGTCAACCTCCTGTCGCTGGGTGCGGTCGACTTCGGGATCCTCGTCGACGCCGGCGTGATCATGGTCGAGAATATCTTCCGCGTGCTCGGCGAGCGCCGCACCGGGCACGATCACGCAGCGATCAGCGAGGTCGTGGCCGAGGCGGCCAAGGAGGTCGGCCGGCCGATCTTCTACTCGACCGCGGTGATCATCGCCGCCTATTTGCCGATCTACGCACTCAGCGGCCCGTCGGCGCGGCTGTTCGCACCGATGGCGGACACGGTCGTCTACGCGCTGCTCGGCACGCTCGTGTTCTCGCTGACGCTGTTGCCGGTGCTGTGTGCGCTGCTGATGCACAAGGGCGTGCGCGATCAGGAGGGCCCGCTGCTCGGCCGGTTCAAGCGCTGGTACCTCCGCGTGCTCGATCGCTGCATCGTCCGCCCCCGTGCCACGTTCCTGGTGTGCGCGATCGCGCTCGCCGTGTCGTCGCTGACACTGTTCGGGATCGGCTCGGAGTTCATGCCGAAGCTCGACGAAGGTGCGCTGTGGGTCCGCGCGACGATGCCGTACACGATCAGCTTCGACGAATCGAAGAAGATCGCGCCCGAGGTCCGCAAGATCCTGCGCAGCTTCCCCGAGGTCACGATCGTCGCGGACGAGCACGGCCGTCCCGACGACGGCACGAACCCGACCGGGTTCTATAACTGCGAGTTCTACGTCGGGCTACGTCCGGCTTCGGAGTGGCCCGCCGGCGTCCCGAACAAGGCCGCGCTAGTCGCGGCGATCCAGGCCCGGCTGTCCGAGTTCCCGGGCATCATCTTCAACTTCACCCAGCCGGCCGAGGATGCCGTCGACGAGGCCTCGACCGGGCTCAAGAGCTCGCTCGCGGTCAAGGTGTTCGGCCCCGACCTCAAGAAGCTCGAGGCGCTCGCCGAAACGATCAAGGGCACGATCTCGCGCGTACGTGGCATCGGTGATCTGACGATCGTGCGCGAGCTCGGCCAGCCGAGCCTCAACGTGCGGATCGACCGCCAGAAGGTCGCGCGCTACGGCCTCGACGTCGCGACGATCAACAGCCTGATCAGCTCGGCGGTCGGCGGCGTACCGGCGACACAGGTGATCCAGGGCGACCGCCAGTTCGACCTGGTGGTGCGCATGGACGAACGCTATCGCAATAACCCCGACGCGATCGGCCGACTGCTCGTCACCACGCCCGGCGGGCAACGGCTACCGCTCTCGACGTTCGCGACGCTGTCGGTCGGCCAGGGCGCGACGATGGTCTACCGCGAGGGAGGCGCGCGCTACATCGGCGTCCAGTACTCGATCACCGGTCGTGATCTGGGCTCGACGGTCGCCGACGCGCGGCGCGCCGTCGAGCGCGAGGTCAAGCTCCCGCAAGGCTACGAGCTCCAGTGGGGCGGCGAGTACAGCGACTTCGTCGCGGCACGCACCCAGATGTTCGTGATCGTCCCGCTGACGTTCGTGCTGATCTTCTTCATCATCTTCGCGCTCTACGGCAATCTAAAATACCCGGCGCTGATCGCGGTGAGCGTGTTCCTGACCATGCCGGAGGGCGGGCTGCTCGCGCTGTGGGCGTTCCACACCAACCTCAGCGTCAGCTCCGGGCTCGGCTTCCTCGCGCTGTTCGGGATCTCGGTCCAGACCGGCGTGATCTACATCAGCCACGCCAACAAGCTACGCGCCGCCGGCCAGTCGATCGACGACGCGACGCGCGAGGCCGCCGCGGTCCGGCTCCGGCCGATCCTGATCACCGCGCTGGTCGCCTGCGTCGGCCTGTTGCCCGCGGCGTTCTCGCACGGCATCGGCTCGGACAGCCAGCGCCCGTTCGCGCAGGTCATCGTGTTCGGCCTGTTGTCGCGGGTCGGCTTGTCGATCTTCCTGTTGCCCGTGTTCTACCGCTGGATCTCGCGGCCCGGCGACCGACTCGAGGTGTGACGGAGGAGTCACAGGAGTCAGAGGCAATGGTAAACATTGTGTTATCCATGACCAGGATCGAGGGGCGTGCCTGCGGCGCTTTCCCACTCAGGGGACAGGGCTGCAGCTCGTCGGGGCCACGAAGTCCGCAGGGGCGCCGCCCACGCGGTGACTGGCGAGGTAGCTCCCGATCAGCACCGGCGTGATGTCGGGGTCAAGCGCGTGCCCACCGGTGTGCGTGCAATCGAGCACGTCGCGCATGTTCGTGCGCAAGAACGGCTTCGCGGCCTGTGCCGCCTTCTCGATGTCGAGCAGGTTCAACACGGTGATGTCGTTTGGACCGCCGTGAGTCATCAGGACTTCACCACCGTCGGTGTGGACCAGCGCGGGCCACTTCCACGCGATGTGGACATAGTTCACCAGCGCGACCTCGGCGGGGTCGTCGAACCACGCCCCGGACTCGGTGACGATCGCGTGGACGAGCGCGGGGTAGCGTGCGTGGACGAGGTTCGTCATCACGGCGCCAGCCGAGAACCCGAACGAGAACACGGCGCCCGGATCGAGTGCGACCTGATCGTTCAGACACCCGACGATGGCCTCGAACAGTGCGAGGTCGCGATTGGTCTGTGGTGTGCCGTTGATGATGTCCCAATCGAGGCCCTGTGGGGGCTGGAGGCCGGTGTCCACCGGCGTGATCACGATCATCGGCAACTCCGGTGCGGCCTGGGGATCGAGCGCGACCTCGGTGCGAAAGGTCGCCGTCACCTGGTTGTAACCGTGCCACGAGAAGAGGACGCCCAGCCGGATCGTCGTGGCGGGCGGGAAGTCGGCATAGAACGAGCGCATCCCACCGGCGAGCTCGAGCGTGTTGAGGCCCGGCACGATCGTAGCGGTGCCCGCCGGGCAGCTGAACGCCAGCGCGCTCCCACCACCGGCGGCGCCGTCCCGGAGGGTCGTGTCCCCGTCCCCGTCCCCGCCATCAAGGAGCACGCCCGGGCCGTTGAGCTTGCTGTAGCACCCGGCCAGGACGACCAACGCGAAGACGCTACCAAGACCACGGCGGCCGCTCGACATGCGTCATGGTAGACATTGTGTATTCCTTTGGCAAGCGGAAGCTGCGGGGCACGGGTGGCCTCACGCTCGCACGTCGGGCCGTCGCGTCACGGCAGCGTCAGCGACTCGCACATCTTCTCGAGCCAACCGAGCCGGGCATCAGGATCCGGAATGCCGCCGGTGTGCGATTGCGATGCGCGACACATCATGTGGGCCTCGCCCTTGGTCCGCATCAGCTCGACCACCAGGATGCCGTTGTCGTGCTTGCGAAACGCGACGATGAAGCCGTCGGCGAGGGTCTCCTGCTTCGTCGTGACGTACGTGTCTGCATCGAACGTCGTGTGCTGCAGGTAGCTGGCGAGATCGGTGGGCGGCTTGGTGAGATACGAGATCATCACGCTTGGCCCGCCGAGCTGGGCTCCGAGGTCGGGCTTCCACTTCTTGACGATCACCGCCGGATCGTCCTGGGTCTCGCTGCCCATGCCGGCGAACTTCCACCCCTTCGGGATGGTGACCGTGAACGCGACGTTGTTGACCTTGCTCTGGATCGTCGTATCGAGCGGTTCGGGGCTCGGCTCGGCGCTCGGGCTGGCGCCGGGCTTGACGGCCTCGGCGGGTTCGCCTTGCTTCGCGGGCTCGCCGCCCTGGGCAGGCGTACTGTGCTTGCCACAGCTCGCGATCAGTCCGGTACAGAACAACAACAACGTCGAGAACTTCATCGGATCACCGTATCAGAGCGCATCCGCCCTCCTGTGCGGGTGCGCGCGGCGAAGCGTCGCAAGCCGATCAATCAGCCGGCCGCTGCCCCCATTCGTCTCGCAACGGACTACCCTGGGGATCGAGGTGACAGATGTCCGGTGCCGACAAGAGAAAGCAGTCGCTCTATTTTCCTGAGGACATGCTGAAGGAGATCCAGCACGAGGCAGCTCGCCTCGATCGGTCCCTGTCGTGGATCGTCCAACAGGGTTGGAAGCGCGCGCGAGGACCGATCAAGGAGTTTCCGTCGAGCAACGACGAGTCGGAGTCGCTGCCGGATCCGAGAGAAGAATAGCGTCAAGCGATCGCGGCGTCACGCGCGATCCCACTCGGGGCTACCGCGGGAAATCGCGGAGGGCCCGGCGCACGCGCGGCTCGCTCTGGCAGGCCTCGGCGCCCTTGGCCTGCTGTCGCACCGCGGCGCTGCGCGACGCGAACTTCGACTCGATGGTGTCCTCGAGCTGCTGGCGCTCGTGACTCGACATCGCGGCTCGCTGCTGCTTGATCGTATCGATGGCGTTCCGATGCTGCTCGACGAACTGTTCGAGCGTGGTCGCTAGCCGTGCACGATCGGCGTGATTGGCCTCGACGACGTTGCCAAAGCCTTCGTAGAACGTGAGCCACTGGGCTGCGAGTACTTCCCGACGTTCGGAGGCGCGGTGCAAGGCAGCGGTGTCGACCGCTCGATCCTCCATGCGGATGACCAGGGCGGACCCAGCGGCGCTCGCGGCGTGCGTGTGGACACCGATCCACATCCGATGATCCACGCACGCAGGCAAGGTTCCGGCTGCGGTCGCGGCGTCGACGTAGACCGAGATGCTGCCCAGCGGCTGCGCCACATCTTCGAGGACGAACGTCCCGGTGGCGTCGGTCAGCGTAGGACGCTCGCCTGCACGATCCCCGGGGAGGTCGATCGCAACGGTCGCGCCTGCGAGCGCCGCATCGTGGTCGTCGAGATCGTGCACCGATCCACCGATCGTCGACGGACACGTCGCCGCGGGTCGGTTCGCGCGAGACGCAGGCGATCCCGCACAACCGATGCCGAACGAGAGCAATACACCCGCGAACCGAAACTCGAAGGTCATCGTCGAAGCTCCTTGTCGTGCCAGGCCCCTCGGGCTCCAAAGGGCTAGCATCGCGAGATGAAGCGGAAGGCCATCACGACCACCCGACGTCTCGTCGAGCTGTTCCCGCCGATCGAGCCGTATCGCGAGGACAAGCTCGCGGTGTCGCGGTTGCACACCCTCCACTTCGAGGAGTGCGGCAACCCCAAGGGCAAGCCGATCGTGTTCCTGCACGGCGGCCCAGGCGGCGGAATCGAACCGGGCTACCGGCGCTACTTCGATCCGCGGAAGTGGCGGATCGTGCTGTTCGACCAGCGCGGCTGCGGCAAGAGCCGCCCGTTCGCCGAGCTCCGCGACAACACCACGTGGGACCTGGTCGGCGATATCGAGCGGCTACGCGAGCACCTCGGCATCGACCGCTGGGTAGTGTTCGGCGGCAGCTGGGGCAGCACGCTGGCCCTGGCCTACGCCGAGACCCACCCGGATCGGGTCAAGGCCCTCGTGTTGCGCGGCATCTTCATGCTCCGCCGCA
The DNA here is from genome assembly GCA_039922635.1 of Kofleriaceae bacterium. Taxonomy (GTDB): domain Bacteria; phylum Myxococcota_A; class Polyangia; order Haliangiales; family Haliangiaceae; genus JABFXX01. Next base: position 6,767 of record JBDTEH010000267.1, on the reverse strand, counting down.
GCGAGCTGCTGTGGTTCTACCAGGAGGGCGCGAGCCACATCTTCCCCGAGGCCTGGGCGCCATACCTCGCCGTGATTCCCCCCAGGGAGCGGCGGGACATGATCGCGGCTTACTACAAGCGCCTGACCAGCTCGAACAAGGCCGTGCGGCGAGCGGCGGCCAAGGCGTGGTCGGTGTGGGAGGCCAGCACGAGCAAGCTGTACACGGACCCCGAGCTGGTGAAGAAGTTCGCAGGCGGTCGCTTTGCCGACGCGTTCGCCCGCATCGAGGCTCACTACTTCGTGAACCGTGGGTTCTTCGAGACCGACGACCAGCTGCTGCGCGACGCTCACCGGCTGCGCGAGATTCCCGGCGTCATCGTCCAGGGCCGTTACGACGTGGTGTGTCCGATGACCTCGGCGTGGGCGCTCCACGGCGTATGGCCGAAGGCGAAGCTCATCGTCGTCCCCGATGCCGGCCACTCGGTCAGCGAGCCCGGGATCCGCAGCCACCTGATCGAGGAGACGGCGCGCTTCGCGACGCTGTGAGCAAGCGTCTCCGGACCTCGGGAGCGTAGGCTCGTGCATCGGCATGCACGGGCGCGTATCGCTCGAAACAACGCGCGGGTCACGCCGGCGGCACGGCGGTTGGTGAATCCCTCACGACCGCTTCGGCGCGTGGCCCGCTCGAACCCGCGCGTTGTCGATCCTCGCGCGTTCCTTCGCACGACACTCCCGGCACCGGATCGCCTTCGCGAAGAAGTACCCACCGGCCTCCTCGTACCACCACTTCTGCTGCACGGCCGTCCACGTCTCCGGGCTGTTGCAGTCCCTGCACGTGAACGCCATGTCTTCGTAGAACGAGGGCGCCGTGCTGTACGTGTTGCCCATGTTCAGCTTCGCGGCGTCGACGGGCAACCGCGTGCGTTCGCGCTCCGCCTTGGCGAGCTGGCGTGCGCGCATCTTGTCGTCCTTCGCCACCACTTTGCACTCTACGATCTTCGGTGCGCGAGCGTCCTGGTCCCGTTACGACGTGGTGTGTCCGATGACCTCGGCGTGGGCGCTCCACGGCGTATGGCCGGAGGAGACGGCGCGCTTCGCGACGCTGTGAGCTGCCAATGGACCAGCTCAGGGCACGAGCACGGCGCGGAAGCGGACCTTGTTCTCCATCATCTTCGCGAACGCCTCCTCCGCCTGGTCGAGCCCGAACGTCTCGATCCGCGGCCGCACGCCGGTGAGCGCGCTGAACGCCATCGTGTCCTCGGAGTCGATCGAGCTACCGCTCGGCCAGCCGGCGATGGTCTTGCCGCTGAGCAGCCCCATCGCGTTGACCGCGAGCGGCTCGAACGGCGCGGCGACGATCAGCAGCTTGCCGCGCGACTTCAGCCCCTCGACGGTGCTCGAGATCGCAGCACCGTTCGGCGCGGTGCCCAGCACGAGGTCCGCACCACCGAGGCGCTTGAGCCCCACGGCTGCGGTCTCGACCTCGGTATCGATGTACTCGTGCGCGCCGAGCTCGCGTGCGAGGGCCGCCTTGTCGGCGCCGCGCGAGATCGCGACGGTACGAAAGCCCATGCGCGCCGCGTACTGGATCGCGAGGTGACCGAGGCCGCCGATGCCTTGAACGGCGACGGTGGCGCCCGGTCGCGCGCCGCTGTTGCGTAGTGCGTTGAACGTGGTGACGCCGGCGCACAGCAGCGGAGCCGCATCGACCGCAGCGAGGCTCTCGGGGATGCGCGCGACCGACGACGATGGGACCACGACGTACTCGGCGTAGCCGCCGTCGTGGCTGACGCCGGTGACCTTGGCGTTCACGCAGTTGATGAACAGGCCGCGCCGACACGCCTCGCACTCGAAGCAGTGACCGCCGTGCCAGCCGACGCCGACGCGGTCGCCGGTGTGCCAAGCGGTGACCTCGTCGCCGACCGCATCGATCCGTCCGGCGATCTCGTGACCGGGCACGCGCGGTAGCTTGATCCCGGGATACGCGCCCGCCTTGATGAACAGATCGCTGTGGCACACGCCGCACGCCTCGACCTTGATGCGGACCCAGCCCCGCGCCGGGATAGGAAGCTCGCGTTCGACGATCTCGAAGGCTCCGTTCGGAGTGGCGACCTGGACGGCTTTCATCGCGACAGGCTGCGCCTCGAACGTCCCGTGCCACAACCGGGAGTCACCTGCGCTTTGAGGCAGGTGCGCGGAACGGACGTCAGCAGCCGATGTGCTGGTGTGCGATGACGACGTCGTCGACACGCACCTCGAAGCCGATCGGGGCTGCGCGCGGGATGCCGACGAACAACTCGGTGTAGGCCGGCATCGGATCCACCATCGGGCTAGAGACCACCAAGGCGTCGCCGACGTAGAGCTCGATCTGCGACGTCCCAGCCGGCGAGCCGACGATCACATCGAGCTCCGCGCAGACCCAGTTGCCCGGCGTGACGGTCGCCTCCGGGCTGGGGTGATCTCCGATCGGCGTGCCTCCCGGCGGAGCCTCCGAGGCCACCCAGTCGCCGCTGCTGTTGCCGCCGACGGCCGCGTAGGCGCCTTGATCGTCGCGTGCGCTCAGCACGAACGTGTAGTTCACGATCGGGGTCAACGGATCGATCCACTCGCGCATCGCGTACGTTCCGGAGCTCGGGCTCGCCCGGGTGACCTCGATCGACGCCTCGTCGTTGCCCGCAGCCGGCGCGGGCACCTGCGCGTGGAGGCCGAACCGCCCGTCGCGGGCAGCCCCCGGCTCGACCGAGACGCTGCCGCTACCGACGATTCTCATCCCGTCCCAGCGAGATAGATCCCCGGTCTCGAAGTCGTCGCAGAAGTCGGCAAACGCCGGGCACGTCGCCAGGTCGCTATCGATCACGCCGCTATCACCACTCGACTCGCTCGCGAACCCGATCCGACCGCAGGCCCCCGCGAGCAGGAACCACACGATGGCGAGCCGCTCTGACATCCGCGCACCTACTATCGCAAATTCGACCTCGTGAAGGTGTTCCGGCAGGCACGGCCGCGCCGCCTCGGCTCGCGCGACCATGCGATCGTCCAGGTGCAGGCCTTCGTCGCCACCGTCACCGCGCCGACAGTCGCGCCGCGATCGAGGCGAGATGCGGCGGCGACGTCGGCCCTCCGATGAGGGCGGCGACGAGCGAGCGAAACAGCGCATGTCCGCTGTCGAAGTTCGTGAGTCCGAGCAGCCACTCGGACGTGTACATCGAGAACGTGCGCTCGTAACCCGAGACGAGCGTGAGCAAGCGATCGCACAGTGAGGGCAGCCGCACATCGAGCGGATCGCGCGCCGCAGCCGCGAGCAACAACCCGAATAGCGCGAACGCGAACCTCGGCAGCTCCGGATCGAACGACCCGGCGAGCGCGACCAGGAGCGCGATCGCACCGTCGAGCGCTTCGACGCCGAGCTCGCGACAACTCTCGACGAGCAGCGCGATCGTCGCTTCGAAGCCGTCGCGAAACTCGGGGCCGGCAGCGTCGATCAGCAGGATCGCGCAGGCGAACGCCCGCCGGCGATGATCCACATCGACGCCGGTCTTCCAGCGCTCGAATTCGAGGGCTTCTCGCGGATACCAGCCGAGCGGAGACGGCACCAGCCCCGTGCCGTGAATGTCCTCGATCACCGCGAAGTGCTTCTGCTTCGCGAACCCCGCGCTACCGGCGAGCGTATCGAGCGCCACCCGATCGAGCTGCGGGCGAAGCCACTCGAGCAGGCGCGCCGGATCCGCGGCCCACTCTTCGAGGTGGTGGCGCACGACCACGAGCTGGCTCGGCGCGAGGCCGGTCGGCCCCAGCTTCGCGGCGGTCTCCGCATCATTGAGGCGATGGCGGTACGCCTCGGCGATGCGCCTGCGATCCTCTCCCGAGACGGCGACCTCGACCGCGGATTGCAGGCATCGTCGGATCTGGTCACGCTCGCTCGGTTCGCGATCGAAGTAGTGCTCCGCGATGTCGAGCCAATCGTTCGCTGTCGTCGCGGTCGCCTCGGCCTTCGCGAAGCCCGCACGCTCCAGCGCGAGCGCATCGTCACGCTTGCTGCGTGGCGCAAACCGCACGATGGACAGCGCCGTGCGGATGCTGGATGTAGCGGCGAGCGAAGCGTCGACCAGCCGGCGTGCTCGTGCTTCATCGCCGATCAGATCGCGGTATGCCTCGGCGAGATCGATGACGTCGAGGTCGCCCGACTCGATTGATTCGCGCGACTCGGCCTCGGCGCGTCGGATCACCCCGAGCGCGGCGTCCCGATCCTCGAGCTCCTCGACGTAGCCCCTGGCGATCGCGATCAGATCGTGCCGCCGCGATCGAGGGTCCCGCGCACCGCGCTCGTAGATCGCGCGTGCCGTTGCGCGATCACCGAGCGTGTGCACGTAGCTCCACGCGAGCCGGGCCCAGTCCGCGCGTTGCGAGGTCTCGGACCAGCTCGCACAGCGCTCGAGCGCGGCGTGCGCCGCCATCGCATCGCCGAGCTCGCGATGCAGGAGCAGCGCGGCGTGCACGTACGTGCCGGTATCGTGTGGCTTCGCCAGCGCGGCCTCGATCGCTCGGCGACCCGCATGGACGTCGCCCAGGGCGAGCCACGCCTCGGCGATCATGGTCCAGTCGTCACCGGTGACCGCGAGGGTCTCGGCCGCGTCGAGCAAGGCACGACCCTCGTCGGGGCGCTTGTTGTAGCCGCGGCTCCGAGCGCGCGCCACGAGGTCTCGAGCCACCACCGTCACCACGAGATCAGGGCGCACTCCGGGTGAAAGCGCAAGGTACGACTGCGATGCACAACGGTCGCAAGCTCATGTCATCACCGGTACGATCACGTGGACGCCGTCGTCCCCACGCGTGATCTCGAGGTCGCGCTCGAACCACGCACGCAGCAGTTCACGTTGCGCCTCGGCATGCGGCGTCCAGCGGATCGCGCGCAGCTCGCCGCCGGCGGTCAGCGCCAGAGGGACGAGCAGTTGATCGAGCAAGTGCTCGCCGACCGGCGCGGTCGCGCGCACGTAGCGATGGATCTCGTCGGCGCACGACATCGCGACCTGCTCGGCCCGCCGGCCGACCTCGCCGATCGACGTGACGACCTCGGTGACGTTCGCGTAGCGCACGGTGGCCTCGATGAAGTTGCCCGGCCCCGCGCTGTCGCCGACGACGAGGGCGCTGCCGCCTTCCCAGTTGAGCCGCTTGCACAGCACCTCGAGCTCGCGCACGGCGATCCTGCGCGCGAGGTGTGCGACCACCGCTCGCGCCGCGTTGCCGGTGCGCTCACCGCGCTCGACGAGCACCAGCCCCTGCGCGGCGCGTGCCGGTGCGATCGTGGCGACGAGCTCGCCGCCACCCGCGGGGTAGAACCCGTGGCGCACCAGCGCGTACTCGATCGACCAGCCGATCGCAGCGAGCTGCGGCGCGAGGGCATCGCGTAGAAACTCGAAGGTAGGCGCGAGCGGATTGTGCGTGCCACCGGTGATCGCGATCCGCGACGGCGCGGCCAGACGCGCGAGTGCCGGCACGATCGCCTGCAGGACCAGCACGCAGCTGCCCGCCGTACCGATCGCGAATGCATGGTCGCCCGCACGCACAGCGCCGGGCTCGAACACCAGCGTGGTCGCGCCGAGCTCGGCACCTTCGACGTGCGCTTCGCAGATCGCGGCCGCCGCCTGGACGGCCGTGAGGTGCTGGCGCATGAGCCCCGGCCTCGGCCTCGTTCGACGAATGTGATCGATCCGGAAGCCGCGGCCGGTCGCCACCGCGAGCGCGAGTGCGCCGCGCAGCAACTGGCCGCCGCCCTCGCCTCGCGTGCCATCGATCGCGATCACCCCTTCACGCATACGACCTGCTTCAACGTGTACACGATCTCGACGAGGTCGGCCTGCGCCGCCATCACCGCATCGATCTCCTTGTAGGCACCCGGCGTCTCGTCGATCACGTCGAGGTCCTTGCGGCACTCCACGCCCGCCGTGGCCTCGGCGTGATCGAGCACGCTGAACACCTTCTTGGCCTTCGTACGGCTCATCGCACGCCCCGCGCCGTGGCTACAGCTATCGAAGCTCTCCGGGTTGCCCTTGCCACGCACGATGAACGACTTCGCCCCCATGCTGCCCGGGATGATCCCCATCTCGCCGAGGCGCGCACGCACCGCGCCCTTGCGCGTCACGATGCAGCTCTCGCCGTAGTGCTTCTCGCGCGAGATGTAGTTGTGGTGACAGTTCACGGCCTCGAGGTGGGCCTCGAACGCCGGCAAGGTCCCGAGTGCGCGCAGCGCCTCGATCGTGTTGTTCATCATCAGCTCGCGATTGGCCCGCGCGTAGTCCTGCGCCCACTCGACCGCGGTCACGTAGTCCTTGAACTGCTCGCTTCCCTCCGGCAGGTACGCGAGGTCGGCGTCCGGCAGGTTGATGAACCAACGGCGCATGTCCGCCTTCGCACGCTCGATGAAGTACGTACCGATGCGAGCGCCGATGCCACGCGAACCCGAGTGCAACATCACCCACACCGCGCCATCTTGATCGAGGCACAGCTCGATGAAGTGGTTCCCCGTGCCGAGCGTACCGAGCTGGTTGACGCGCATCGCGTTCCCTGCGTTCGGATGACGCTCGGTGATCAGCTTGTAGCGGGCGTCGAGCTCCAGCCACGCGGCGGCGTGCGTCGCCGGTACGTCGTGCCATGCACCGCGGTCGTTCTTACCGCCGTGGTCGGTACGGCCGTGCGGCACCGCCGCCTCGATCGCGAAGCGCAGCGGCTTCAGGTCATCCGGCAGCTGGTCGGCGCGAAGCGACGTCTTGACCGCCATCATGCCGCACC
>JBDTEH010000266.1:0-15389 GCA_039922635.1 Kofleriaceae bacterium | reverse complement strand
GTGCAGACGCGCGGCGGCTTGCCTAACCACAGTCGCGTGCCGAACGCCCATCCGCTCCTTCGCGCCCGCGGCGATCCTCGCGTTGACGCCGCGCCCTCCGCGAACACGCGCTCCTCGCGCGCCTCCTCCGACCCTCGCGACGCAGATCAGAAGACCGCGAACACGCGAAGTCGCCGCGGGCTGCGTCGCGGCTGGGCGTCCCGCGTGGCGACGCCCGGCGGCCCGCCTCTAGCGCAGCGTTACCCAAACAGTTGTCTTAAGCGTACGCTGAATGCATGTGGGCAGAGGCGGGTGCATGAGGTTTCTGATCGATACGAATATTCTCATCGCGCTCGAGCCCGGAACTGCCGATGCCATTGAGACCGGCGCAGCCCAGGCTGCTGCAGTTGCAAGGCTCATCCAACAATCCGGCAACACGATCGTCTTGCACCCGTGCGTGCTCACTGATTTCGCGCGGGACGAAAATTTGGAGAGACGAGCTCGTAACGAACACATCCGAACAAAGTATCCGGCTCTCGATGGAGCGCCAGAACTTCGGCCCGCCGACGAACTGATACTCGGCGCTGCACCGCGCGGATCAAACGATTGGGTGGACAACCATCTGCTTGTGGCGGTCGCTCGTGATGCCGTCAACTTTCTCATCACTCAAGACCAAGCGATTCATCGGCGCGCGGCTCGCCTCGCGATCTCCGAGCGAGTTTTAACGACCGAAGATGCGCTCACCATGTTGGCGGCGATGTTTGCAACGTCGCCGTCGCCTCCGCCAGCAGTTCGCGCGGTCAAAGCGCACACACTCGAGCAGACTGATCCGATCTTTCAAAGCTTTCGTTCTGACTATCCCGACTTTGACGGGTGGTTGAGGAAATGCAAACTCACAGATCGTCCAACATGGGTGATTGGAACTGAGGGGCCCTTGCCGCGGTGTGCATCATCAAGCCCAACGACGATGCTCAATTCGGCATGAGCGGCGCCGTCCTAAAGGTCTGCTCGTTCAAAGTCTCTGAAGCGCACTTCGGCGCGCGCTACGGGGAACTCTTGCTGAAAACGCTCTTCCTCTACGCCCGCGAGAACAACGTCGACTGGATGTATCTAACCGTCTTCGAACGACAGCAAGGACTGGTGAGCCTTCTCCAGGAGTTTGGCTTCGTCGCGACGGTCGAACGAACCTCGCTAGGTGAACTCGTGATGACCAAATCGATGAGACCAACTGCTACGCCCGTTGAGATTGGGCTTGAGTACTCGGTCCGGTATGGACCGAGTCGCTGGTCGTGGACGAACGCTAGCGTTTGGGTGATCCCCATTCAGCCTCGCTTCGACGACCTTCTTTTCCCTGACCGGCAGGCGCAGTCCTCGCTGTTCGGCGGCACGGATGCATTTGGCAACTCGATTCGCAAGGCCTACCTCTGTAAGTCCGGCGAATATCAAGATAGTTGTCGCATGAGATTTCATGATGGGAGTCGTTCGAGTCGTTCGGCTTCGGCGTGATTCTCCGGGTTGAGGGTGACGGTTTCGGGGCGCTTCCACTCTCGCGTGTTGTGCGCCCACCGTTCGGGATGACGAGCTCGTGCTCGTGCGTAGGTATCGCGCCGTGCAGCGAGGATCGCGACATCGTCGCCGACGTGGCGAGCGGCCGGAGTGACGAAGCCGATGCGGCTGTGCTGGTGCGAGTCGTTATCAGAAACAATCGGTCACGCGACCGACGCCAACGCGAGGCGCGGCGCGGGCGCGAAGGAGCGGATGGGGTTCGGCACGCGACTGTGGTTTGGCTGGCCGCCGCGCGCCTGCACGTATCCGATGTGTGCCGGCGCTGGCGTCGGTGGTGGTTCGACAGGCGCGCGCCGGACGCCCAGCCGCGACGCAGCCCGCGCCGCACCTCGCGTGTTCGCGATCTTCCGCGACGTGACGCCCCCGCACGGTGCACCCCTGCGACCTCCACGCGAGCCGTGACGCCAACGCGAGGTGCGACGCGGGCGCGAAGGAGCGGATGGGGTTCGGCACGCGACTGTGGTTTGGCGGGCCGCCGCGCGCCTGCCCGTATCCGATGTGTGGTGTTCGCGGTCTATCGCGACGTGGCGCCTGTGCGAGGTGCAGCACCGCCGCGACAGCGCGCGCGGCGATCAGTTCGACCGCGGGCCCTTCTTGTGAGCCCTCGCGGCGTCCTCGACCTGCTTGCGCTGCGCGGTGTCGAGGATGCGGCGGGCGCCGTGCCACGCGAGGATGCGCGCCTTGCGGATCGCGGCCTCTTGCTGAGACACCGCGTCGATCGCGCGTGCGAGATCGGCGTCGCTCGCGCTGACGTTGTCGAGCTGGCGCTGGAGCGCGGCGGAGGCCTGGTCGAGCTGCCGCTTCGCGACCGCGACCTGGCGATCGCTGTCGGCGCGCAGCTTCTGGATCTGCGCGCGCTGTGGCCCCCGGAGCGACAGGTCGCCGAGGTCGCGCGCGGCGGCGTCGACATCGTCTTGGTCGTCGCTGTCGCTGTCCTGATCGCTGTCGTTATCGTGATCGCTGTCGGTGTCGTGATCGTTGTCGTCGCTGCCGAAGTTCCACTGCTGCGCCCAGTTCTTGCCGAAGTTCTTGCCGAAGTTCTTGGTCGCGTCCTTCGACATCTTGTCGCCGTACTTCTCCATCTCCTTGCCGAACTCGTCCATCTCCTGGCCGATGTCGTCGCCCATCTTGCCGAGCTCGTCGCCGAGCTGATCGAGATCGTTCGCGTCGAGGTGCGCGAGCCGCTGCTCGACCCTGGCGCGCACGTTGTCGAGCCGCTTCTGCAGCCTGTCGCGCACGTCGGGCGGGAGCTGCGAGCTCTTGATCGCGTCCTGTGCCGATTTGATCGAGCGCTCGACGATGTCGTTGACGCCATCGACCTGGAGCTTGCCGTCGTGCATCTGGATGTTGATGCCATGGCCATGCCCGTGGCGCGGCGGCGTCGGCGGCATCGGCGGCATCGGCGGCATCGGCGAGCGTGGCACCGGCGGAGGATCGGCCTGCGCGACCACGGTCGCCGCGCTCGATGGCCAGTCGCCGTGGTCGCGGCCGGAATCGGCGTGGCCGAACGCACTACCGAACAGCACGCCACCGGCGATCATCGAAGGGAACACGAGGGTGAACAAGGTTTGGGTACGGCTCATGGCTCGGATCCTTTGAGCACCGCTCGATACGGCGCGAGTGACTTCTCGATGCGGCCCCAGTGGGCGGAAATGTGACGGCTGCGATCGACATCCGCGAGCCGGACCAGCGCGCGGACGTCGTCGTCGACGCTGGCCGGCTCGTGCGGCTTCCACGGATCGCGCTCGTGGGCGACCGGCGGCTGGATCGCCGGCAGCTGGAGGTACTGCGGAGGGATATACGCGATCGACGCCTCGTCCGGTGCGCGGGCCACCAGCAGCGCGACCGCCGCGGCCGCCGCGACCGCGAGGCCACCACCGGCAGCGTAGCGCCGGCGTCGGCGTACCGTGATCCGGTGTTGGGCGCCCGCGGTCATCCGTGCCGCGAAGCCCATACCGGGGTCGGCCGCGTGCGCCGTCCTGCCGAGCGCGACCGGAAGCGCGATCAAGCGCTTGCAGTGCGGGCACTGGGCCGCGTGCGCGGCGAGCTCGCCCAGCTGTTCTCCGAGCGCGACACGCTCGGCCACTTGGTCACAGGTGTTCATCGGTGCTCCTCCATCAGATCGCGCAGCCGTGCGAGGCCGCGTACGAGATGCGTCTTGGCGGTGGCCGGTTCGACCCCGAGCATGGTGGCGATGTCTCCGACCGCCAGGTCATGGCCGTAGCGCAGCACGAGCGCGGTGCGCTGCTGCGCCGACAGCAGGCCGAGGCGATCCATCAGCGCGCCGAGCTGTTCGTGCGACGCGAGCTGCAGCGCGGGACCGTCCTGCGCGACCCCGTGCATGCGCTCCGCGATGTCCTCGCGCGGCGCGGCCACCTCGGCGGGCGCGGCGGTCGGCTCGGGACCCTTGCCGCCGGGCAACCAGCCGAGCAGCGCGCGGCGCAGCTTGCGGCGGCGCAGCGTGCGCAGGCACATCGTCGTGACGATCCGGAGAAACCACGCGGGCGCCGCGCCCGGTTCGCGAAGGTCGTCGATCGATTCGCACGCCCGTGCCAGCGCCTCCTGGACGGCTTCTTCGGCCTCGGCGCGGTTGCCGAGCAGATCGTACGCCACGCCATAGCCTTTGCGCGCGGGTCCGGTCGCGAGTTCGGAGAGCAGACGGGCCCTGTCATCCGTCCGAGATGCCACGTCTAGTCGTCCGCCGGTGAGGGACATGTTTCGCACGCTGGAACTAAGGAGCCTCGACGAGGGGCCACGGTGGACACCTGAAGTGCGCTCGTTTTTTCGTGTAGTGTCGAGGACATGCGGCGCATTGCGATGACTCTGGCGGGGTTCGCACTCGGCATCCTCGTGGTGATGACGGTGATCGGCTTGGTCTCGGGCGCGAGTCAGGAGCCGCACGAACACTTCGCACTCCCCGCGGAGTATGGCCTGGGCCTGCTCGAGCACGCAGGCGTGCTGCGCGCGATCTTCGCGCTCGATGTCGCGTTCCTGGTGCTCTACACGAGCTTCTTCGCCGCGCTCGCGAAGTACCTCGGCGGTCGCGGCCGGCCGTTCGTGCGGCTCGCGCTCGGCTTCATGATCGCGACCGCGGTCCTCGACGTCATCGAGGACCACCACATCCTCGCGATGCTCGACGCGGCCGAGCGCGCCGTGCTGCCATCGGCGACCGAGATCGTGGTCCAGTCGGTGATCAGCTCGACGAAGTTTTCGCTGTCGTACATCGCGCTGGTGCTGTTCGGCCTCGCGATCCCGCGCGACACCAGGCTGGGCTGGGTGCTCTCGCTGTTCCTGACCGCGGGCACGCTGGCCTCGGCGGTCGTCGGCTACGCGTTACCGCCGTCGGCGCAGAGCGGCTTCGACAGCGGTCGCTGGGTTGGCTTCGTGATCGGGTTCGCGCTGTCGATCGCGTGGCTCCGCACGCAACCCGACGGGGACGCGGTCGTCGTCACCGGGCCCGGCTCGACACGGTAAAGCCGATCCGCGCACCGCCGCCGGGGCGGTCGCCGATCCACGCGCCGCCGCCGTGCGCGACCGCGATCCGCGACACCAGCGCGAGCCCGAGCCCCAGCCCACCGCCCGACGACGGCGAGAATGCGCGGAACGCTTCCTCCCGCTTGTCGGTGGGCACGCCCGGACCCGCGTCGTCGACCTCGATCGCGATCTGCGCGCCGCGGCGCTCGACCTTGATCGCGACGACCCCACCGCCATGGACGCGCGCGTTCTCGACCAGGTTCGCGACGGCACGCCGCACGAGCGTGGGGTCGACGGGCGCGCCGACCTCGCCTTCGGCCGTGATCGCCTCGGCCGGCACGCCTGCCGCGTTCGCGACATCGGCGGCGAGCTCGCCGAGATCGACCTCGCGACGCTCGAGGCTGCCGAACTCGAGGCGCGACGACGCGAGCAGCCGGCCGACGAGATCGTCGAGCACCAGCACCTCGCGCTCGAGCTCGTCGAGCGAGGCCGGATCGCGGGTCTCGCGCGCGGTCTCGACCAGCACGCGCATGTGGCCCAGCGGCGTGCGCAGCTCGTGCGAGACGGCGGCGAGCAGCTGGCGCTGATCGCTGAGCTGGGTCTGGATCTTCGTGGCCATGTCGTTGAGCGCCTTCGCGAGCAGGCGCATCTCACCGCTGTGATCGAGCGGATCGACGCGGGTCTCGAACTTGCCGTCGCCGATGTCGGTCGCGGCCTTGATCGCGAACATCATCGGGCGGGTCAGCCGGAACGCGACGCCACCCGACACCGCCGAGATCGCACCGAACGAGATCGCGTAGTACCACCAGTGCGCGAACGGCCACAGGTACGTGCCGACCGCGACGCCGCCCGCGAACAAGATCGCGAACCACGCGAACATGCGGCGGCGCATCTGCGACATCAACCACCACGGCATCCAGCGCCGCCGATCGGTGGTGCGCATCCACATCTCGCGCTCGGCGGTCATCTGCTCGAAGTGCCGGCGGCGATGCTCGTGGTGGCGAAGGCGGTGATCCTGGCGGTGGCGGGTGTGGACGCTGTGCCGATCCTGGCCGGGGGCGAGCGAGAACACCTCGCAGTTGCCCATCTTGACGGTGCCGATCACGAGCAAGCGGGGCTTCGCGGGATCGATCGTCGAGCTCGTCTCGCGGTGCTGCATCACGTTGCCGGCGGTGCTGTCGACCTGGATGTCGACGGCCATCGACTCGGGCACGGTGAGCTCGAGGTTGCCGAACCGGATGTTGCAGCGGATCGTCGTGAGGCCCGGGCCGAGCGTCGCCTCGCGGAAATCGAGCTCGCAGTTGCCGAGCTTGACGTAGACGTCCAGGGTCTGTGGGACGGTCCACGGGCCGCGGCGCTCGACGTTGCCGAGCTTGACGCGGATCTCGTCGTGGTCGAGGACGACAGCGCTATCGCGATAGGGGTTCATGGTGAGGCTAGCCTTCGTCCGCCGAGCGCGCGAGGGTGTAACCGATGCCACGCACGGTGCGGATCCGCTGCGCGGCGTCGTCGCCGAGCTTCTTGCGCAGCCGCGAGATGTGAACGTCGACGGCGCGCTCGTTGACCGCGACGTCGCCGCGGCCGGCGAGATCCATGAGCGCCGAGCGCGGCACCACGCGGCCGGCCCGGCGTAACAGCGCGAGCAGGAGATCGATCTCCAGGCCGGTGAGCTCGACGGGCTGGCCGTCGACCCACGCCTCGCGCGCGGCGCTATCGACCGTGATGCCGGCCGCGGTCAGCTTCTCGGCGACGGCGGCGGGATCGGCGCGGCGCACGACCGCGCGCAGGCGGGCGAGCAGCTCGCGCGGCGAGAACGGCTTCGCGACGTAGTCGTCGGCGCCGAGCTCGAGGCCGACCACGCGATCGGCCTCGTCGCCGCGCGCGGTCAGCATGATCACCGGGGTGCGGTGCCCGGCGTCGCGGAGCTTGCGCAGCGCGGTGAGCCCGTCCATGCCGGGCATCATCACGTCGAGCAAGATCGCGTCGAACCCACCGGCGGCGAGCGTGTTGAGCCCGGCCTGGCCGGTGCGCGCGTGGACGAGCGCGACCTGCTGCGGCTCGAAGTAGCCGATCAGCAGCTCCGCCAGGCGGGCGTCGTCGTCGATGAGGAGCACGCGCACGAGGTTATTCTCTCACACGCGATACGGGCTGCCGCCACCCCGGCGCCACCAGCCCTGGTCGAGCAGGGTCGCGAGCTGCTCGCGCTGGTTGTCGTCGAGCACGGCGTGGATGTTGCGGATCGCGTCGAGGATCGCGGCGCGGGCATCGCCGGTGGCGGCATCGACCCGGCCGAGCACCGCACCGAGCGCCGCGTCGTCGAGCACGGACCCGCGGAGCGCGGCCGCGAGATCGCCGCGTGCGTCCTTGAGGCCGTAGCGGGTGTCGCGGAGCTTCGACGTGAGGTGATCGACCTCGTGGATGATCGCGCGCTCCTGGGCGGGCGAGCAGTCGAGCCGTGACAGCACCATGTACAGACCGCGGCGGCCGTGGTGCCCGCCGTGCCAGTGCTGCCAGGGCGGTCCGAAGCCGTGCGGATCGCCATGGGCGTAGCCATGGTGAAAGTGGCGAGCGCGGCGGACCGCGACGAAACCGAGAAGGCCGAGGCCGAGTGCGAGGCAGATCATGAGGTGTCCTTTCGCTTGCCCAGGATGGCGGTGCGGTGTTGCGCGATCGTGAGCCGGGTTGTGAAGAAACCTTGCAGTCCGGCTCCAAGTCGGACATCGCGTCCGTGGGGCGGACGGCTCGGACACTCGGCCGCGCAGTTTCGCGGGCTTGGCGTTGGCGCGATTCGTGATGTGTGGGACCGGTGTGGTCGCACTCATCCGTTCATGCACGCTGGTCGGGATCGACGCGGTGCCCGTCGATGTCGAGTGCTCGGTCGCACACGGGCAATTGCCGTCGTACAGCGTCGTCGGGCTCGCGTCGCCGGCGGTCAAGGAAGGCAGCGTGCGGATCCGCAGCGCGCTGCGCGCCGTCGGTCACGATCTCCCGCTCAAGCGCGTCGTCGTGAACCTGGCGCCGGCGGATCTGCGCAAGAACGGCTGTGCGCTCGATCTGCCGATCGCGCTGTCGACGTTGGTCGGGAACGACGTGTTCGACGGTGGGCTGCTGGCCGAGCTACTGGTGCTGGGCGAGCTCGGACTCGAGGGCACGCTCCGCCGGGTCAACGGCGTGCTCGCCGCGGCGATGCTCGCGCGCGATCGTGGGATGCGCGGCGTGATCGTCCCGGAGGCGGTGGCGGCGGAGGCGCTCGTGGTCGAGGGCATCGCGGTCTATGCCGTGCGCGAGCTCGGTCAGATCATCGCCGCGCTCGAGGGCAAGGCGGAGCTGCCGCACGCGCGGGCGAGCCAGCGCGCGCGCCGGCCGTCGAAGCGCTACGAGCTGGTCGATCTCGCGGAGGTCCGTGGCCAGTTCGGCGCGCGTAGCGCGATGGAGATCGCGGTCGCGGGTGGTCACAACTTGTTGCTCGCGGGGCCACCGGGGACCGGCAAGACGATGCTCGCGCGCCGGCTGCCGACCGTGCTCCCCGAGATGACGCGCAACGAAGCCCTCGAGACCACGAAGATCTACTCCGCGCTCGGCCTGCACGACGGCGGGCTCGTCGAGGACCGGCCATTTCGGTCGCCGCACCACACGATCTCCAGCGCCGCGCTGCTCGGTGGCGGCTCGACCCCGCGCGCCGGAGAGATCTCGCTCGCGCACAACGGCGTGCTGTTTCTCGACGAGCTACCCGAGTTCTCGCGGTCGGCGATCGAGGGCCTGCGCGAGCCACTCGAGGAGCGTGCGGTCTCGATCATCCGGATCAACGGGATGCTCCGGTTGCCGGCGTCGTTCCTGATGGTCGCGGCGGCGAACCCGTGCCCGTGCGGCTGGCTCGGGTCGAACGTCCGCGAGTGCACGTGCTCGCGCGGGGCGATCGAGCGTTACCGCGCGCGGCTCTCGGGGCCGCTGCTCGACCGCATCGATCTTCAAGTGCACGTCCAGCCGGTCACGCTCAAGGACCTGCGCTCGCCGATCGCCGGCGAGACCTCGGCGCGCGTGCGCGCGCGGGTCGTGGCCGCCCGCGACCGCCAGCTCCATCGCCTCGCGCCGTTCGGGATCAGCACGAACGCCGAGATGACGACCTCGGTGTTGCGCGCGACCTGCCCGCTCGACGAGATGGGTGAGGCGACGCTCGCGGTGATCGTCGAGCACCGCCGCACGCTCACGGCGCGATCGATCGATCGAATGCTGAAGGTGGCGCGCACGCTGGCCGACCTCGAGGGCAGCGAGGCGATCTCGCCGGAGCACGTCAAGGAGGCGTCGAAGTTCCGCACCAGCGATCCGCTGTCCGATCCGGCGCTCGACGCCGCCGAAGCCAAACCCGAAAGGAGCCCGGTTCATGTCACCTCTCGCCCGCAAGCTGTATAGCCAGCTCCGCAAGCGCGTCCGCGCCGGCCAGCACTCGGTCACGTATGCCGGGCTCGCGCGCGCCGCCGGAGATGTGCACCCTCGCTCGCCCGCGCTGCATGCCGCGCTCGGCGAGGTCACCAACGCCTGCCGGCACACCGGCCTGCCGGTGCTCCCGGCGATCGTGTGGCGCGCCGGCACGAACCGGCCGAGCACGGGCTACTACAAGGTCGCGCACCCGCGCGCGCACACCGACGCAGCGCGGCTCGCGGCGTGGGAGCGGGAGCACGCGAAGGTGATCGCGGATCCGGCGCGGTTTCCGGTGTCGCTCGAGCGGCCGGCTCGAGGCAGCGGCTGAGCTGGCGAGCGAGCTGGGGCCGAACCCGCGAACCGGCTGGGGCCTACGTGCTGGTCGACGTCCCGCAGCCGCTACAGAACTTCGAGCCCGGCGGCAACTGCGTGCCGCACCCCGTGCAGAACACCTTCGCGTTCGCGCTCGCCGGCGCGGCGACTGGCTTGCCGCAGCCAGCACAGAACTTCGCGCCCGGCGCGAGCTTGGTGCTGCACCCCGGGCACTGCGCCCCGATCCCGTGCTGCGCGTGCGGATCGAAGCTCGCGATCTGGTCGACGGCGCTCAGCTTTTCGCGTGCCTGGTCCGCCGCGATGTGCGCTTGCGCGGACGCGGCTTCTTCGGCCAGGTCGGGCGCGCAGTTCTCGCACATGCCGCGCTCGGCGTTCCAGCACACCTCCGGACAGACCCAGATGCCGCAGCGCGTGCACTGGTGGAACTTCGGCTTGATCTCCTCGACCGCCGCCTTGAACGCGGTGTCCCACTGCGGACCGCGCAGGCCGTCCTTCATGTACTCGCCGGCCTGGCCGGCCGCCCACAGGCTCCCGCCGCCGAACAGGCTGCCCAGCCCTTTGGCGATCTTGGAGCCCACGCCGAGCGCGCTGGCGTGGAACGTCGAGCGGAACCCATTGCCACACTTGTCGCAATGGAACTCGAACTGATAGCCGGTGTCGTTGCTGTGGTCGGTATAGTTACGGGTGAAGGCAATCGCGCCCATGACTTGCGAACGTACAACGAAATTGCCTCGGAGAAATCGGCCTTGCGCACCGGGTAGGGCGCGTGGGATTGGATGAGGAGTGTTGTCCCACGCGGGAATCGTCATCGTCCTGGCGGCCGCCTCGGCCGCGGCGCCGAAGCCAGCCGTCCCGGCGCTGATCGGCGCGACCGAGGTCCAGAGGTTGACGCCGCCGATCGGGTTCATCGACGACGCCATCGCGTTCGACGAGACCCGCTTCGCCTACGTGGTCTCGGACGGGTCGACCAAGGCGGACCTTCATGTCCTGGGCCCGGCCAGGCCCGGCTCGTCTACTCGTACCGCGCCTACCGCGCCTACCGCACCTACCGCGCCTACCGCTCGCACCGCGACCGAGACCGTCGTCGACCTGTCCCCGATCACGCTGCACCCGCTGACCTTGAAGCTGCTCGGCCCGCGCGTGTTCGTGACCGGCCTCGATGCGAACAACGCGCAGGTCGCGGCGCTCGTCGAGCTCGCGACCGGCAAGCCGATCTACAAGCTCGGCCCCGCGACGAACATCACCGTGATCACGCGGGACGGCAAGCCCCGCGTCGCGGTGCATCGCGTGACCGGGGCACGTCACGAGGTCGAGCTCGACGCGATCGAGAACGGCAGGCGCATCGCGGCCGGGCACGCGCTCGAGCTCGACGGCACGGACACGGCCAAGGCGCTCGGCTTCCACATCAACCATTGGTCGGACGGCTGGACGAAGGCGTACGGCATCAAGGACGGGGAGTGGGATCGCAAGGAGAACCAGCGCTCGCCCAACGTCGAGGCGACCTATGACCTGATCGCGGGCAAGGTCGTCGATCGCCGCCCGATCACCGATCTGTTCGAGCAGCACAAGCGGTTTCAGGTGCTCGAGCAGGCCAAGGCGGACGCGAAGCTCGACTTCGTGCGGATGAGCTGGGACAACACGACCATCGTCGCGTGGCGCGCCGGCAAGCCGCAGCAGCTCGCGCTCGATCAAGCGATCGGCCAGTACGATCCGAAGTCGCTGCAGGGCGTGCTCGAGCCCGACGGCACGACCTGGATCGCGTTGAAGGTCGATCCGGTCAACCCCGACGCGGTCGCGCGCAAGAAGGCCGACCCCGAGTACGTCGACCTCTTCAAGGCCGGCAGCGACGGTAAGGCGGTGCGCAAGGTGCGCGTGCTCGCGACCGGAACGCGGCTGCGCCTGGGCGTGATGCGCGACCAGCTCTGGCTGCTCGAGCGCTCGCCCGGCTTCGATCGCGGCGGCAAGGCGCTGACGATCTATACGGTCAACTGAACGGCGAGCTCCGCCGCGACCTCGGCGTCGTGGAGCGCGAGCGCGCGGTTCGCCTGGATCGAAGCACCGCCGGTGACCGCGGCGAGGCGCTGCAACAGGTACGGCGTGAGGCGCTTGCCGGTGATGCCGCGCGTCTCGGCGTCGCCGAGCGCGGTCTGGATCGCGCGATCGATCATCGCCGGATCGAGCGCCGCGGCCGCGGGGATCGGGTTCGCGACGAGCACGCCGCCGCCATCGAGGTCGTTCCAGTGGATCCCCACGATCTTGGCCAATTCGGCGATCGAGTCGACCCGATGCTCGAGCTCGATCTCGGTCCGTGGCGTGTAGAACGCCGGGAGCTCGTCGACGCGGTAGCCGATCACGAGCACGCCGAGGGTCTCGAGCATCTCGACGGTGCGCGGCAGATCGAGGATCGCCTTCGCGCCGGCGGAGACCACCGCGATCTTCGTGCGCGCGAGTGCGATCAGGTCGTGCGAGACATCGCCCGTGTCGCCGCGGTGAACGCCGCCGATGCCGCCGGTCGCGAACACGCGGATGCCGGCCTTCGCGGCGAGCACGGCGGTGGCGCTGACCGTGGTCGCAGCGGTGGTGCCGCGGGCGAGGTGCACCGCGAGATCGGTGGCGCCGGCCTTCGCGAGCTCGCGGCCGCCCTTCGCGATCGTCTCGAGCACGGCCGGCTCGAGCCCGATGCAGGCCACGCCGTCGACGATCGCGATCGTCGCGGGCACCGCACCGCGATCGCGAACCGCGGTCTCGAGCTCGATCGCGACGCCGTGGTTGTCGGGATACGGCAGGCCATGCGCGACGAGCGTCGATTCGAGCGCGACGATCGGTTTGTGGGCCTCGCGCGCGTCCCGAACCTCTCGGCTGTACTGCAGTTGCACGGCTTCATGATAGTCCTTTACCGATGTCCTCGACCACGCGGCTGCTCGTCCTCGGCGTGGTCCGGGTGTTTCAGCCGGTCCACGGCTACGACGTGCGCCGCGAGCTGATCTCGTGGCACGTCGAGGAATGGGCCTCGCTCGCGCCCGGCTCGATCTACAGCCAGCTCAAGACGCTCGCGAAGGAAGGGCTGGTCGAGCACGCCGGGACCAACCAGGTCGGCGGCCGCCCGGAGCGGACGCTGTACCGGATCACGGCGCGCGGCGAGGCCGAGCTGTCCGAGCTGTTGCGCGAGACGCTGTGGCAGTGGCGGATGCCGATCGATCCGTTGATCGCCGCGGTCTCGCTGATGGGCCTGATCAAGCGCGACGAGCTGATCGCCGGCCTCGAGGCGCGCCAGGCGATCATCACCGGTGGCGTCGCGCACGCCGAGTACGCGATCAACGCGATCGACGACGTCGAGACCCCGGCGCACGTGAAGGAGATGCTGCGGCTGATCAACGCACGGGTCTCGGCAGAGCTCGGTTGGTCCAGGGCGTTCGTCGAGCGGCTCCGCAAGGGCGAGTACCACACGCAGGACGACCCGGCGTGGCGCCCCAAGGTCCCGGGAGCCGCCCGCCCGAAGCCCAGGCGCAAGCGCGCGACCCAGCAGCGTACCCGGCGTACCACTCAAAAGCGTCGTTGACTTATTAGTCAAATTTGACTATTCGTACGTGCCATGATCAGCGCGCACGGGTTGGCGAGGACCTTCAAGACGCGGAGTGCGACGGTCCAGGCCGTGCGTGGCATCGACCTCGAGGTCGCGGCCGGGGAGATCGTCGGGCTGCTCGGGCCGAACGGCGCCGGCAAGACCACCACCCAGCGCATGCTCGCCACGCTACTCGTGCCGACCGCGGGCGAGGCGACGATCGCGGGCTGCGACCTCCGCCGCGATCCGATCGGCGTGCGACGCCAGCTCGGCTACGTGTCGCAGAGCGGTGGCACCAACCCGGCCGCGAAGGTCGACGAGGAGCTGGTCACGCAGGCCGAGCTCTATGGCCTGTCGCGCGCGGTCGGCCGGCGGCGCGCCCAGCAACTGCGCGACGTGCTCGATCTGGGCGATCTCGGCGGGCGCTTGATCAAGACGCTATCGGGCGGCCAGCGCCGCCGGCTCGATATCGCGCTCGGCCTGGTCCACGAGCCCAAGCTGGTGTTCCTCGACGAGCCATCGACCGGCCTCGACCCACAGACCCGCGCGAATCTGTGGACCCACATCAAGGCGCTGCGCGCGCGACAACGTCACGATCCTGCTCACGACCCACTACCTCGAGGAGGCCGACGCGCTGTGCGATCGGATCTTGATCATCGATGCCGGCAAGATCGTCGCCACCGGCACGCCGGCCGAGCTCAAGCGCCGGATCTCCGGCGATCTCGTCACGTTCGAGGTCGACGATGTGGCGCGCGCGCAGCAGCTCCTGCAGGCACGCAGCGACGCGCGCGACGTCACCGCCATCGAGGGCGGCCTCCGCATCACCGTCGATCACGGCGAGGCGCAGGCGCTGCCGTTGATGCGCGCGCTCGATGCCGCCGGGATCCACGTCGGCGCGCTCGCGATCCGCCACCCGTCGCTCGACGACGTGTTCTTGACCCTCACCGGTCGCTCGCTCCGCGACTCGCCGCCGTCATGACCGGCTGGGCCGTCCATCTCGCCACCCTCGCCGCCCCTCCACCGAAAGCTCCTTCCATGCTCCGCGACGCGCTGATCACGTTCCGCTACCAGATGCGCCTCATGCTCCGCGAACCGGTGTGGATCGTGATCGTGATGATCCAGCCGCTGATGTACCTCGGCCTGTTCGCACCGCTGCTCGACAAGCTCGTCGCGAGCTCGCCGGACTTCCCGCCGGGAACATCGTGGCAGATCTTCGTCCCCGGGATGCTGATCCAGCTCGGCATGTTCGGCTCGATGTTCGTCGGCTTCGGCATCATCGCCGAGATACGCTACGGCACCGTCGAGCGTATGCGCGTCACGCCCGCCAGTCGTCTCGGTCTCCTCCTCGGCCGAGTCCTGCGCGACGCACTCGTCCTGCTCGTCCAGGCGACGCTCCTGACGCTCGTCGCGGTCGTGTTCGGCCTCCGCGTCCCGCTGGTCGGTGCGCTGCTCACGGTCGGCCTCGTGCTGATGCTCGGCATCGCGCTCGCATCGCTGTCGTATGCCGCAGGTCTATGGCTCAAGAGTGAGGATGCGCTCGCACCGCTCCTCAACATGATCAGTGTCCCCGTGCTGCTGCTCTCGGGGATCCTCCTGCCGATGACGCTCGCGCCGAAATGGCTACTCCGCCTCTCGCAGATCAACCCGTTCAGTCATGTCGTCGATGCAGCGCGCGCCGCGTTTCGCGACGACCTCGGCAACAGCTCGATCATCATCGGCCTCGCGTGCGCGACCGGGCTCGCGATCCTCGGCCTCTACGTCGCGAATCGCACGTTCCAGCGCGAATCCGCGTGAGACAATGGCCGTATGAAGCGGCTGGTGATCGCGATTTTATCGAGCAGCTGTACGGGTACGGCACCGCCCGGTGGCAATGGAACGATCGATGCGTCGTCGACGATCGGTGATGCTCCGGCCGCCCAGCGCGATGCTCCGGCAGGTGCGCTCGCGCTCACGAGTGTCACGCTCACGAACGCGACGGTCCTCGACGCCAACACGTGCACCGGACCTGGCAACACCTCACCCGTGCTCGCATGGACGGGTGATGCGAAGGGTGCGG
>JBDTEH010000265.1:0-6980 GCA_039922635.1 Kofleriaceae bacterium | reverse complement strand
GGCGCGCTCGCGCCCTCCCGTTGCTGGATCACGTGCGCGCTCTCGTGGGCCACCAGCCGTTCGTCGGGAGCATCGCGAAATGCGATGCGATGGCCGGACGTGAACGCTTGGGCTCCGATCCGATCGTTGGCCTCGCGGGCCGCGCCGCCTGTGAGGGTGCGCACGGCCGACAGATCGTGACGCCCGAACGACGCCTGGATCCGATCGCGATGAGGCAGCTGCTGCGAACCGCCTTCCAGGACTGAACGCACGCTGTCGAGCGACTTGTTCGCACTGTCGGTGGACTGCGGTTGCACGCGTGGCTGGCACTCGGCGCACTTTGCTTGCACCCCATAACGCCGTACCTTTGCCTCGCACGCACCACAACGGATCGGTTGGCGCCCTTGTTGCTCCTGATTGCCGAGAGGTGATCCGGCATGCTCGGCGCCACGGGCACCGCTACGCATGGAACGTGCGACCGCGAGATTGCCGATGCCCGCATTGGAGGTTGCGGACTCGCGACCCGATGGCGAGCGTGCTGATGTGCTCGCCAGCTCCGTCCGCGCCGTCGTTCGTCCAACGTCAGTCATCGGTACTCCGCGTTCGCCCGACTCCGTTGGTACCCGCTGAGTGTCGGAAGTGGTGTTTGAAGTCACTCGCGCTCGGCGGGCGGCCCTGCTTGATCATCTGGCGGGAGACGGCATTGATTAGATCACTCATCGCGAGCGGACGATCTTGTCCCGCCGCAACGAACGCGGCGTAGAGCGCGACCGTCTTGATGTCGCCACCGGCGAGATCGAACTGGCGCGCGAGGAACCCGAAGTCGACGTCGTCATCCACGGGCACTTCGCGCGGAAGGATCGTCTGCCACAGCCGCTCGAGGAGCGGCGCGTCGGGGTGCGGAAACTCGACGACGTAGTGCATGCGGCGCGAGAACGCCTGGTCCATGTTCTTGGCCAGGTTGCTCGCGAGGATGATCACGCCGTCGTGCTCCTCCATCTTCTGGAGCAAGTACGCGACCTCGATGTTCGCGTAGCGATCGTGCGCATCCTTGACCTCGGAGCGGCGGCCGAGCATGGCGTCGGCCTCGTCGAAGAACAAGATCACGTTCGCGCGGCGAGCCGCATCGAAGATGCGATGGAGGTTCTTCTCGGTCTCGCCGATGTACTTGGAGACCACGCTCGCGAGCTCGATGCGGTACAGCTCGAGGCCGATCTCGCGCGCGATCACGGCGGCACTCATCGTCTTGCCCGTGCCCGACGAGCCCGCGAACAGCGCCATCAGGCCGCTGCCACCGCGACGCCCGAAGCCCCAGTCGCCGAACACAACTGTCGAACTCGCCGGCGAAGCCGCCATTGCCTGGTCAGTCGACCTTGCAGAGCGACGTGAAGAACGCCTCGGCGTCGGCGGCGACGGGCTCGACGTTCCGGTCGATGAGTGCGTCGTGGATCCAGTAGTCGATCGCCCCCGTCGCGAGATCGACGCACAGATGGTTCCCGCTCGAGTCGTCGACGATCGGCACGAGCGTGTTGCGGATCGATTCGCGGCGTTCATCACGCACCGTGATCGGTCCGCTCGCCGCACCGCCGCTTCAGCTGAGCATCGAAGATCCCCTCGCCTGGTGCATAGAGCCAGCCTTGCGACCGGCCGAGCACCCACGCCTGCCACAGGTGCAGGGCGAACCACGCGTCCTCGTCGAGCTCGGTGCGATCGACGTTCCACTCGATCACCACCTCGGCACTCTCGACTGCCTCCGCGATGTCGCGACGCCCGCACATGGTCGCGAACTCGATCACCTCCCCGCGCGCGGCCTCGGCATCGTCGTCGCTCGACCGCTGCAGGACCATCGGGATCTTGTCTCGGTGGTAGCGCACCTCCATGCGCTGGAACGAGCCATCGGGCCCATCGTGGATCGTGATCGACGGCCGCTCGTCGAATAGCGCTCCCTCGAGCAGGTACGCCCGCGACTCGGCGGCAGGCGGTGGCTCGCGCCGCGCGAGAAACGCGTTCATCAGGTAACTCAAAACACCATTTCCATGCCGGCCGCGCGCGCGGCCTCGGCGTTCGTGGTGATTCGGTGATGCTTGTAGCGATACCAGCCGGGGGCGACTCTTCGCACCCACTGCATTACCTTCCGGCCCCATCGCACGAACTCGGCGGGCTTGTCATCCCACTCGACACTCAGCGAAGTCGAGTACAGCGTTTTCTGCTCGATGAGCTGCCCGCGCGAGTAGAACAGCGCCGGCGTTGTCACGACATTCGCCGCTATCCCGTTCTCGTCGATGTGCAACTTCATGTCAGCGACGAATTTCTGGGGAGTGATCAGGAACGTCGGGTCGGCCTCCTGCAGTGCTTCCTCGACCGGCCTCCACACCAGCTGCTCGACGTTCGCCACGGTTCGCACCGGCATCGCCATGACCGAACCGAGCGAGCGCAAGTATTCGATCATGTCGGCCTCTTCCTCGGGCAACCGCCAGTATTGGACCGATGCTGTCATTGCTGCCTCAATTCACCGGTACCTTGATCGCGGTGCCCTGCGCAAGCCGCCCGCCGGGCGGTGGCTGGGTACCGGGCTCGTAGATGATGACGTTCTTCGGGTTCGCGGCGTCCTGGACGACGATCGTCGCGTTCGGGTTGTCCTTGCGGAACTGGCGCACCTGCTCGCGGCCCTCCGAGACGATCTGGGATCCATCCTTGTAGAAGTTGTCCGCCTCGTAGAGCACGCGGCCCCCCTTCTGCGGCGTCACGGTCGGCCCGTGCGGGATCGCGAGCGGCTGGTCCGTGCCTCCGACCGCGTCGGGTCGCTGCGCGCCCATCGTCTGAGTTCCAACCTTGTTGGTACCGCGCACCTCGAGCACGAGCGCCTTGTGCTCGGGACTTCCCATCTCGCCGGGGCTCTGTCCGACGGCCTTCGGCGCGACGTAGCGGTCGTAGTACTGCTTCGGCGTGAGCAGGTCCCTCGGAGCCTCCGCGGGCTTGCCGAGCTCCTCCCATTTCTCGTAGCGATATCGATCATACCGGTAGCGCGCATACCGGTAGCGCGCGCCGCCGGGCTCGTTCCACGCCGGCTTGTCCTTTGGCGGCGCCGGAGGCGGCCAATGCTTCCAGGTTGCGTCGGTCGCGGGGAATTCGCTGGTCGGCAGCGGCGGCTTCGCGGGGTTGGTGACCCTCACCTTGCCGTTTGCGCCGACCTCCAGCTCGAGCAGGCCCTCCTTGGAGCGCACGACATGCGTCTGAATCTTGCCGTCGACCTCAACCCTCTCGACGGAGTACCCGAGCGCCTTGAGCCGGTCCTCGACCTCGCCAACCGAGCGCCCGAGTACGCGCGCCTGGGCGAGCTGTGCGCGGTTGCTGATCCCTAGGAACTTGCCGTTCTCGTCGTACTCGGCGCGGATCTGCGGCCCCGGTCGCGCCCCGATCTCGATGAGATCCCAGTGGCCGGATTCGTTGCGGACCCACTGTGTGTTCTCCGGAGCCGGCGGGAGGCCTTCCGGCGCTTCCTTCATCCAGATCTGCGCGCGTTCCGCGACGGTCTGTGCGGGCTTCTTCAGCGCCGCCTGCGCGTTCGCGCGCGCGACTTCGGTGTTGTGCTCGATGACGGAGAGCTCGCGTTCGGCCGCGAGGCGGTCGACCTCGGTAACGCCGGGCGAGCTCAGCGTCTTCACGCGCATGTGAGCCGGTTGCTCGAGCTTGAAGATCTCGAGCTCGAGCTCGACGGGAGGGCGGCGGAATCCGAATTTCGCGAGCACGTCGCGCCACAGATTGCGGATGCGGCCCTGCGCGCCGCCGTAGCGCGCGACCATGTCGGCCCCCTTCTCGTGCAGCGCGACGTCGGCGGCCGACGCCCCGGTGCCCTTGCGGACGGCGACCCCGGTGACGAGGCCGTTCGCGTCCTTCTCGACGTCGATGACGACAGACTTCTTGCCGATCGTCGGGTCCTCGGCGGTCGCCGCGACATCCGCCTTCGCCTTCCACTTGAAACCGCCCGAGCCCTCGGCCACGGGCAGGCCGCTCGGCCCGACGAGGCTGTACGTGCCGTCGCCGTTCGCGACGACGCTCGGCCGCGCGCCCGACCCGATCTCGTGCACGGCGCCCCTCAGCGAGACGAACGTGAGCGCGCCCATCGCGATCCCCATCGCGACGAGCTTCACGATTCCGGTCGTGCGCTCCTTCGAGTCCGGCTGCGCGGCGAGCGCTTGCAGGTTCTGCACGAAATCGTGCGTCATCAGCGCGGCCTGTGCGAGCTCACCCGTCGCCGCCGCCGCGCGCAGCGGTATGTAGACGCGATCGGCCATCAGCGCGACCTGCCCGAACATCGACGGCGCGCGCGCGATCATGCCCACGCCGCCCGCGAGCGCGCCGATCAGATCCACCGCGATGTTCAGATACGCGCGCGCGCGATCCGAATCCGTCGCGATGCCCTGCTTCTCCATCTCCTCGAGCGCGGCCTTGCTGCTCGCCGCACCTGCGAGCCCCGCGCCGACGAACGCGATCCCGGCCGCCGTGCCCGCGCCGCCCGTCAGCGCGATGACGCCGATCGCCGCGAGCGTGAGCCCGATCGTGCGCAGCCAATCGGACAGCTCCCAGGGCTGCGTCGTCTCGAGCCTGCGCTGACGTCCGCCCGGCAGCGTGTAGTACAGCATGCCCTTTGGCATGTGTAGCGAGCTGTTCAGCTGCTTGATCAGCCGCTGCATCACCGCCTCGGGGTAGTCGGCGAGCAGCTGCACGGTCGACGTGACGTCGAAGTCGTTCAGCGCGCCTTTCCAATCCGCGAGTGTTGCCGCGCTCGCTAGTACGCGCGGGCTCCGCGATAGACACCACCGCCAGCGGTTTCGCAGGAACCGCCCTATGGTCGTGGCTCGACTCAGCCATCGTACGACCATGCGGCAACGAGACCTCGTGCGCGCCGGCCCTGCTTGATGATCTGGCGCAACACGGCGGCAATGTCAGCGTGCGCGAGCGGGCGCTCCGACGTAGGTACAGACGCGAGTATTGCGGTCAGCTCGATCAGCATGGTGCGTAACGGTGGTGCTTGGCCTTGATCCACTCCCGTAGACGGTTTGGTTAAGTCGTCATCACTTGCCACGGCGCGGACGACGGCGCGCCGGTGGTTCCTCGAACAGGGAGAAGAGCTGCTTGAAGGTTGCGCGTTCGGAGAGCGTCGGAGGCCGGGACTTCGCGACCTGGGTGGGAGCAGACCGGATCGTTGCCCATTCGTCCACGCAGCGGCGCAGGGCCTCCGAGAGACTGATGCCGTCTTGCCGGGCACGTCGCTTCAGCACGACGAGCTGGCGGTCCGAGAACCGGACGGCGACCAGGGTCTCCTTCGGATCGTTCGTCGGTCGTCCGCCCGCCACGAGTATTGTTATACAGAAGTCCTCCCATCGCGGTCAACTTCACGCAGCCCTTGGCAGTTGTGCGGTCCGCGCCTCGTAGTAGCGCCGCTCGCTCTCCGCCGGCGAGATGTAGCCAATGGACGAGTGGCGGCGGCGCTGGTTGTAAAACACCTCGATGTAATCGAATGCCTTGTCCTTGCCGTCGCGGATCGATTCGAAGGTCTCGCCGAGCTCGGCCTTGAACGTCGAGAACCAGCTCTCCATCGCGGCATTGTCGTAGCAGTTACCTGTTCGGCTCATGCTGCAGACGATGCCGTGCCTTTCGAGAACGTTTCGGTAGTCTTCGCTCGCGTACGTGCTGCCCCGATCGGAGTGGTGGAGAAGCCCCGCGCCAGGGCACCGACGCTTCACCGCCTCGCGAAGGGCGGCGATCGTGAGGTGCCGATCGTTGACCGCGCTCACCGCCCAGCCGACCACCATCCGGGCGTACAGGTCGACGATTGCCGCGAGGAAGAACTTGCCGCTGGACGTCAGTAGCTCGGTCGTGTCGCCGACCCAACGCTGGTTTGGAGCCTCTGCCTCGAACTTGCGGTCCAGCAGATTCGGCGCGATCGGCTGATCATGCTCGCTCATCGTCGTCGACCGGTACCGGCGCTTCACGCGCGCGACGAGCTTGCCGTCCTGCATCAGCCGGATCACCCGGTTGCGGCCGACGTGCTCGCCCCCCTCGGTGAGGTCCTTGAGGACGCGCGGGCTTCCGTAGGTCTTGTGGCTCTCGTCGAACGACGCGCCGATGAGCACCTTCAAGCGGTCGTCGTCCTTCGCGTGGTCCGACGCTGGCCGCCGCTGCCACGCGTAGTACCCCGCCGACGAGACTTGCAACACCCTGCACATGGTGGCCTTCGGCCAGGCCTTCTCCTCGAGGATGAACGCAAACCTCATGCGTTCTCCTTCGCGAAGAAGGCCACGGCTTTTCCCAGGATGTCGCGCTCCATCTTCGCCACACGAAGCTCCTTGCGGAGCCGAACGAGCTCGGCGCGCTCGTCACTCGTGAGCCCGCTCTTGCCGCCGTCGCGATCCGCACGCGCCCGTTTCACCCAGCCACCGAGCGCCGACGGGGTCAGGTCGAGGTCGCGTGCTACCACCGCGATCGTCTTGCCCTCGTCCAACACCAAGCGCACCGCGCCCGCCTTGAACTCATCCGTGTACTGCCGCCGCGCTCGCATCGCGCGGTCCCGCTTCGCTGACATCTTCCGCATCGTATCCGCCTCTCGTGGGGTGTCCACGGGAGTGGATCAAGGCCAGCTGGTCACCGGCACCAGCGACGAGAATCAAGCCGGTCGACAAGCGCCTTCGAAGAGTCGGCGCGGGAGGTAGTCGCTCTCGACCTCGATCGCGATACCCGTATCATGGGCAAGGGACGCCATCGCGAGCGGTCCGAGCGCGATCAGGCCTTCTGGATCGGTTTTGTTCTTCGCGCTGCCCCAGTACTTCTTGTGCCGTTCGAGCGCGAAGTGCAGTGCCTCGTTGAACGGCGCCGGCTTGCCTTCGATCACGCGGAGCAAGAGCTCCATCGCCGGAACCAGGATGTTGAGGATGTAGTTGGGGTCAGACCCTTTCGACCGCGCGGGGTCGGTCGCCTCGAGCGCGACCTTCAGCTTCTCG
>JBDTEH010000264.1:0-6498 GCA_039922635.1 Kofleriaceae bacterium | reverse complement strand
GAGATCGAGCGGCGCCCCGCTGCCCGACCCCGAACCCGCCGCCGACCCCGCCGCCGAACCACGGCCCGGCGGCGCCGGGGTCCCGTTCACCACGGCCAGGAACGCGGTCCGGCGATCCGCGGAGAGCGCGACCTCGGCCTCGGACGCGAGATCGATCCGCAGCAACGGGCGCGGATCGATGCCGGGGTCGAGCGTCCCTGCGAGGAACGCCCGCAACTTGGTGACGTGATCGCGGAGCTCCGCCAGGAGGTGCTGGTGGGCGAGCTGCTCCGTGCTCCCAGCCAGCGAGGCGGCGCGTGCGGCCGCGTGCTGCTCGAACAACTTCGCGCGCTGCGCGTCGGTCAGCGCGAAGAACGCGGCGCGCGCATCGACCAGCATCCGTGCGGGGGACTCGCTCGCCGAGCCCGTCCCGCGCGGGCGCTTGGCGTGATCGAGCGTCGCCGCGAGGCTTCGCGCATCGATCGAGCTCGCGAGATCGATGACGAACAACGACCGAGGATCGACGGTCGCGTCGAGCGTCCCGGCCATGAACGCGCGGATCTGCGTGGCCGTGGTCGCGGGATCGACGGCGCGCACGCTGACCTGGGCGGCGTCGGGGGCGGGCGTGCCGGCATCGACCGGTTGCGCGCGCGCCGTGCCCGGCGCGGCCATCGCGATGAACGCGACCAACGCGATGGCTGCACGTTCTAGCCTACCACCCGGCACGATGGCCTACGGTACGGCAACGTGCGGTCGGCCACCACGCAGCGCACCGCGTAACG
This sequence comes from Kofleriaceae bacterium, assembly GCA_039922635.1. Classification (GTDB taxonomy): domain Bacteria; phylum Myxococcota_A; class Polyangia; order Haliangiales; family Haliangiaceae; genus JABFXX01. Next base: position 5,737 of record JBDTEH010000264.1, on the reverse strand, counting down.
AGTGGTACAACAGCGAATGTTCAAGCGAGTGCTCGTCGCGTGTGACCTCACGGAGCAGTCCACGACCGCGATCGGCCTCACGCGGCAGCTCGCGATCGAGACCGGGGCATCCGTGGTCGCCGTCCATATCGTCGACATGCCGAACACCCTGCGGCCGTTCGCCGGCCCGTCGTTTCGTACCGACCTCGCGAGCTACCGCGCCGTGGTCGCTCGCCAGCTCGCGACCGCCGAGGACCGGCTGCGCACGCAACTCGAGCAGGCCGCGATCCGCATGACCGACACCCGCATCATCGTGCGCGCCGGCACCCCGGCACCGCTCGTGGCGGCCATCGCCGAGGAGGTCGGCGCCGATCTGATCGTCGTCGGCCGCGGGCGTGACGGCCGGCTGGGGCCGGTCGCGGAGCACACGGTGCGCCTGGTCGGGCGAACGGTGATGGTCGCCCCGGTCTACAAGAAGCCGCGCGCGAAGCGACCCCTGCCCGCGTCGTACGGCCGTCGCCCCGGCGGTCGCCCCGGCCGTCCCCGCGCCTGAGCTGCCGCCGGGACGTGGGTGGTACGTCCACATCGCGACGGTCCGGCCGCCGGACAGTTTCTCGACGAACCGCCGGACTGGCGCGATACTGGAGGAGATGTTCCAGCGCCTGCTGTTCGCGTCCGCGATCGCGGCGGCGTGCAGCTCCTCCGATCACCGCCCCGCCGTCCACTCCGTCCCTGCCCCGCCCAGAGCCGCGGGCACGGCAACGACCGCCGCATGCGCGGCGCCGCTCGTTCCGTTCGAGGCCGGCCACGAACGCGCCGCGGTGTGCGACGCCCCCGCGAACACGACGGTCGTCGATCTTCGCGACGCGTGGGCGCCGGTGTTATTCGCGGTCCAGCCCGACGGCACCGCGCCGGAGTTTCGCGCGACCTACCTCGCGCTCGCGCGCGAGCGCGACCTCGATGGCAAGGCGCTACCCGCCAATCTCGGGCTCGCGGAGCTCTACGGCGTGGTGCCCTCGTTCGAGATCGTGCGCGAGCGGTTCACGCAGACCGCGCGCTACGCGTGCCGCGCGAACATCGACTCGGCACCGCTGGCGACCCTGACCCGGCCGTATGGTGAGGAGCTCGCGGGCCTGGTTCGCTTCAGCAATCACCAGCGCGACGTGCTCGGCGCCGTGCTCGAGCGCGTGCGCGTCCAGCGCGGGCTCACCGATTACGCGCCGCTGGCGACCGACAAGGAGCTCGGCGAGACGTACACGCGCTGGAAGGCCGCCGACGACCTCTATACCGGCATCGTCACCGCGCAGCGCCACCTCGCGTGCGAGGGCCTGCTCGCGGCCAAGGCCATCGATGGCACGTTCTCGTGGGCGTTCGGCCAGGCGCTCGAGCAGTTCCAGCGCCGCAACTTCCTGATCCCGAACGGCCGCCTCGATCCCGACACGCGCGCGGCGCTCGCCACCGATCCGCGCGAGCTCGACTATCGGTTCGCATTGCGCGTGCTGCGCGAGCGCGTCGTCGACGCGAGCGGGCTGATCGAGGACGGCACCGCGGGCGCCGGGCCCAGACCGATCCTCGGGCGCATGCTCGATCCCGTGGCGATGCGCATGGTCCACGGTCACGACAAGCCGCTCGCGCACGCCGCGCCGGACCTGGTCAGCGCCGCGACCGAGGCCGCCGCGCGCCAGCTCGGCTGGACCGATCCTGCGGCGACCGCCGCATTCCTCGCCCATCACGCCGGCGGCCTGCGCGTCGCGCTCGTGCTGCCGGCGCGCCCCGCCTACTACAAGCCGCACATGGATCTGTTCGCCGAGATCGATCGCGGCGATGTCTGGTACGACGAGCAGCCCATCCCGCGCGTCGCGTGGCGGCGCCCGGCGTTGATCCTGTACGTCCAGGACGGCGCGACCCGCCGCGCGCTCGTACGCTGGCAGACCACGATCGGTGGCTGGGCCGACGTGCGCATCGGCGGCACGTTGACCAAGCGCTGGAAAGAGTCCGATGTCGGGCCGCGGGTCTGGCGCCAGGTCTACGCCGCCCCGACCTGGCTCCCACCCGACACGACGCCCGACGACGAGCTCGTGCGCTGGATCGGCAAGGGCAAGTGGGAGCTCAAGAAATCGATCATGGGGCCCGGACCGCTGTCGGCGTTCGGCCTGGTCCGGCTGCCGCACGAGCGCGAGATCCGCATGAAGAACGGCACCCTCCAGTACGCCGATAACGGCATCGGCACGCACGGCTCGGCGGTCGTCACCTCGCTACTCAACGGCACCAGTCACGGTTGCCACCGGCTCTACAACCACCTCGCGCTCCGGCTCGGCGGCTTCTTGCTCGATCACCGCAACCACGTGGTCAAGGGCCAGGAGCCCGAGCACTTCCGGCGCACGATCCACGTCGGCGGCACGTTCCACGCGCGGATCGATACGCGCGGCTTCGTCTACGAGCTCACGCCGCCGGTCCGGATCGACGTGTTGCCCGGCACGATCCGCTCGGAGCGCAAGGTGCCGCCGGCGAACGCGGCTCCGGCCGGCGCGGATTGAGCGGCAAGTGTCCGGATCAGCGCGCGTCCAACGACGCGCCCGCGCGTACGCGACACGCCGAGCGCAGCTTCGGTGTCACTTCTACGACGTGTACCGGACCACCGCGATCATGATCGCTGCTCGGCACATCGCGTCCACGTCCGGACGTTAGCCGTGAGTCTGGCCGCCGGTGATCAGGAATCCTTCAACGAGCACGAGCACCAGGGCGATCCCGATCGTGAGCCACAAAGGGCGCGAAGTAGTAGTGGTCGTCGACATCACCACAACCTACCCCGCTGGCGAACAATTGTAATCGGACGGCGAGCCAATCGTCTGCGTGTAAATCCGACACGGTCCTCGGGATCACGACGCTGGACGGCAGTTGCATGCTCGGCGGTGGAAGGGGCACTTTGGTCGCGAGAAACCCACCGGCAGTCGGATCGGAAAGTCGAAGTTCCCGAGCCGCCCTCGGCAACGCCCCACTCGAGCACCGACCATCGCGCTCGAGTGGGGCCTACGGCACGACGCCACCGACGCCACCCGACGCCACCGACACCACGCTTGACCCCACATTGCCGATCGGCGTACCTGATCAGCAGTCCCATGTGCCTCACGATGCGGCTCTTGATCGGTTGCGTGGCACTCGCGGCATGCGGCGATAACGTGATGCCGCGGCCATCCCTGCTCGATCCGACGCTCTCCGAGCAGGACTTTCGCAGAGCGCTCGGCGTTCCACCCGAGGCGAAGCGCGTGCTGATCCTCAGCCAGAGCAGCCATCTCGACATCAACTGGAAGAGCACGTTCGACGAGTACTACAGCTCCCGTGTCGAGACCGTGTTCGACGATGCCACGACCCTGCTCGACGCAGATCCGCGGACATTTTATTCGATCGCCGAGATGGGCTATTTGGCGAAGCAGGTTGCGGACCATGGCGCAGAGCCGTGGCTTGCGCATTTTGCGACCGGTCATGCGCGCATCGTTGGTGGTGGCATGACGTCTCCCGACACGCTGCTGCCGACGGCCGAGGCGTTGACGCGCGACTACTTGCTCGGAACGATATTCGCGGAGCAAACCTTTCACACGCGCCCGCGTGCGGCGTGGCTTCCGGACTCGTTTGGCCACTCGCCCACCGTTCCTGATCTACTTTCGGCCGCCGGCTTCACCTCGGTTGGGTTCGGCCGGATCGACGGAGCGCGTCACACCTTCGAGATCGTCGGCGCCGGACTCGATCCGATCGCGCCGGATGTGACCACGACGGCATCGGTGCTGCGAGATATCGGGAGCGCGGACTTCGTCTGGCGCGGCCCGGGCGGTGGCAGCGTGCTCGCGCACTACATGCCGATCCGCGAGTACTGCCAGGGGGATTCGATCGATCTCGACGGCTTTCCGATCGGCGGTGATCGGCTCGGCGATGAACACGATGACGACCCGGCATTCGTCCGAAACCAGATCGCCGAGTTCATCGATCAACTCACTCCGTATGCCAAAACGCCTTATCTATTCGTACCGATCGGCTGTGACTTCCAGGTGCCACGCCCGCGGCTGGCAGATTATGCGCAGTGGTGGAACGACGAGCAATACGCAGCTACCGGGGTCTGGGTCGCACTCGCAACGTTTGAAGACTACGAGAGACTGGTCGGATTCCACACCGAGGATCTACCGGCGATGGAACGCGACCTTGCGCCGGTCTGGACCGGGTTCTATGCGTCGCGACCGCAGCTCAAACAAGCGGCCCGCGCGGTCGCCGAATCACTCGCCGGCCTCGAGCCATTTCTCGCACTGCTCGAACCCGGCTCCGACGTGCTTGCACCGGCATGGCAAGCTGTGGTGTTGAGCAACCACCACGACACGATCACCGGCACCTCTTCCGATGCCGTCGTTGATAGCGAGGAGGCACCCTTGCTCGCAAGTGCGAATACGACCGCAGAGGACGCGTGGAACCGCGCCCTGCCCGCACTGGCTGCAAAGATCGATACCCAGACCGCCGATACTGGCCAAGCCGTGGTCGTGGTCAATCCGGGTCCCGTCGATCGCAGCGAAGTCGTCGAGGTTGCTGCGCCTGCCAGCGGAGCGTTCCATGCGCTTGCCGATGGAGTGCCGCTGCCGACGCAAGGCACTGCAGATGGCCAGATCGCCTTTCTCGCCACGGCAGTTCCGGCGTTTGGCTGGCGGACGTTTTCGTTGCAAGCCGGGGCGAGCGCCGGTACCGCTTTGATGGCAACAGCGAGCGTGGGTGCCGACAGCGCAGTCATGAGCACCGGCGTCCTCGACGCTCGATTCGCTCACCACGCCGATGGCTGGTCACTCGATTCGCTCCAGGTCGGTGGTCGGGAGCAATTGGCTGGACCGTCGATGGAATGGGTGGTCTACGCTGATACAGGTGGCTTGTATCGGATCGGTTCCGAGCGGCCCGATTGTGCGAACATGCAGTTCGCCGAAGTTTCGACCGTGCGCCCCACGACGCTCACGCTGATCGAGGCAGGCCCTGCCCGCACGACGCTGCGGGCGACCGCGACGGTCGATGGAATAGCGACGACCATCGATTTTATCGCCGCGGCGGGTGACGATCGACTCACGGTGCGGGCCACTGGGGCAGCGGCACGCAGGCGCACGATCATGTTGCGGGTCATGCCACAGGCTCCGACCACCGACCTGGCGATGGGAGTTGCAGGTGGCGTCGCGGTGCGGCCGTTGACGAATCTATATACGCCGTCGTTGTGGCCAGCAGTGACCTGGGTCTCGAGTGGCGAGTTGGCCGTCGAGCTCGCTCAATCCACTGCGGTTCACGGCAGCGCCACCGGCGCCCTCGAGTGGGTCCTGTTCCGCAACGCGACCTCGGAGCAGCCGTGCGATGACGTCGGGCCGATGGGAACATCGGATGGCGTACTCACCGAAACGTTCGCGCTCGGCGCACGCGACCTGACTGGCCATGGGGCCACGGAAGTCGCCGCCTCGATGGCGATCAGCCGGCCATTGCGACCGATCGCGACTGATCGCCACGCCGGCGGTCAACCAGCGCTCGGACGACTCGTGACGGTGGACGCAACCCAAGCAATCGTGACCGCGGTCAAACCCGCCAGTCGTGGCCAGGGCCTCGTGCTCCACCTCCAGCGCTTCGGATCAGACCGAGCTTCCGTGTCGATCCGGCACGGCATCTTGCCGTGGACTACGCTGAGCCGGCCCGATCTGCTGGAACGTGACGATGTTCCATTCGGCGCCGCTGTCCCAGATGGCGTGCAGGT
>JBDTEH010000263.1:0-23978 GCA_039922635.1 Kofleriaceae bacterium | reverse complement strand
CGCCCGAGCTTATTTCCCGTGCTAGCCTCGAAGCGTGAGCTCGCTTGTTCAGCGGAACAAGGTAGTTGCCAAGCGTAAAGGTGCGCTGGCCGCCGCCACCGGCGCCGCGGGTGCGGTCGTGATCGTCGCAGGCGCGCCCGTCGTCGGAGCGCTCGGGCTGGTGGGAGCGGCCTACCTGGCCTGGGACTGGTTCTCGTTCCGGCTCAAGAACGGCATGCGCTTCTAGCTTACGATCCGGGCGTGACGCAGAGCTTCGCCGAAGGCCTGGTCGGGATCGTGCTCGACGGCCGCTACCGCCTCGACGCGCTGCTCGGCGAGGGCGGCATGGGCGCGGTCTATCGCGCGCACCACCTCGCGATGGATCGCCGGGTCGCGGTGAAGCTCCTCAAGCCGCACCTGACCCAGGACCACACCGCGCTCGAGCGGTTCGCGCGCGAGGCGCGCTCGACCCAGAAGGTCGATTCGGCGCACGCGGTCAAGGTCCTCGATTACGGCGTCACGCCGCACGACGACTACTACATGGTGCTCGAGTACCTCGACGGCCGCACCGTGCAGAGCGAGCTCGACGTCGACGGGCCGTTCGCGCCCGCCCGCGTGCTCCACATCGCGAAGCAAGCGCTGTCCGCGCTCGCGGCCGCGCATCGCATCGGCCTGGTCCACCGCGACATCAAGCCCGATAACTTGTTGTTGATGCGGGTCGGCGACGACCCCGACTTCACGAAGGTGCTCGACTTCGGCGTCGCGAAGCTGATGGAGGGCGCCGCGAAGTCCTCGCGCTCGCAGCTCTCGCTCACGCAGGCCGGCATGGTGTTCGGCACGCCCGAGTTCATGTCGCCCGAGCAAGCGTGCGGGCACGCGCTCGATCCGCGCAGCGACCTGTATTCGCTCGCCGCGACCATGTTCGCGATGCTGACCGGGTGTGGCATGTTCCAGGCCGGCAGCGCGATCGAGTGGCTGACCGCCCACGCGCGCACACCGCCGCCGCACCTGGTCGACGGCAACCCCGACCTCGCGAGCCATGGCGGGCTCGACGTGCTGCTGCAGCGCTGCTTCGCGAAGCGCCCCGACGGCCGGCCCGCGGACGCCGAGGCGATGATCCGCGAGATCGAGGCAGTCGAGCACCAGCTGGCGGGCTCGGCGCCGGCCGTGCGGCCGCCGAAGCTGGTCGCCACGTTTTCGCCCTCGACGTTCACCCCTGCGCTCGCGCCCGAGCCCACCGGCGGCAGCGCCGTCGCGCCCGACATCGAGACCAAGCCCGAGCGCCGGGTCCTGACGCCCTCGACCGGCGAGGTCCCGGTCGCCGACGGCCATCGCGGGCTGTGGCTCGTGATCGGCTCGCTCGTGATCGTCGCGATGATCACCATCGCGATCGTGATCGCGAGTGAAGGGAGGGCCACGCGCAGCGCGGAGACGGCCCGCACCGATGCCGCGCTCGCCGACGCCAGGGGGCTCGTGGTCGCCACGCCGGCTCCGGACGCCGCGACCCCCCACCCGCCTGCCGATGCCGCACCGAGCGTGGTCGACCCGCCGCGCGAGCTCCCACGCCCGCCGCCGGTGAAGCATGCGAGCTCCGCCGAGCTCGACCAGTACCTCGCGAACGCGCTCGCCGCGCAGCGCCGCGGCAAGCGGATGACCCAGGTGACGCAGGCCCACGCCGCCTACCTGCTCGATCCGCGCAACGTGAAGGCGATCTTGCTGCTCGCGGACGGGCTGCTCGCCGAGGGCGATCTCGAGCACGGATGCAAGTACTTACGCGAGCTCGCCCACAATCCGGTGGCCCAGCAGCGGATGCGGTCGGCGAGCTGCCCGAGCGATTGAACTCGCGCGACGCGCCCCGTATCCTCGTCCCCCATGGCCGCGACGGGGAATCAGCCGCAGTTCGCACCCCGCCTCAGCGCGGGCGCTCAGCTCGGCGAGTACGTGCTCGGCCAGCCGCTGTGGCCACTACGGATCGCCGACGCGTATCGCGCCAACGGCCCCAAGGGCGCCTCGACGGTCTACGTGATCCACGCGGCGCTGGCCGGCGAGCCGGCCGTGCGGGATCAGATCATCGCGGGGACCCGCGTCGCGGCGGCCTTGCCGGAGCACAAGCACCTCGTGCGCACGCTCGCCGCCGGCCTCACCGGCGACATCTTGTGGATCGCGACCGAGGAGGTCGACGGCTCGCTCGTCCGCGACATGCTCGTCAAGAAGCGTCAGGCCGGGACCGCCGGGTTCGGCGCCCGCGGCACCGGGAACTTGATCACCGGCGTGAGCCAGGCGCTCGGCGAGATCCAGCACGGCGCGCTCGCCGCCGAATCGGTCGTGGTCAGCCGCAACGGCCGCGTCCGCATCGCGGATCTCGAGCTCGGCGCCGGCACGATCGCGGCCATGCAAGCGGGGCTGGTGGCGTGGCAGAGCTCGGTCGCGCCCGAGGTCCAGGCCGGCGCGCCGCTCGATGGCAGCGGCGATGTCTACGCCGTCGGTGCCCTGCTCTACGAGGCGCTCGTCGGCTCGCCGCTCGAGCGCGGCGGTCCGCGGCCGAGCGACGTGGTCCCCGGCACGAACACGCAGATCGACGAGATCGTCGCGCGCGCGTGCCACAAGGACCGCGACAAGCGGTTCGGTCGCGTCGACGTGCTCGGCGAGGTTGTCGCCGAGGCGCTCGGCAAGGGTGGCGCGATGCAGACCGTCGCGGTGCCGACGCTCGAACGCGCCCTCACGCTCGAACAGCACGTCGAGAAGACCGCATCGCTCGCCGGCGGTCTGTCGCCGCACGCGAGCGATGCCGCGCTTCCCGTCGGGGCGCTCGCGGCGGCGGCCGGGTCCGGTGACCTGCCGGCCGTGACCTCGGGCGCGGCCGGCAGCTCGGGGAACGTGGTCGTCGATCGCGCGCTCGCGGCCGCGCTCTCGGACAGCAACGAGAAGTGGCTGATCTCGAAGGGCCGGCTCGACTACGGGCCGTTTTCGCTCGCCGAGGTCGTCCAGCAGATCGATACGGGCGAGATCGTGGCCGGCAACATGATCATGGACAAGGACACCGGTGCGCGCGGCGATATCGGCGCCCACCCGCTGCTCGGCCCGATGGTCGACGCGGCGCGGGCACGGCTCGACCATCACCGGCGCGCGCAGGCCGAGGTCAAGGTCCAGTCCGCCGAGAAGCGCCGTGGCGCGATGTTGTACGCGTTCATCGCGCTCGGCGTGATCGGCGCGGGCATCGCGGTGTACTTCATCATCAACGCGGTGCGCGGTGACGACGCGGCAAAGCGGGTCGCGGGCGTGTCGCGGCTCGAGGGCGCGCAGCTCAACATCACGGTGTCGATGCCGAAGGTGCCGCCGGCGAAGCACCATACCGGCGGCGGCGGCCATCGCCCGAGCACCAGCGGCGCGGGGGGGACGAACACCAGCGAGAACTACGCGCTCGACATGTCGGATGACTCCGACGAGACCGAGACGCTCGGCATGGACAAGGTCTACGCGGTGTACTCGACCCACGGCGCACAGCTCGGCCGCTGCTTGCAGTCGACCGGCTCGTCGTCGGCGAACATCGCGATCATGATCGACGGGCCGAGCGGCCACGTGAACTTCGTCAAGGTCAACGGCCAGGCCTCCGGCGCGCTCTACAACTGCATCAGCAGGACGATGCGCGCGATGCAGTTCCCGACGATCCACGGTCCGCGCACGCGCGCCGAGTTCGACATCAACCTGTGAGCACCACGCAGCGCGCACAGCTCGCCCGGGTGATCGCACGCCGCCCGTTCGTGGTGGGGTGGAGCTCGCTCGTGATCGCGCTCGGGTTCGCGGCGGTGGTGCTGCCGGTGCTGACCGCGGACCGCTGGATCGATGCGCTCGGCGAAGCCCGAGTCGTCGCCGGAGCGCGCGCACCGGTGACGGTCCGCGTGCCGCCGTTCACCGGGATCGAGACCCCCGACGCCGGGCGGATCGGCGGCGGCGGCGGCGTGGTGATCGCGCGCGGCGAGGTCGCGACGCGCGACGACGCGTTCAGGGTCGCCGAGCTCGGGCTCGTCACGCCGACCGGAGCGGTGCCGTACGTCGCGATGTTCCTGCTCGCCGGGGTGTTCGCCTGGCTGTTCTCCCATCACACCCGGCGCTCGACGCTCGGCCGGCTCGTCCGCGTCCAGGTCGTCAACCTCGCGCTCGTCGGCGTGCTCGCGATCGTCGTCAAGGTCGCGATGTTGATGACCCCGTCGAACGTGTTGATCGTCCCGGTCGCGATGTTCGCGTTGATCCCCACGCTCGTGCTCGATCGCACCGTCGGGCTCGCCACCGGCACGCTCGCCGCGTTGATCGTCTCGCTGTGCGCGCCGTTCGATGTCGGCGTCGCGATCCTCCTCCTCGTCCAGGTCGCGGTCGCGGGGCTCGTCGTCGCCGAGAGGCCCAAGCACAAGCTCCGGCCGATCCTGGTCGCCGGTGCTGCCGCGACGCTGCTCACCGCGCTGACGTACCCGCTGCTGAAGTTCCTCACGACCGGCCACATCCCGTTCGGCGAGCTCGACACGCCAACGCGCTCGGCGTGGGTCGCGGCCGCGTTCGGCCCGGCGCTCGCGACCGGACTCGCGATCGTGCTCGCGCCGCTCTACCAGCTGCTCGCCGGGGAGATCACGCAGGGCAAGCTGATCGAGCTCGAGGACCTGTCCCAACCGCTGCTCAAACAGATCAGCGAGAAGGCCCCTGGGACGTGGCAGCACAGCCTGATGATGGCGAACCTCGCCGAGATCGCCGCGAACTCGATCGGCGCGAACGGCCGGCTCGTTCGGGTCGGGGCGTATTATCACGACCTCGGCAAGTCGCTCGCGCCGAAGTACTTCATCGAGAACCTCGAGCCCGGCGAGACCTCGCCCCACGACAAGCTGCCCCCCGAGGCCTCGTGCGACGCGATCTTCAAGCACGTCACCGACGGCATCATCGCCGCGCGCAGGGCCCGTCTCCACGAGCGCGTGATCGACTTCATGCACATGCACCACGGCAACGGCGTGCTCGAGTACTTCTGGGCGAAGTGCCAGGACCAGGGCAATCCGCAGCACCTCACCATCGAGAGCTTCCGCTATCCCGGGGTGCCGCCGCAGAGCCGCGAGACCGCGATCCTCGCGATCTGCGACGCGGTCGAGGCAGCGTCGCGGACGCTCAAGAAGGTGGAGCCGGCCGCGATCGATTCGCTCGTCCAGCGCATCGTGTACGGCAAGCTCCACCTCGGTCAGCTCGATGATTCTGGGCTGTCGATGAGCGACCTCCGCAAGATCGCGGACTCGCTGCGCGAGACGATCCGCCACGCGAACCACGGCCGCATCGAGTACCCGTGGCAGCGCCAGGAGGCCCAACTCGCTGCACAGAGCGCGAGCGCGGTGGTCCCGGCGGTGATGACGACCGCCCCTCGGCTCGACTCGCTCGATCGCGAAGCGAAGGTCGAGCCGATCGAGGTCGCGCGAGCCCCCGACGAGCCCGACTCCACGCCGAGGCTTCGTCGCGGCAGCGCCGGCGCCGACACCGCGCCCCCCAACACGCTCGACAACGAGCTCGCCAACAGCGCGACGGCTCCGATCCCGCTGCTCGCGCAGCGCGGCCACGACGTCGGCGCCGAGCTCGCGACCACCGCGCAGGTCGACCGCGGCGCCGGCGCGGGGCCGCACGCCGAGCTCGACGATGATCGCTCGACGCGCGAAGCCCGCCGCGAGGCCGATCGAACCGCGATGGCCGCGCGCTACGCGAACGATCCGCCCGCGTCGCACGATTCAGGCAACCACACCGAGAGCTTCGTGCGGGAGTCCGATCCGATATCGTCGCGCGATGGCTCGCAGCGGGTCGAGCACTCGGCGCCCAGCGATGGTGACGGCGGTGCACACAAGCGCGCCAGCAAGCGCACGAACGAGCCCGGCACACGCAACCGCGACTTCGTCGCGAACCTGGTGATCGAGCCCGAGACCAGCGCGCCCGAGACCAGTGCGTCCGAGACCAGCGCGAAGGAGATCGCGTCGTTCACGAGCGAGGCCACGCGCGCGCTTCGGGCGGCAGCCCCGGACCTCGATATCTTACCGCCGGCGATCGCGGGAGCGGTCGTGATCCGTGAACCCGACCGCGCCCGCAGCGCCAGCTCGGGGCCGGCCGTCCGCAAGCGCGCCGCGACCCTGCCGCCGATCCCGAGCATGGTGCGGCCGCCGACGATCCAGCCGCCGCTTCGCCGTGCACCGACGGTGCCGCCGCCGGATCCCGAGCGCCCGATCGGCAAGACGTTGTTCGGCGCCGCCGCGGAGCTGCGCACCCCGGCCAGGCCTGCCCCCGGTCAAGCCGGCGACACATCGCGCGACGACTCCGCGCGTGCGCGGGACGATGCGGCGACGACCCAACCCTCGATGGCTGCGGTCAACGTCGCCGACCTCGCGGTGTTCGACGAATTTCACCGCAAGCACGAGGACGCCGCGGCGACCCGCCCGGTGCCGAGGCAAGACCTCGACGCGGGCGAGCGCACGGCCACGCAGCCCGCGCCACCGCGCACCTCCGACGGCTTCGGCGACGTGACGGATCCCGAGATCCGGTTGGAGCAGGCGTCACCAACGCCGACCCCCTGGGCGCGCGGCCTCGCGGCGCGCATCGATCACCTCGATGACGAGTTCGGGCGCGACACGCCGACGCGGCCGCCGTCGCGCGCCGAGCTACAGGCGCTCGTCGACTCCCCACCCGATGCGACGCGCCAGCAATCGATCGAGGAGATCGAGAGGTTGCAACACGATCCGGCCGCGCGGCGCTCGCAGGAAGAGCTGAACTTCACGCCGCGCCGCAACCCGTTCCCGACCGCCGAGGTCAGCGAGGACGACATCGAGGCAGCGATCGAGATCGCGCCCTCGGCCCGGCGCACCGGTTCGATCCCGATCGGCGTCGCCAAGCCCAAGCCCAAGCCGACCTCGGGCGAGTGACGCGCGCCGTCGGTTCCAGCCTCGGTTCCAGCGTCGGTTCCGCCGTCGCCGTAGGGCTCGTCGCGAGCTGCCTCATCGCCGGCTGCGCCGGTCCCCAGCACACCGCTGCCCCCGAACCCGACGTCCGCGCCGAGGTCCGCGCCGCCGAGGCCGCGGAACGCGCCCGCAAGCACGATGTCGCCCGCACCGGCTACGAGCACGCGATCGCGGATGCGAAGTCTCCGGACAGCATCGGCTTCGCGCGCGGCCGCTTCGGCGAGACGCTCGCGACGTGGGGCGAGTATCGCGAGGCGCTCGCCCAGCTCGAGGGTTCGGTCGCGGCGTTCCCGAGCGATCCGGCGCCGTGGCACGACCTCGGCGTCGTGCGCGAGCACGAGGGCGATTCGCGCGGCGCGCTCGTGGCGTTCGAGCACGCGATCGCGCTCGCGAACACCGACTGGCGCCCTCGCCTCGCGGTCGCCGCGTTGCGCTGGAAGCTCGCGGCGCGCTGCTTCCACGACACCTCGGGGCCATGTACCGGCGAGGTCGCCGCCGCGCGCGCCGAGTACGGCGCGATGCTCGACCTCGACCTGCCGGACCGCCTGCGCGACAAGGTCAAGTGGGCGCTGGCCCAGCTCGACTTGCCACGCGCGGGCCTGGCGGCGCCTGCGGCGAGCCCGTGACATACTTCCCGCGATGATCCGGTTGCGTGTCGCGCTAGGCCTGTTGCTCGTGACAGGCGGCATCGGGCCCGCACACGCCGATAAGTTCAACTGGGAAGGCAAGGTCGAGGTCGACGCCCAGGATCTCGCCGCCAGCGACGACAAGAAGCGCGTCGATGCCGTGCGCTTGCTCGCGATGGACGACATCCAGCTCAGCCAGCGCTACCTGTTGAAGGCGCTCGTCGACAAGGACCTGACCGTGCGCACCGAGGCTGCGAAGGCGCTCGGCATCGGCCAGGCGGTCGCGGCGGTGCCCGCCATGATCGAGTGGCTCTCGGATCCGGACGTGCGCGTACGCGTCACCGCGGCCGAGGTGCTCGGTGACATCGGCGGCCCGCAGGCGACCCAGGCGCTCACCCGTTCACTCGGCGATGCAGACCCCGCGGTGCGCCAGCGCGCGGTCAAGGCGCTCGGCAAGATCGGCATGCGCGGCAACCCCGGAGTCGTCGTCGCGTTGATCCCGCGGCTCGAGGATGACAAGTCGGACGTGCGCCGCGAGACCGTCGACCAGCTCGAGCAACTCGGCGATCGGCGCGCCGTGATCCCGCTGGTCTCGCGGTTCGGGGATACGTCGCGCGACGTGGTCAAGGCGGCGGTCCGGGCGGTCGGCAAGCTCGGTGACAAGTCCGCGGTGCCCGCGCTGATCCGGCTGATGGGCGAGACCGACGAGACCATCCGCATGGCGGCGGTCGGCTCGCTCGGGCAACTCGGTGCGGTCGAGGCGATCGACGCGCTCACCGAACAGCTCAGCTCCGGCGCGGTCGACGAGTATCACAAGAAGGCGGCGTACGCGCTCGGGCAGATCGCGGCGACGCCCCAGGCCGGCAAGGCGGGCGAAGACGCGATGCGCGTGCTCGTCGAGAACCTCGCGAACGCGCAGCAGAGCCGCCAGGCCGCGAAGGAAGCGCTCCGCATCGCCGGCAAGGCGGCCGTACCGGCGCTCGTGCTCCACCTGACCGGGCGGATCAAAGGGGATCCCACCACCGCGGTGACCTTGCTCGCGGAGAACGGGGATGCGCGCGCGACCGCCGCGCTGACCGCCGAGCTCGAGCGCGGCCGGGTCGCGATCCCGCTCGTGTTGAAGGCGCTCGGTGCGACCCACGATCCGAACGCGCTCGTGCCGGTGCTCGTCGCGGTGTCCAACAAGGACGCCGCGATCCGGCTCGCCGCGATGGAGGCCTTGCGCCCGCTGCTCGGCACCGACGCGCGCGCCGGAGACGTGCTGATCGACCGGCTCGGTGACGACGACCTCGAGGTCCGCATCCTCGCGGCGGAGTACCTCGGCGACATCCAGGACACCGCCGCAACCGCGAAGCTCGCGGCGCTCGCCGGCCCGGGCAATCCGACCCGGTTGCGACACGCCGCGATCGACGCGCTCGGCGAGATCGGCGCGCAGAAGCCGAACCCCGAGGCTTCGAAGGTGCTGGTCGCAGTCCTCCGCGACGGCCCGCCCGAGCTCCACCTCGCGGCGGCGGCGGCGCTCGCACGTACGGCCGATCCGACCGCGACCCCGGCGCTGATCGCGCTCGCCGAGACCGATCGCGGGCCGACCCGGCACGAGGTCGTGCGGGCGCTCGGCGGGACGCTACGAGGCCACCCCGATCCGGCGGGCCGCAAGACGCTGCGCGTACTCGCGCAGGACGCGAACCTCAAGGTCGCGGTCGCCGCGATCGCCGGGCTCGCCGCCGCCGGGGATCTGGGCGATGCCCCGTTCTTGCGCCAGCTCGTCGCCGACGCCGCCGCGGATCGCCGGCGCGCGGCGGCGTGGGCGCTCGGCGAGCTGCACGACGCCGGCGCGGTGCCCGCACTCCTCGACCTGCTCGCCATCCGCGACGATCGTCTCGTCGGTGATGCGGCCTGGGCGCTGGGCGAGATCGCGACGGTCTCCGCCGCGAAGCTCGACGCGCACGCGCTGATCGAGCGCCTCGCCTTCGTCACCAGCCACGGCGGCTGGGCCTCCGCGATCGACGCCAGTGCCGCGCTCGCGCGCACGCTGTGGGCCCTCCCCCGCGTTCAGCGCACCGCGGCGCGCGCGCAACTCGAGAAGCTCGCGTTCCACAAGTCGCGGCTGGTCCGGATCAACATCGCGCTCGGCCTGGCGAGCCTCAGCGGCGACGACGAGGCCGCGAAGGCGCTCGCCCAGCTGCTCGATCGCGACCCGAGCCCGCACGTCCGCGCGGCGGCCGCCGATGCGCTCGCCCGCCTCGCCGCGGCGCCGGGCGGTGCGGGCAAGCCCGCGATCGCCGCCGCGCTCGCGACCGCCGCGAAGTCCGACCTCGACGCCGGCGTCCGGGCGCGCGCGCAGGCCGACCTCGCCAGACCACCGCCGCAGATCGCCCGCAGCGAGTGGCGCAACCTGTACGTGGTCGACGTCAGCGCCGACGACGCCCGCGTGCGTCAGGAGCCGTTCTTCATCCACGGCGACGACGGCCTGGTGTGGGCGAGCTACACCGACGCACGCGGCGAGCTGACGTCGGAGCACATGCCGCCGAACATCACCGCCGCGAACGTGTGGCCCGCGTCGCGCGAGCCCGAATACTAGATCGCGCCGAGCCCGTGCACGTCTTCCGTCATGCTCTCTTGGAGCTCCAGCGGCGCGGTGCCGCCAGGTTTCAGGCCGCGCGCCTGATGCCGTAATCGCGCGCGGCGAAGCCGGCGAGCTCGGACTCGAGGACGCGACGGGCCCGGAACAGGCGGGACATCACCGTGCCGATCGGGACGTGCAGCGCGTCGGCGATGTCCTTGTACTTCTCGCCCTTGAGGTCCGCGCGCTCGACGACATCGCGGTAGTCCTCGCCCAGCTGCCCGAGCGCGTCCTGGACTTCATCGGAGAGCTGGTCCTCGGCGAGCACGTCCGCGAGGCAATCAGTGCGATCCTGGTCGCGACCGTAGAGCGCGATCAGCGCGTCGCCCGGGCGCTCGGTCGAGAACCGCTGGTGGCGCCGGCGCTTGCGATAGCCGTTGATGAACGAGTTCGTGAGGATGCGAAACAGCCACGCGCGCACGTTCGAACCGGGCTCGAAGCTGGCCCACGCACACATCGCGCGGAGCAGGGTCTCCTGGACGAGATCCTTCGCCATATCGGGATCGCGGCAGATCCGCATGGCGACGCCAAACAGCTCGGCCTGGTGCGGCATACAGGTCGACGCGAACTCGGCGTGCGGTGCGACCTTTGCGGCCACCATCCGGGTCGAGCCCTCGGCCCGGACCGCCCGCGGAGCAGCCACGGGGCGGGCGACCATGCGAGACGACGTGGGGATGGTGGACTTGGCCGAAGTACGCGACATGCCAGGCGTAAAAGCACCCGTCGTGCCACGCTTACATGCCTGGAATAACTCGCGATCTTATCGAGTGCGGGCAGGCGGACACAGCGTGTGTTTCAACCCGGACGCGGGATCGCGCCGATCACTCCCGCCACCGCGACGGGAAGATCGGACGAGATCACGCCACGCTCGCCGTGGATTCGCGCGAGCTCGTCGCCGGCACGGCCGTGCACGTACACACCGGTGCGGGCGGCGTCGACCGCGGTCAGGCCCTGCGCGAGCAACGCACCGATCACCCCGGCGAGCACGTCACCGCTGCCTCCGGTCGCGAGCGCCGGGCCGCCGGTCGGATTGATCGAGCAGAAGTCATCGCCGAGCGTGCCGTCGCACACGATCGTGCGCGCGCCCTTGAGCACCACCACGGTGCGGGTCCTCGCCGCGAGCGCGCGCGCCGCGGCCAGGCGATCGGCTTCGATCGTCCGGACATCGGTGCCGAGCAGGCGCGCGGCCTCCCCCGGGTGCGGCGTGATCACGATCGGGCCGTTCGCCTTCGCGAGCGCGCCGGTGACTCCGGCGATCAGGTTGAGCGCGTCGGCGTCCACGACCGCGGGCACGCCGGCCACGAGCACGTCGCCGACCCAGCGGGCGGCTCGCTCGCTGCGGCCGAGCCCTGGTCCGATCACCACGGCCGCCTTGCCGTCGAGGACGAGCCCCAGAGGGTCCTCGCCGAGCGTCCGCGTCATGATCGAATCGTCGGCCGCGAGCTCGCCCTCGGCGGCCAGCGTGACGAGCCCGGCGCCGGCGCGCAGCGCGGCGTTCGCGGCGAGCCGGCCCGCACCGCGCATCCCCGGCATGCCGGCGACGATCAACACGTGACCCCGCGTGCCCTTGTGATCGAGCAAAGCGCCGCGCGGCAGGACGAGGTCGCGAGGCCCGATCAACCCGGCCCGCAGCCCCTGCGTCTCGACCAAGCCTGGCGGCACCCCGATGTCGCAGACCTCGACCGCGCCGCAGTACGCGAACCCGGGTGCGCCGGCGAGCGCGACCTTGTACGCGGCCATCGTGACCGTGCGGTCGGCGCGTACGACGGCGCCGAGCACCCGCCCCGTGTCCGCGTCGAGGCCCGAAGGGATGTCGAGCGCGAGCCGCGACCGACCGCGGTTGATCGTCGCCACCACCTCGGCGAAGTGCCCTTCGATCGTGCGCGCCAGCCCGACCCCGAACAGCGCGTCGACGACGAGTCCCGCGCCCGCGATCGCGTCGGCGAGCTGCGCGAGCGTGGCGGGCGTATCGATCATCCGCACCACACCGCCCGAACGCTCCAGGATCTGGAGCTGGATCGCGGCGTCGCCGGTCAGCTTCGCACGCGGCGCGGCGAGGTAGACCGTGGCGTCGCGACCGCCGGCGCACAGGACCCGCGCGGTGACGAAGCCATCTCCGCCGTTGTTACCGGGGCCGCAGACGATCGCGAACGGGCCGGCGGACATCGCGCCCGCCGCCGCGGCCACCGCCCTGCCCGCCGTCTCCATCAGCGTGATCGCGGGGATCCCGATGTCCTCGATCGTCGCCTTGTCGAGGGCGCGCATCTCGCTCGCGGTGACGACCGGGATCATGATGAGCCGGACGGTAGCACCGGTCGCGGCGCTAAGCGCGCGTCGACTTCGCGAGCACGCCGGCGATCTCGTCGGCCCAGATCCGGATCAGCGCTTCGTCGCTGCCCTCGATCATCACCCGCGCCTTGCTCTCGGTGCCGCTATAGCGGACCAGCACCCGGCCATCGCCGCCGAGCTTCTGCTCGACGTCGGTGATCGCCTTCATGACCTCGGGCAGCTGGTCGAGCGGCACCTTGCGCTCGACCGCGAGGTTGACGAGCACCTGCGGCATCCGGGTCATCACGTGCGCGAGCTCCGAGAGCGGCTTGCCTTCCGCGACCATGATCGCGAGCACGCGCAGCGCCGCGACGATCCCATCACCCGTGGTCGCGTGATCGAGGAACACCAGGTGACCGGATTGCTCGCCACCGAAGTTGTAACCGGCCCGGCGCATCTCCTCGACGACGTAGCGATCGCCGACCTGGGTCCGCACGACGACCCCGCCGTGCTCCTTGAGCGCGCGCTCGAGCCCGATATTCGACATCACGGTCGCGACCAGCGTGTTCTTCGCGAGCTTGCCGGCGGACAACATCCGGGTCGCGCACAGCGCCATCAGGGTATCGCCGTCGATCACGTTGCCATGCTCGTCGCACAGCACGCAGCGATCACCGTCGCCGTCGAGCGCGACGCCGAGGTGCGCTTCGTGCAGCCGGACGGCCTCGCACATCGCCTCCGGATGGAGCGCGCCGGCGCCCGCGTTGATGTTCTTGCCGTTCGGGTTCGTGTGGATCGCGATCACCTTCGCGCCGAGCTCCTCGAACACCGCCGGTGCGACCCGATAGCCGGCGCCGTGCGCGGCGTCGACCACGATCCGCAGGCCGTCGAGCGTGGCCGCGGTCGGGAACGTCGACTTGCAGTACACGACATAGCGACCGCGCGAGTCCTCGAGCTTGCGGTTGTAGCCGACGTCACTGGGCGCCGCGCGCTGGTTGTCGAGATCCGGCGACCGCACGAGCGATTCGATCTCGAGCTCGACGTGATCGGGCAGCTTGTAGCCGTCGCGCGCGAACACCTTGATGCCGTTATCGGCGAACGGATTGTGCGATGCCGAGATCACGACTCCCGCGTCGCAACGCATCGACGAGGTGATGAACGCGATGCCGGGCGTCGGCAAGGGACCGGTCAGCCACACGTCGGCGCCCATCGAGACGATGCCGGCGGCGAGCGCGGACTCGAACATGTACCCCGAGAGCCGGGTATCCTTGCCGATCGCGATCCGCGTGTGCCGGCCGGGCTGGCGCAGCCGCGCGGCGATCGCCATGCCGAGCCGCATCACGGTCGCGCCGGTCATCGGCTCGATGTTCGCGACGCCGCGCATCCCATCGGTGCCGAACAGAGTGCGTGTCATCGCGAATGGGGTACCACGATCCAGCGCATCACGGCGACGGCGGCGCGGCCCTGACCGGCGTGACCTTGACGCGCTCGGGAGAAATCCTGACGCCGATGCCGGGCGGTAAACCCTCGATCGAGAGCTCGACCTCGCGCGCTTTGCCGTCATCGACCTTGGCGGGTCTGCCGAGCAGCACGACCGGCACGATCACGGCCTTGGCCTTCTCGACCGCGAGCTGCGTCCCGGTCAACGTGACATCGACTTGCGCGGGGCTGACTCGCCACTTCGCCGGATCGATCCCGTCGCCACGTACGGTGACGGTCAAGCCGGGCAGCTTGCGCGTGACCAGCTGCTCTTCGACCGTGACGCGAACCACGACCGCGGGGCTGCCTTCGACCTCGACGCCATCGGGTGGCACCACCTCGGTCTCTGCGATGAAGCTCTCGGCTCGACCCTCGAACGAGATCTCGCGGGTGTGGATCGTCGACACCGCGCCGAGCGTGCTCTCGGCACCCCGCACCTTGATCGTCGCGGGGACGGCCTTGACCTCGCTGATCACGAACCCGTGCTCCGGCTGGCCCGAAACCTGGGCCGCGACCTCGAGCAGCTTCTCGACGCGGCGATCGAACGCGACGTGGACGGTCCGCGGGCTGATCGACGTGACCTGCAAGCCGGACGGCAGGTGGATCATGTCGGGCGTGATCACGATGTCTCCGGTCTGCGCGCGCCGGAGGTCGAGGTTGACCCGGTCGACCTCGCGCTCGTCGAACTTGCGCAGCCGCTGCCATGGCCCCTTGATCGTGACGCGGACCTCGTCGATCCGCTCGGAGACCAGCACCTTGTCGTCGGGCAGCATGTACGAGACGCCGACCCGCGCCGTGATCTCGCGATCCTTGTCGGTGTTGACCAGCAGGAACAGCGTGACCGCGAGCACGAGCGACAGGAACTTGAGCCCGACGTTGTCGAACAGCGCACCGTGGACCCATCCCCGGATCTTGCCGCGTTCGCGCGGCTCCACCGGCGGCAGCGACGGACGCATCGGGCTTCGCGTGGTCCGCGCCGGCGCACGACCGAGCGAGCCGAGCGTCTCGGGCTTCGGGTGGGTCACAGCGCACCACCGTTGGACGCTGCGGCGCCGCTCGGCAAGACCGAGCTCGCGAGGGGCGCGCTATCGACACCGATGCTCGCGATCGCCTTGCCGACCTCGGCCGCGGCCGCGGCTTCCTCGGCCATGGTCTCGGCCCGGCCGCCCGCGAACAACCCCACGAGCGCACGGCGCAGCATCACGGGCTCGAGGTCGCGCGCGATCGAGCCCTTGAAGCACAACGAGATCTCGCCGCGCTCTTCCGACACCACCACGACGACCGCGTCGGTGTCCTCGGTGATCCCGAGCGCGGCGCGGTGGCGGGTGCCGAACTCGGGTCCGAGATCGGTGGCGCGCGATAGTGGCAACAGTGCGCGGGCGAGCTCGATGCGATGGTTCTTGTTGATCACGACCGCGCCGTCGTGAAGCTCGTTGTCTTTCGAGGGGACGAACAGCGAGACCAGCAACTGGCGCGACAGCGCCGCGTCGAGCCGGGTCGCGTCATCGACGAACTCCTCGAGGGCCGCGTCGCGCTCGAACACGACGATCGCCCCGATCCGGGCGCGCGCGAGCTGCGCGCACGCCGCGACGACCTCGTCGACGGTGTACGTCGCCTCCTGGCGCCGACCGAACGGCAGCACGTTCGAACCGATCCGCCCGAGCGCGCGCCGGATGTCCTGCTGGAACACGACGATGATGAGGATGATGAAGTAGCTGATGAAGTTATCGAGCAGCCAGCTGACCGTCGTGAGCTCCACGCGCTGGGCCACGAAGAACGCCGCGCCGATCAACACGATGCCGACGATCATCTGCGCCGCGCGCGTGCCGCGGATCGTGAGCAGGACGCGATAGATCAGGTAATAGACCAGCGCGACGTCCACCACGGTGGTGAGGACGGAGCCGACGGTCAGCCCGTCGAGGAAGCGGTGGATCGACGCGGTCATACCTGGCGCGCGCTCGCGCGCTCTCTATTGGTTGTACGCGGTCAGAGCGGTGTGGAGCAAGGCAACGTTGTGGACGCGGAGCATCTTCGCACCCGCGGTCACCGCGAGCCGACACGCCGCGACCGTCGCGCGATCGAGCGCGGCCTCGTCACCGCTGGGAAGGTCGTGCCAGCGGAGCAGGAAGCGCTTGCGACTCGGCCCGACCACCACGGGGCGGCCTACCATCCGCTCGAGGTCGCCGGCGTGGTGGAGCAGCTCGAGGTTCGTGGTCGCGTCGGCTCCCTTACCGAAACCCAAGCCGGGGTCGACCCATGCGGTCGCGCGCACGTGCGCCGGGAACACGGCGAGGCGGTCGGCGAGCTCGTGCGCCACCTCGTCCCACGTGACCGCACCGCGCTCGTCGCGAAACACCTCGCCGATCGAGCGACCCCGCAGGTGCCCGCAGATATACGAGATGCCGTCCGGAATCACGGCGTTCATCCGCGGGTCAAACAGGCCGCCCGAGACATCGTTGACCCAGCGAGCACCGGCCGCGATGGCCGCGGTCGCGACCTCGGCCTTCGTCGTATCGACCGAGATGTTCGCGCCGGCACCGGCGAGCGCCTCGATGACCGGAATCACCCGAGCGAGCTCCTCGGCGGTGGAGGTCGGCAGGGCGCGCGGGTTCGTCGCCTCGCCGCCGACGTCGAGCACGTCGGCGCCGGCGCGTACGAGCTCCAGGCCGTGAGCGATCGCGGCCTCGGTCGCGAGGTAGCGCCCGCCATCGGAGAACGAATCCGGCGTGACGTTGACCACGCCCATCACCAGGACCTGGCCCACACCCGCGACGAGCAATCAGACCGGTTCGGGCTTGACCGTGATCGGCGGCAGGATCGACGGCCGCTTGCTGCGCTCGCCCTCGTCGTCTTTGGCGGCTTCCTTGGCGGCTTCGGCCTTCTTCTTCGCCGGGCTCACGGGGCGGGTCAGCTTGCCGCCGCGGAGCAGCGTGTCGATGTCCTGACCGTCGATGGTCTCGAACTCGAGCAGGGCCTCGCCCATCGCCTCGAGCTCCTTGCGATGCTCGGTCAAGATCGCGGTGGCGCGCTGGTGCTGCTTCATCACGATCTCGCGGATCTCCGCATCGATGCGCTTGGCGGTGTCCTCGCTCAGGCGGTCGCTCGAGTTGAAGTCGCGCCCGAGGAACACCTCGTGCTTGCCACCCGAGAAGTTGAGCGGGCCGAACTCGTCGCTCATGCCCCACTCGGTCACCATCGACCGAGCGAGCTCGGTCGCGCGTTCGATGTCGTTGCCCGCGCCCGTGGTCTTCTGTCCGAACACGATCTCCTCGGCGACCCGACCGCCCATCATGATCGCGATCTGGTTGAGCGCGAACTCGCGGGTCATGCTGAGCCGGTCCTCGGGCGGGAGCTGCTGGGTCAGCCCGAGCGCGCGCCCGCGCGGGATGATCGTCACCTTGTGCACCGGATCGGCCTCGACGCCGACAAACCGGGTGACCAGTGCGTGGCCTGCCTCGTGGATCGCGGTGGTCCGCTTCTCCTTGTCGGAGATGAACATCGAGCGCCGCTCGGCGCCCATCAGGACCTTGTCCTTGGCCTCCTCGAAGTCGTCGGCCTCGACCTTGTCCTTGTCGCGACGCGCGGCGATCAGGGCCGCCTCGTTGACGAGGAACTCGAGATCCGCGCCCGAGAACCCCGGCGTCCCGCGTGCGACGACCTCGAGATCCACGCCACCCGGACGGTCCTTTTCGGCGAGCGGGACCTTGCGGGTGTGGACCTGCAGGATGCCGATCCGGCCGCGCAGGTCGGGCCGCGGGACGACGATGCGACGATCGAAGCGCCCTGGACGCAACAGCGCCGGGTCGAGCACGTCAGGCCGGTTGGTCGCGGCGATGATGATCACGCCGTCGTTCGATTCGAACCCGTCCATCTCGACGAGCAACTGGTTGAGGGTCTGCTCGCGCTCGTCGTGACCGCCGCCGAGGCCAGCGCCGCGATGACGGCCGACCGCGTCGATCTCGTCGATGAAGATGATGCACGGCGCGTTCTTCTTGCCCTGCTCGAACAGGTCACGGACCCGGCTCGCGCCGACACCGACGAACATCTCGACGAAGTCCGAGCCCGAGATCGAGAAGAACGGCACGCCGGCCTCGCCCGCGATCGCGCGCGCGAGCAAGGTCTTGCCGGTGCCCGGGGGGCCCATCATCAGGACGCCCTTGGGGATGCGACCGCCGAGCCGAGTGAACTTCTTCGGATCCTTGAGGAACGCGATGATCTCCTCGACCTCGTCCTTGGCTTCCTCGATCCCGGCGACGTCCTTGAACGTGACGCGGTTTTGATGATCGGAGAGCAGCTTGGCCTTGGACTTGCCGAAGCTCATCGCCTTGCCGCCGCCCGACTGGAGCTGGCGCATGAACAGGAAGAAGATGCCGACCAGCAGCAGCATCGGCAGCCACCACACGAGCACCTGCGGCCAGAAGCTCGATTCGTCCTTGCGCTCGATGTTGTACAAGATGCCCGCATCGCGGATCTTCGTCGGCGAGTCCTGGAAGAACTCGGCGTTGACGATCGCCTTGTCAGTCTTGTTCTTGTAGGTGATGACGTATCGAGCCGCCGCGACTTCGGCCTTGGGCTCGATCCGGATCTCCTGGATGTCCTTGGCCTTCTCTTTATTGGCGATGTCAGCCCAGAACGCGGTGGCGCCTCCCTCGAGGGGATGCTCCTTGGTGCCGCCGTCGGTGAACATCGAGTAGATGCTCACGAACATGACGATCAGGATCGCCCAGATGAGGATGGTCTTGTGAGATTGGCGCACTTGAACTGGTCTCGATAGCGGTCAGCTATCTGCTCCTTAGCATGGGCCTTTTGCGCTCGCTTGCAAAGCTCCTGAGTTCGCAAAAACTCCCGCCTGTTCAGCGAGGTAGAGGCGCGAGATCCGTCGAGAATCCGTGCGCGATTCCGACATGCTCGGCCCACACGATCGCGTGGTCGGTGGTGCGAACCATGACGTGCGCGAGCGCTCGCTTCGCGCGTGGGATCTTGAGGTCGATATACAGATCGGACAGCTTGCGCGACCGGCCCCGCAACCGGACCGGACGCATCCGGTCCCCGGCCTGCCAGGTCCGGATCGCGTACGGGCCGTGCGGTGGCACATACCCGATCGTCCCCGCACCGCCACCGGGCGGTGCGGCTCCGCCCGGCACAGCCGGGCTCGCGTTCGTGGCCGACCGAGCCTCTGCGGTTTCATGGGGTTGTGCCAGGTCGAGCCGGGCATAGCTCCGCACGATCCGCGCGCGTGGCAGATCGATCGCGACCTCGCCGCCGTCGGGGCGCTGGACGAGCCGGTCGATCGCCTCGACATGACGGGCGTCGTAGTCGATGCCCGCCCGCTCGAGCGCGAGCGCGATGGCCCGCTTGCGGATCGCCGCGGGGGGCAGCGCGAGCGCGCCGCAGTCGATCGGGAACTGTCCGAACGGCGCCGCCCAGGCATCGATCACGTCGAGCCACTCGCGGGCCGCGTCCGCGAGGCGGACCAGGGCTTGTTCCGCCGCCGGGTTCTCAGCCCGGACGGCGGGCATCAGGGTGTCCCGGACCCGGACCCGGGTGATCGCCCGATCTCGGTTCATCGGATCGTCCCAGACCGGTAGCGCGCACGCCGCGACATATGCCTCGGTGCAGGAGCGGGGCAACTCGAGCAGCGGACGCACGAAGGGGCCGCGGCGGGGGGCCATCCCCGCGAGCCCGGCCGGGCCGGTACCGCGCACGATCCTCATCACGATCGTTTCGGCCTGGTCGCGCCGGGTGTGGGCGAGCAGCAGCGCGGCCAGGCCGAGCTGATCGATCACCTGTTCGAACGCGACGAACCGCGCCGTACGCGCCGCCGCCTCGATCGAGCCTCCCGCGCCCACCGTCACCCGGCGCACGATCGGGGTCGCGCCGCGCGCGGTCGCCCACGCCGCCACGCCGTCCGCGACCTGCGCGCTCGCGGGCTGCAGCCCGTGGTCGATCGTCACGATCACGACATGGGGCGCGCCGGCGCACGCGATCGCCGCATCCGCGAGCGCCATCGAATCGACGCCGCCGGAGCACGCGACCCCGTAGAGCCCCGGGCCGATCCGACCGATCGCGGCATGGACCGCGCCCCGGAGCGCGCGTACGACCTCGCGGCTCACGGCGCGGGGCTCACGGCGCGGCGCCCAGGTGGCCGACGGCGAGTAAGCGGTGGAACGACGTGCGTACCGACACTGCCTCGTCTTATACCTCCGCCGTGCCTCCACGCGACGAACCACCGACCGGCCCGCTCGGCCGCCTGCGCACCCAGCTCGCCGGACCTCGCGGCTATCGCCGGATCGACGCGCTGCTGTCGATGGATGACGCCGCCGCCGCGATCGCCGCGCTCGCGCCGAACGAGGTGTTCGAGCTCGTCCACGAGGTCGGCTTCGAGGATGCGCAGCCGTTGATCGAGCTCGCGACGCCCGACCAGCTTCGCGGCTGCTTCGATCTCGAGGCGTGGAACAAGGACGATCTGCAAGTCGCCGCGTTGAAGCCCTGGATGGTCGCGCTGATCGAGGCGGGCTTCGAGAAGGTCGGCGAGGTGTGGGCGTACCTCGACGCGGAGTTCCGCGCGCTCATCGTGCAACGCCAGACCGTGATCTGGGACACCACGCTCGGCGAGGGCCCCGAAGAGGACAACGACGAGCCGATCATGACGACCCCGGATCGGTTCTTCATGCTCCAGCTCGAGGGCGACGACGATTCACAACGGCTATTGCAGCACTTGATCGAGGATCTGTATCGCGCGGATCCCGATCTCGCGCGCCACACGATCATGGCCGCGCGTAGCGAGCCCGCCGCCGATCTCGAGGAGCACAGCTATCGCTGGCGCTCCGGTCGACTCGCCGACCTCGGCTACGTCGACTTCTACGAGGCGCTCGAGCTGTTCCGTCCACTCACGCCCGATCAGGTCGCGATCGGCGAGAACTCGCAGGATCGCGTCGTCGGCGAGGACGAAGCGGTGCGCTTGCCGATCATCGTCGCTGAAGAGGTGATCGGCCGCAGCTTCCTCGCCCGCGCCCTCGCCGCGATCGAGGAGCCCGCGGAGGCCGAGCGCCTCGAAGGGGCGGTCATGGTGCTCGTCAACAAGGTGCTCGCCGCCGGCCGCGCGAAGCCGGGCCAGAGCGAGGTCGTCCGGCGCGGCGCGTTGTACGCGACCGCGACCCTGTCGCTCGGGCTCGAGACGATCGCGCGCACCGAGGCCATGCGCGAGCACCTCGGCGGCGACCTCGGTGCGCTCGCGAAGGCGACCCAGGCGCTGCGCACGGTCGGGATCGGGCGGCTGTTCCGGGTCGGCTACACGGTCACGCTCAAGCTCGCGAAGCTCGCGACCGCGCTCGCGCCGCGCTCGCCGACCGCGGGCTCGCCGACCCGGGAGCTGGTCGCCGCGCTGTGCTCGCCGCGCCCGCTGTTCGCGTGCGCCGCCGACGATCCGCCGCAGCCAGGCATGCGGCCGTTCGAAGCGCAGGCCGACCTCCGCCGCGCGGGGGAGCTGCTCACCGGGCTCACGATCCGGATCGCGCTGGTCGAGAGCTTCGGCGTCGATGTCATCGCGATGGGGCTCGCGCCCGAGCCCCGGCCGGAGCTCGACGACTATCTGCGCACCGCGGCCGCGCGTGCCGCCGGTGGTGGCGCGCTGACCAGCGCGGCGCTCACGCAAGCCGAGCTCGCGGAGCTGCGCGCGCGGGCGTTCCTCGGAGCCAAGCTCACCGAGGATGCGAAGCAACGGGTCCACACCGCGGTGGCCGCGCGGCTCGGCGCCGCGCAACTGGCCGCATCGGGCGTGATCCTCGCGAAGCTCGTCGATGGCTGGCTCGCCGATCTCGAGCGGATCCTGGGCGGGATCGCCGATCCCGAGGTCGATCCGCGCTTCGTCGAGGGCCTGCTCGTCGAGGTCCGGCGCAGCTAGCGCGTTCGCGTTCGCCCACGCGCCGTGGTAACGACGAACGCGATGTCCGACGGTACTCCCCCGCCCTATCGCTCCGGCCTCGCGACCGGGCTCGGGTTGTTCCTCGTCGCGGGGCTCGTCCTCGCGCTCGTCGATGTCGCGCACGCGCACGGCGGCACGCTCGCGCTGCTCGGGTTGTGGTCGGTGCTCGCGGTGCCCCTCGCGATCGGCACGGGCCTCGTGCTGGCCGCCGGCAACGCGACGTGGGGACCGGGCTGGGTCCGCGGGTTATTCGGACGGCTGCGCGATGACCGCGAGCTCGACATCACCGTCGCCGCGGTGCTGATCGCGACCGCCGTGCTCGGCGGCGTGCTCGCGCTCGGCGTCGCGAAGCTCTCGGTCGGGCTGGTCGGCAACGTCCAGCGCAAGGGCGTCGGCGGCCTGCTGCTCGGCGTGGTCGTCGTCGGCTTGGTGCCGATGCTCGCGCTCGGAGCGTTGCCGATCTATCGCGTCACGCGGCGGATCACGGCGATCGTCCCGGCGATCGGGCCACTGTCGCGCGTGATCGTCCTGGTCGTCGGAGCAGCCGGCGCGCTCGTGCTGGCCGGCGCGTGGGTCGTGTTCACCAGGCTCGACTACCGGGCCCTCGATCTCGCCTCGCTCGTCGTGCCGGCGTTGTTGCCGGTGATCGCGCTCGCGCTCGCGATCGTGGCATATGGCCCGCTCGCCGGGCTGCGCGAGCGGATCCCGCGGCGGGGCGTGCTGGCGGCCGCGGGGCTGGTGATCGCGCTGGTGCTGCCGGTGCTCGGCCTGCGCGGCACGCCCTCGGACGCGACGCTCGCCGCGGTAACCGAGCGTTCGTACCTCGGCAAGCGCATGATCCCCGCGCTGCGCAAGCTCTCGGATCACGATCACGATGGCTACTCGGCGTTCTTCGGTGGCCCGGATTGCGACGACAGCAACCCGAACATCCATCCCGGCGCAAAGGACATCCCCGACAACGGCATCGACGAGAACTGCATCGGCGGCGACGCGCACCTCAAGACCACGGTCGATGCCGACCCGCACCCGAACACCCCTGCAGCGGCGACCGTGAGCGGCGGCCACAACGTGCTCGTGATCTTCGTCGATACGCTGCGCTACGACCACCTCGGGTTCACCGGCTACCAGCGCGACGGCAAGTCCCTGACGCCGCGGCTCGACGCGTTCGCGAGGCAGTCCGTCGTGTTCAGCCACGCCTACTCGCAGGCCTCGAACACGCCCCGCTCGGTGCCGTCGTTCCTGACGTCGCGATATCCGACGCAGGTCAAGGGCCTCGACACCACGAAGGACTATCCGACGATCGGCGACGATAACGACACGCTGTTCGAGGCGCTTCACCCGGCCGGCTTCACCACGATCGGCGAGTCGAGCCACTTCTACTTCTGCGATCACGACAAGTACCCGGACACCTGCGGCGATGTCCTCAACATCGACGGCAAGCGCATGCACACCAACGCGATCCAGGGTGCGGACCTCTGGGACAACAGCGAGGCCAAGAGCATTCCGGACTCCAACCACGACGTCGCCGGGCCACGGATCGCGAAGAAGACGATCGCGAAGCTCGACGAGCTCGCCGCCACCAAGCAGAAGTTCGCGATGATCGTGCACCTGTTCGATCCGCACTCGACGTACATGGAGCATCCAGGGCTCAAGTGGACCGAGTCCGGCTCCGCCGGATGGGTGCAGAAGTACGACTACGAGATCGCGTTCGAGGACGGCATGATCGGCGACCTCCTCGACGCACTCGACAACAACGGGCTCGCCGCGACCACCACGGTGGTGCTGATGTCGGACCACGGTGAAGCGCTCGGGGTCCACCCCGGTGAGGCCGGCATGTATCACGGCATGTCGCTCTACAACGAGGTGTTGCACGTGCCGCTGATCTTCCGCATCCCCGGGGTCCGGCCCGCGATCCACGACGATGTCGTCGAGCTGATCGACATGGCGCCGACGATCGCGGCGCTGTTCGGGGTGAAGCCGCCGTCGTCGTGGGTCGGGCGTTCGCTCGTGCCGGCGATCGCCGGTGGCACGCTTCCACCGTTGCCCGCGTATGCGGAGCTGCCGAAGACGCGCGAGTGGCCGCACGAGGGACAGTCGATGGTCACCGCGGATGGAAA
>JBDTEH010000262.1:0-3129 GCA_039922635.1 Kofleriaceae bacterium | reverse complement strand
GGTGCATCCGCGAGCTGATTCGCGTGCGGTGCGCCAGGCGCGGCTGGGAATTGCTTGGCGAGCTCGGCGCCGACCTGCTCGATCGCGCGGACCAGGCCGGCGGTCAGATCGCGCGGTGCGGCTTGCGTGATCGCGGCGACCGCCGCATCCCATAGCGGCTGACCCGCGCGTTCGTGGATTGCCGAATCGCCGAGCACCGTGCAGCGCCGCCGCCGCGGACACACGAAGATCAGCACGCCGTTGCGTTCGCGGGTCCGCGCGACGCCGAGCCGCGCGAAGGTTCGCTCCGCGACCCGGTCGACCCGGCCCCAGAACCACGGCGCGATCGCGACCACGATCTCGCCGGTGGTCGCGCGCTCCGCGGCGGTCACGGCCGCCTCGATCCGCGCGCGATCGATGTACTTATCGAACCGCTTCGTCACCAATGCCCGCTCGCTCCGCCGCCGCCCGAGCGGCCGCCGCCTCCGATAAATCCACCGCCGCCGCCGCCGCCACCGCCACCCCACGAAGACCCACCGCGCCCACCGAGCGTCGAGATGATGTCGAACAGCAGCCACGCGAAGCGCGGATGCGTGACCGCGCCCGCGAGCACGGCGATCCCGACGATCACGAGCACGACGATCCAGAACCAGCCGAGCGCGCCTCCGGCCCCGGACCGGGTCGGCAGCGGCGCCAGCGGTGCCACGTTCGCGGTCCCCGGATCGCCACCGATCCGCGCGAGGATCTGATCGACGCCGTTCTGGATCGCCACGTCGGCGTGACCCGCCACGAGCTCCGGCAAGATCGCCTCGTCGATGATCCGCTTCGCATACAGATCCGGCAGCTTGTCCTCGAGTCCGTAGCCGACCTCGATGCGCAGCGCCCGGTCCTGGGGGAACACGAACAAGCCGACGCCGTCGTCCTGGCCCTTGTGGCCGATGCCCCACGCGGTGAACACCCGCGCGGTCCACTCCTCGAGGTTCTCGGTGCCGAGCGTCGGCGCGATCCACACGATGACCTGGTGGCCAGTCGTGCGCTGATAGGTCTCGAGGCGCGCGTCGAGCTCGCTGCGCTTGGCCGCGGTCAACAGGCCTGCACTATCGGTCACCCAGCGCGTCGGGACCGGCGGCGCTGGGGGCGCAGCGGCGAAGCTCGTGCTCGCGAGGACGAACCCGACGATGACGAGCGCGTAGCGCAGCACGCGCGGCATCGCGGTTAGAAGTGGATCTCGGGTGCGTGTGCGGCGGTCGCGTCGGCCGTGAAGTAGGTCTTCTCCGCGAACCGGCTCCCGAAACATCCGGCCGCGATGTTGGTCGGGAAGCTGTTGCGATACGTGTTGAAGTCGCGGGCGGTGTCGTTGTAGCGCGAGCGCTCGACGTTGATCCGGTTCTCCAGCCCCGACAGATCGACCTGGAGGTCGCGAAAGTTCTGGGTCGCCTTGAGGTCCGGATAGTTCTCGGCGACGACCATCAGCTTGGATAGCTGGGCGCCGACGTTCGCCTGCGCCGCTTCGAACGCCTTGACCTTCGCCGGATCGCTGAGGTCGCTGGCCTCGAGCTTGACGCTCTGAGCCTGGCTGCGTGCCTCGGTCACGGCGATATAGGTCGACTTCTCGAAGTTCGCGGCGCCCTTCACGATCTCGACCATGCGCGTGATCTCGTCGAGCCGGTGCTGGTACGCGCTCTCGACGTTCGCCCACTGCCCCTTCACGCCCTGATCCATCGCGTTCAGCTTGTTGTAGCTGTGCATGCAGGACCCACCGGTGATCAAGACCAGGAGCACCACCGCACCGAGGCCGATCCAGAGCTTGTTGAGTTGCATCGTTAGCCCCGATCGTGCGCGCGAATCGCGCCGCCGCAAGGGCCGCGAGCCACCTAACGCGCGACGCGGATGCCGAGGCTGGCGATTTCTTCGGCGGTGAGGCCGCTCGATGCCTCGATCGTCACCGTGGCCGCGCGCCCCGTTCCGACCTCGACCGCGTTGACCTCGAGGATACCGTCCGCGTCCATCGTGAAGCTGACCTCGACCTTGGTCCGGCCGCGCGGCCCCGGCGCCAGATCGCCGAGCACGAACCGGCCGATCCGGCGGTTGCGCGACGCCAGCTCGTGCTCGCCCTGGAAGATCTCGATCGCGACGAACGTCTGGTTCTCCTCGGTCGTCGCGAACACCTTCTTCGCGCGCGTCGGGATGCTGGTGTTCGACTGGATCACGACCGACATGCGATCGCCCGCGACCTTCACGCCCATGTTGTGCGGCGTGACATCGAGCAGCACGACCTCTTGCAGCTCGCCGCCCATGATCCCGGAGTGCACGGCCGCGCCCATCGCGACGATCTCGTCGGGGTTGACGCCCTTGGAGCCCGGCTTGCCGAAGATCTTCTCCGCGCGCTCCTGCACCGCGGGCATCCGCGTCATGCCGCCGACCAGCACGACCTGATCGATATCTGCGGGTGTGCAATGCGCGTCGGCGAGCGCCCGGGTGCACGGCGCCAGCAGCTTGTCGAGCAACGGCCGGCACGCACGCTCGAGCTGGCCGCGCTCGAGCTCGCGCATCAGGTGCACCGGTCCCTGCGGGCCGGCCGCGATGAACGGCAGGTTGATGTCGGTCGTCATCGCCGACGACAGCTCGATCTTCGCGCGCTCGGCAGCCTCCTTGAGGCGCTGCAGCGCGACCGAATCGGTACGAAGGTCGAGGTTGTTCTGCTGCTGGAACTCGTCCGCCAGCAGATCGATGATCACGCGGTCGAAGTCATCGCCGCCGAGCGCGGTGTCGCCGTACGTCGACAGCACCTCGAACACGCCGCTCTCGATCGCGAGGATCGAGATATCGAACGTGCCGCCACCGAGATCGAACACGGCGAGGCGCTGGTTGGTCTGGTGGTGCAGCCCGTACGCGAGCGCGGCCGCGGTCGGCTCGTTGAGGATCGCGCGGACCGTGAGCCCGGCGATCTTGCCGGCGTCCTTGGTCGCCTGGCGCTGCGCATCATCGAAGTAAGCCGGCACCGTGACCACCGCCTCGGTCACCGGTTGGCCCAGGTAGTCCTCGGCGACCCGCTTCATCTTCGCGAGCACGTGCGCGGAGATCTCCTGCGGCGACCGGGGCGTGCCCGCGACGTCGACCCACGCATCGCCGTTCTTCGCGGCGACGATC
>JBDTEH010000261.1:0-9440 GCA_039922635.1 Kofleriaceae bacterium | reverse complement strand
ACGATGGCAACGCGAATCAGATCCTGAAGCGGATCGGTTCACTGACCTCGGCGCCGAGCTTCAACTCCGTGATCGGCACCGGCGAGGCGCGACTGCCGCTGATCGTCGACGATAAGTGCTTGTACACCGAGCGCGCGCGCTACCTCGAGGGTCGCGTCGCGCTCCGGCTCGCCGAACGGCTCGCACCGGCGGTGACGATGGCGGCGGTGCCGCGCTCGACCGGCGCGGCCGTGGCACCATCGAACGTGATCCCGTTGCGCGCGGACCACGCCCGCATCCGCGAGGATGTGGCGACCTCGGCGACCTCGAACGTGATCCCGTTTCGATCGGACGACGCCCGCTTCCTCGCGGCCGCGACCGCTCTGACCCCGCCGAACGCGACCTCGACGCCGCCCACGCCGCCCACGCCGCACGCGCCCCTCGTGATCGACGCGGCGCTCGAGCCCAAGCTCACGCCCGAGCAACGCCGCGCCGTCGAGCTCGCGCTGTCCGGCAAGCTCACCATCGTCACCGGCGGTCCGGGCACCGGCAAGACCATGGTCGCCGCCGCGATCGTGCGCGGGTTCCACCGTATGGGGATCACCGAGGTCGCGCTCGCGGCGCCGACCGGCAAGGCCGCGAACCGGCTGACCGAGGTCATCGCGCGCGAGCTCGTGACGGGCGCCGCTGCACCGCCACCGCCGATCGCGCAGACGCTGCATCGCTTGCTCGGCTATCGCGGCCACGGCTTCGCCCATCACGCGCGGAGCCCGCTCCCGATCGGCGCGCTGATCGTCGACGAGGCTTCGATGATCGATCTCGCGCTGGTCGACGCGCTGCTCGACGCGTTGCCGGCGACCGCGCCGCTGGTGTTGATCGGCGACGCGCACCAGCTCCCCGCGGTCGATGCCGGCCGGATCCTCGCCGACCTGGCCGATCCGGACGGCGCGGCGAACGCACGTGTCGCGTGGCTCACCCACAGCCATCGCATGGACGCCGCCGATCCGCGCGGCCGCCAGGTCCTCGACGCCGCGGAGGCGATCCATCGGGGCGACGGCGCGGCGGTGCTCGCCGCCAAGCCGCGCACGCCGGGCACGCTCGCGTTCTCGGGCGTCGAATGGGTCGATGCCGCGAAGGGCACCGCGGTGGGTCGCGCGGTCACCGCGACGGTGTGGCACCACTTCGGCGGCCCCAAGGCACAGGCGATCGCGAACGACACCGTGTTCCGCTTCGTCGACGGCGAGATCGTGCCCGACCAAGCCATCGCGCTCGGCGAGCTGTGGGATCGAATCGGCCGTGCCCGGATCCTGACCGCGACGCGCGGACTGCCGACCGGAGCGCGCGCGCTCAACGCCCACCTCCACGAGCTCGCGCTCGAGACCATGACGGTCGCCGGCAAGCCCGAGTTCGTGCCCGGCGAGCCCGTGATGATCACCGCGAACGACTATCAGCGCGGGCTCTACAACGGCGATCAAGGCATCATCGTGCGCGCCGACGAGGGCACCGGCCATCATCGCTTTCGCGCGGTGTTCCGGGTCGGCACGCGCCTGGTCCCGTTCGCGATCGAGGCGCTGCGCGATCGGCTCGAGCTCGCGTGGGCGCTCACGATCCACAAGAGCCAGGGCAGCGAGCTCGAGGCCGTCGCGATCGTGCTCCCCGAGGACGATCTGCCGCTCGTCACCCGAGAGTTGCTCTACACCGGGATCACGCGCGCACGCACCTCGGTCGTGCTGTGTGGCTCGCGCGCCGCGATCACCAAGGGCGCCGCGCGGGTCGCGCTGCGCCACAGCGGGCTCGCGGCGCGCATGCGTGCCGCCAGCACCACGGCGCGCTAGGCTGGCGCCGTGCCCGATCCCTGCCCGCACGAGCTCCGCCACGAGGGCGTGTGCACCGTCTGCGGGGACTGCGCGCACGAGGTGATCCTCAACGGCGCGTGCTTTCTGTGCGGCACCACCGACCTCGATCCGATCGCGCTCTCGCCGAAGCAACCACCGTCGCTGATCCCGCCCGCGGCGCTCGCGCGCAAGAAGCCCTGACACCGCCCGGCGAAGCCGCCTCGTCCTGCCCGAGACGCCTCCTCGTGGTGGCGTCAGAGCGCGCGGCGGCGGCGAGTCTCACGCGCCGCGTGGTGCGCGAGCGTGCGGTCGACCGCGATCAGGAACGCGCGGATCGACTTGTCGAGCGCGGGGCGCGGCGTGTCCTCGATCCGCGTGTGCGAGACACCGGGCGACGACATCGCGAACACCATCGCGGTCGGCACGACCGCGGCCATCTCGGACGCGTCGTGGAGCGGTCCCGATGGTAACTCCGGCGCGGTGCCGACGACCTCGCGGACCGCGTCGCGCACGAAGCTCATCAACGTCTTGTCGAACGGCCGCGGCGTGATGTGGAGCAGCGGCGACCACGTGACCGTGGTGAGGTGCTTGGCCGCGGCGTTCGCCGCGACGGTCTTCGCGTCCGCGAGCATCTTGTCGAGGACCTTCGCGTCGAGCGCGCGCAGATCGATCGAGATCTCCGTCGAGCCCGGCACCGCGGTCACGAAGTTCGGCTCGACCTTCACGACACCGCAGGTCGCGACCACGCGGGTGCGTGGGGTGTTGCCGGAGTACTTGATCGAGATCGCGCGGCAGCCGAGCGCGAACTCCGCAGCGGCGAGGAACGCGTCCTTGCGCAGGTGGATCGGCGCGGCGCCCGAGTGTGCGGCCTGACCGACGAACTTCAGGCTGTAGCGCTCGACGCCCATCGTGCCGAGTACGACGCCGACCGGCTCGTCGAGCTCCTGGAGCACCGGGCCCTGCTCGATGTGGAGCTCGAGATACGCGACCGCATCGAGCGCCTGGAAGTACGCGGCCGCGGTCTCGAGCTGATCGAGATCGAGGCCGTTCTCCGCGAGCGCGGCGGGCAGCGTCACGCCGGCGCGATCGACCAGGTGCGCGAGCTCGGCCCGCGCGTCGAGCGCACCCGCCGCGGCGGCCGACCCCATCAGGCTGCGCCCGAACCGCGCGCCTTCCTCGTCGGCCCAATCGACGAGGTGGATCGTGAGCTCGGGCTCGCGATGCTGGCGCAGGACCTCGAGCCCGGCGAGCACGCCGAGGCAGCCATCCAACCAGCCGCCGCCGGGCACCGAGTCGAGGTGGCTGCCGATCACGAGGCTCCGCGAGGTCTTGCCGCGCACCGTCGCCCACAGGTTGCCGGCGCCATCGCGCTCGGGCGTGATGCCGAGCTCGCCGAGCTTGGCGGTGAACCACTCGCGGGTCTTGCGCCAGGTCGGGCTCCACGCAACGCGTTGCGCGCCGCGCTCGTCCGAGGTCAGCGCCGCGAGCTGTTCGAGATCCGCGATCACGCGCGCCGACGCCGCAGCCTTCGGCTGTGCGGGCTGCGCGGCCTTCACGACCTTCGCGACCTTCGCGACCTTCGCGACCTTCGCGACCTGCGTAGGCTTCGCGACCTGCGTAGGCTTCGCGACCTTCGCGACCTTCGCGACCTTCGCGACCTTCGCGACCTTCGCGCGGGTCTTCGCGGCCATCGCGACCTTCGCGCGGGTCTTCACCCGGGCCTTTGCGCCGTTCACGCGGGCCTTCGCGGCGCGCTTCGCGGCCGCGGGCGCTCGGCGGGGCGTCACTGCTTCGCGCCCTCGCGGTCCACCGCGATGCCCATCGCGTGCATGCCCTTGTCGACGAACACCGTCGTGCCGGTGATGCCGCTCGCGAGCGGGCTGCACAGGAACGCGGCCGTCGTCCCGACCTCGCGCGCAGTGATCGCCTCGGTCAGCGGCGCGTTGCGCTTCGCGTAGTCGACCATCTCGCCGATGAAGCCGATCGCGCTCGCCGCGCGCGAGGCGTACGCCCCCGCGCTGATCACGTTGACGCGATGGCCCCACTTGCGGCCCGCCTCGAACGCCAACGTGCGCGTATCGCTCTCGAGCGCGGCCTTCGCCGACGACATCCCGCCGCCGTAGCCGGGGATCACGCGCTCGCTCGCGATGTAGGTCAACGACACGAACGCGCCGTTCGGGCGCATCACGGGGCCGAAGTGCTGGACCATCGAGACCATCGAGTACGCCGACGCGGACACCGCCGACAGGTAGCCCTTGCGCGAGGTCTCGAGCATCGGCTTCTTGACCTCGCTGCCGTTCGCGAGCGAGTGCACCACGATATCGACCGGCCCCGCCGCGGCCACCGCTGCCGCGAGGCCGCTGATCGAGAAGTCGCCGTGCTCGCGATAGCGCCGGCTCTCGCGCAGCTCCGCGGGGGCATCCTCGAGCTTGTCGAACTCGGCGTCGAGCGCGTAGATCTGCTCGAACGCGAGCTTGCCGCCGCCGGCGAGCTGCATCGAGGCCTCGAACTTGCCGCGCTCGAGCATCGTCTTGAAGATGCCGAGCGCCGGCGGCCAGCCCGCGACCGAGACCTTCGCGCCCGCCTCGGCCAGCGCCTTCGCGATCGACCAGCCCAGGCCGACGTCGTCGGCGACACCCGCCACCAGCGCGTGTTTGCCGCTCAGATCGATGCTCAACATGGCCGGTTCATCCCGCGAATCCCGAGGGGGCGCAAGCCAGGTCGCCACGAACCACCCGGGCCCAGCGGCTAGCTCCGGCGCGTGTCACGCCACCGCCGCGCGTGGGAGCTCGCCGCAGCTCGCCCTACTCGATCGGGTTGATGATCTTGACGTCGCTACCACCGACGAACGCGTAGCTGCCGAC
Organism: Kofleriaceae bacterium; assembly: GCA_039922635.1. Taxonomy (GTDB): domain Bacteria; phylum Myxococcota_A; class Polyangia; order Haliangiales; family Haliangiaceae; genus JABFXX01. Next base: position 4,762 of record JBDTEH010000261.1, on the reverse strand, counting down.
GTTGTAGTAGCCGTACACCGAGAACCCGAACGGCTGGTCGGCCGAGATCGTATGATGGCCCTCGGTCACCGCGCACGTGACCTGCTCGTAGTCGACGTTCGTGACCGTGCCGATCGGGCCGGTGGTGCAACCCTGGAGCGGCGCCCCGTCGAGCATCGCCACCGCAGCGGTCGGCTTCGCGAGCACGATCCAGTTGGTCTGAAACGTCGCCGGCACGAGGAACACGTAGTCCTTGCGAAACTGCTCGGCCGCTGGCATCAGGAGCTGGCTCGGATCACCGGTGTAGCCATGCTTCACGAAGTGCCCCGGGACCAGGTAGGTCGCGACCTCGATCGCGTTGTTCGAGGTCATCGTGAAGCCGTGGGTCGCCGCGAACGTCTGTTGACCGCGCGCGCCGAGGGTGAACGAATCGTAGGGCGCCGGCAGGTTCGTGGTCACGACCGTACCGTCGACGGTGCCGACCACGCGCACGATATCGGGCTCGACCCAGCCGGTCGAGTCGGTCGAGCGGATCGGGCTGCGCGCGATCGCGAACTCGCGGCCGAGCGCGGTGGTCGGGAGCAGCTGCTCCTCGAGGTGATCGGTGCAGCAGATGTCGTCGGCGCCGTCGCCCGACATCACCCAGTCCGGTGGATAGACGACGTTCGTGGCGCCGCCGAAGCCGATGCCGCGCTCGGCCGACGTGAACACCGCGACCGGCTTGTCGGCGTGGATCAGGCTGCCGGTGAAGTCGCCGTCCTGCCCCGCGGAGATGCAATCGAACGGGTTCTGGGACGACAGCTGATCCGACTCGAGGTTCGCGACGTCGTAGCGCGACAGCGTCAGGCTCAGCGCGCCGTTCTTCGGCACGAGCGGGATCGCAATGCCCGAATCCCCGGCCGAAGGCGTGATCGGATGGCTCGGAGTGATGGTGACGTGGGTGTCGTCCTGGACCGGGATGATCGTGATCGCGGTGTGATCGGGGATGCTGTCGACCGGGAGGGCCGGGTTGCCGCACGGGTTCGCGGTCGGGTACCCGATGATCGTGTAGTCCGAGCCGACCGCCTGGATCGGGATCAGCGTCGACGCGTCGTTCGAGAACTGCTGGATGATCGGGTTGAACTGATAGACCACGACCGGCCCGGTCGAGACGACGTGGAACGCGTGCGGCGACACGAACGTGCCGGAGCCCTTGTTCATCAGGTACGTGCTGTTCTGGCCCATCGAGCCGTCGATCTCGCGCTGCGGCAGATCGATCCGCGAGGCCGTGCGCGGCGGCACCGTCATCATCGTCACCTGCTGCTCGCTGATCGGCTGACCGACCCGCGCGGCGTTCAGCGTGACCGTGACGTCGACCGCGTAGTCATTGTTGTTCGCCGCGACGACCGCGAACTGCTGCGACGCCGCGTTGCTCAGCGCCGTCGCCTCGTTATCGAGGTCCGCGGCCCAGAAGTCACACCCGAGGTTCGAGGGCTGGTCGAGCGCCGCCTCGCACGGGCTCTTGCACGTGCCGTTCGAGCACGTCGTGCCGTCCGGACACTCGGCAGGGCAGCTGCCACCATCCATGGCGCCGCCGTCGTCATCGCCGGTGCCACCGCGTTTTGGGGTGCCACAAGCGAACAGGAGTAAAACCAGCGGTATAAAATGGTGAGCCCTCATCACGCAGGACGATCATCCACGTTGCAGGTCCCGCGCAACGTACGAAGCTTGCGCAACTGGCATTCAGTTGAGGTGGCTGGCCGCGTTAAGCTACGCCCGTGCGGCAACGTTGGATGCGCGCGGCGGTCCGCAGCGCGATGGCAGTTCCCTGGTTCGTCAGGTTCGCGGGGCGTAAGCGGGCCACCGGTCGCGACGCCGGCCTCGATCCGCAGGTCGCGGCGGCGCTCGAGTTCGAACGGATCGCGCGCTTGCCGGCGCTCGAGTCGCTGGAGCCGGCCGCGGCGCGGCGCTACGCCGAGGCCGGGATGTCGCCGCTCGACTTCGATCCGATCCCGATGGCCGAGGTGATCGAGACGACGATCGCTTCCAACGGAACCACCGTGCCGGTGCGGATCTTCGTCCCGCACGAGGCCGGCCCGCACTGGCTGATCTACTTCCACGGCGGCGGCGGTGTGATCGGCTCGATCGCGGGCTCCGAGCCGACGACCCGCTACCTCGCGGCGCACACCCGGTGCACGGTGGCTTCGGTCGGCTATCGGCTCGGTCCCGAGCACAAGCATCCCGCCGGCATCGAGGACTGTTGCGCCGCGTGGCAGGCGCTCGTGCCACGCGCGACCGGCAAGGTCGCGGTCGGCGGCGATAGCCAGGGAGGCTTCCTCGCGGCGCATGTCGAACACTGGGCGCGCGCGCGAGGAGTCCGTGCGCCGGACGTTCAATGGTTGATCTATCCGCTCGTCGATCTGACGCTGACCTCGCCGTCGCTCGACCGGCTCGGGGACGGCTATCTGCTGACGCGGACGATGATCCAGTACTTCCACGATCACTACGTCGCCCCCGACACCGACCTCGAGGCGGGGTCGCCGTGGTTCTGGACCGACCTCCACGGCACGGCGCCCGCGATCGTCGCGACCGCCGGGTTCGACCCCCTGGTCGACGAGGGCGACGCGTGGGCCGAGCGCCTGCGCGCCGCCGGCACGGTGGTGCGCCATCGCCGCTATCCGGCGTTGATCCACGGGTTCCTGTCGCTCGGCGGTGCGGTCGATGCGGCCCGCGACGCGTTCGACGAGCTGTGCCGCGATCTCGTCGAGATGCTGGGGGAGTGATACGCTTGCTCGGTGCACGTCCTGATCGCGCACGCTGACGTCGGCTCGGGCGTGCAGCTCGAGGAGACGCTCAACCGTGCCGGGTTCGAAGCGCGCTGGGATGCCGCGCAAGTCGATGGTCCGCGCGGCGCGTTCACCTGCGAGGTCGTACTGATCGACGCCGACCACCTCGGCACGCGGCTCGGGGCGGTCACGAACGCCTGGCGCGATCATCTGTCGGTGCCCGGCGTGGTGGCGATCGGCAGCTCGCCGGATGCCCGCGAACACGCGCCCGGCGCCCGCGTCACGCTGCTCACGCCCAACGCGAAGGTCGCGACGCTGGTCGCCGCGATCCACGAGGCCGCGAAGCTCCGGCTCGCGACCGGCATGCGGTGGTCGGTGATGCGCGCCGCGCTGAGGCTGCCACCCGTCGAGAACACGCTCGAGCAATGGCCGGCGACGCTGCTCCACGCGCGCAACGTCGAGGTCGAGGTCGCGCGCGCCGCGCTGCGCTGGCACGTCCAGCACTACGTGACCCCGCTGGCGCTGATGCCCCAGCTCCGCGAAGAGCGCATCCTCACGGTCCCCGAGCTCGAGACCATCGCACACGCCGATGGGACCAAGACCGTCCAGACGATCGTCAAGGCCGGGCCGCTCGATCCACACAAGACCGCGCGCCTGCTGTGGGCGCTCACGTCGCTCGGCGCGATCGCCGTGACCCCGGAGGTCCACGATTCGGCCACCCCCGCGCGCCGCTCGCTCGACGAGATCCGCAAGCACCTGCGCGCGCGCGTCACGCGGCTCGAGCGCTCGACGTACTACGATGTTCTCGAGATCACGCCGCTCGCGGAGTATCCGGAGATCGAGGCGTCGTATCAGCTGCTCGGCTCGCGCTACTCGCCGCAGGCGCTCGGCCGCTACGATCTCGCGGAGCTGGTCACGCACGTCAAGCCGACGTGGGAGCTCGTCGAGAAGGCGCGCGCCGTGCTCGTCGATCACGCGCAGCGCGGGCGCTACACCGATTACCTCCGCCAGCACCTCGCCACGATGAGGACGCAGTGGGCGATCGATATCGAGGATTCGCGGCTCGCCGCCGAGGCGTTCGTCAAGGGCCAGGCCTCGCTCGGCGAGGGCGACGCGCACCGCGCGATGGGGCACTTCGCGAAGGCCGCGCGCCACCAGCCCGGCCACCCCGACTACGAGGCGACGCTCGCCTGGGTGCGCTACCGGGTCCAGGTCGCGGCCGGCAAGGATCCGCTCGAGCAGGCCCAGCTCGAGCGCCGCGCCGTCGAGGGCTACCTGGTCGGCTGCCGGCCGTGGCCGCGCGCGCTCGTCGCGCTCGCGCTGTTGTGCGCGGCCGGCAACGATGCCGATTCGGCGCGCTGGCACCTCGCGATCGCGCTATCGATCGATCCGAATGTTCCCGCTGCCGCCCAGCTCGCGCAGCGGCTAGGATTGCGGCGATGATCAAGGGGTTCGTGCTGCTGCTCGCGTTGGCCGGCTCCGCCGCCTGCCAGAGCGGCGCGTCGAAGCTCGACCTGCCGCCCGGCAAGCTCGAGCTCGTCGCCGCGCCCGCCGTCCACGATGTCGCGCCGCTGATCGCCAAGGAGGCCGCGCGCGCCGCGCACGACCACAAGAAGCTGCTGGTCTATCTCGGCGCCACGTGGTGCGAACCGTGCGTGAAGTTCCACGAGGCCGCGGCCGCGGGGCTGCTCGATCAGGCGTTCGGTGATGTCCGCATGCTCGTGTTCGACGCCGACCGCGACAGCGACGCGCTCGAGCGCGCCGGCTACAAGTACACGCTCGTGCCGCTGTTCGCGCTGCCCGGCCCCGATGGCCGCTCGACCGGCCGCCAGATCGAGGGCTCGGTGAAGGGCGCGCATTACGTCGAGGAGATCTCGCCGCGCCTGCGTGGGTTGATCGACGCGCCGAGCTCGCCCCGCGCGGCGGGCGGCAGCGCGGGGTGATCGACGCATGATGATGCCGATGCCGATGTCGACGCTCGTCGCCGATCGTCTGCACGCGGCCAAGCCGGGCGCGAT
>JBDTEH010000260.1:0-35631 GCA_039922635.1 Kofleriaceae bacterium | reverse complement strand
CGCTCGTCGCCCGCGGTCAGCACGACCCCGAGCGCGCGCGCGAGCTCGAAGAACGCGCGCGCGTCATCGGTGCTGCCGTTCGCGGCGGCATCGCGCGCGAACTTGATCACGTCGTTCGGATCCTGCTCCGCCTCGACCAGCGCGATCAACGACGACGTCTCGGTGCGGCCCGAGGCGCTCGCCAGCTCGACGATGCCGCGGCGGGCCGCGAGCGCACCCTCGGACTCGGGCGCGACGGCGACCGCGCGTTGATAGGCGGCCAGGGCGCCGGGCTGGTGCTTGCGCGTGCGCTCGGCATCGCCGAGCCGGCGCCACAACTCCGCCCGGCGCGGATCGGCCATCCCAGGATCGCCGCCCTGCTCCCAGGTGGTGAGCGCCTTGCGCAACCAGCGTGCCGCGTTATCGTGATCGCCCGCCGCGATCGCCGCGCGCGAACCCACCGCGACGGTGTCGACGTCGAGCGGATAGCGCAACACGAGACTCGCCGCGAGGTCGCGCGCGCGCCGCAGCTCGCCGCTCGCGCTGAACGCATCGATCGCCTCCTCGAGGAACGCCTTGCGCGCGCTGTCGCCGGTCTCGAGATCGGCGAGCCACGCACAGGTCTCGCCGCGCTCCGCGCCCGCGCCGCGCTTGCGCTGGACCGCGAGGAGCTTGTGCAACATCGCGACGTGATCCGCGGCGTAGCTCGCGAGGCCGGCTGGGCCGGATGAAGCGGTATGGTTGATCGACGCGACCGTGGTCCAGCAGCGCTCGGCCCGCGCCGGATCGCCGAGTACGTCGAGCGCGAGATCGCCGAGCGCGTCGTACAGCCTCCACCGATCGCGCGGCTCGGTCGTCGCCTCGGCCTCGTGCTCGAGGCAGTCGGCGGCGCGCTGCATCTCGTCGGCCTGGATCGCGAGCTCCGCGAGCTCGTGCCAGGCACGCGCGCAGCGCGGATCGCGCGCGACCGCCGCCTCGAGGTGGCGCAGCGCGTTCGCCGGACGCAGGGCGCGGACCTCGGCCTGCGCGGCGCGGACCAGGCCGTTCGCGACCGCGCCGGCGTGCTGCGCGGCCTCGGGATGGTCGGCGAGCGAGCCGAGGTGGAGCGCGGCCTCGCGCCACAGCTTGCGCTGGAAGCAGCTCTCGCCGAGCGCGAGCGTGATCGGCAACGACCGGCGATCGAGCCGGTGTGCCTCGTGGAACAGCTGGTGCGCCTCGTCGCGATCGGCGGCCAGATCGCCGCTGCGCTTGACGATCCGCGCGAGCTGCTCGGGCACCGCGTGATCGGGCGCGGCCGCGAGGCAGTCGCGCAGGATCTCGGTCGCCTCGTCATCGCGGTGCTGCGCGGCGAGCAGGTCGGCGAGCGCGAGCGCGGCCTCGGGGCGGTACGGCCGCGAGCCCAGCACCGAGCGGAGCCTGCGTTCGCCCTCGGCGACCTGGCCGGCCGCCGCCTCCACGAGCGCCTGTTCGACGACGAGCGCACTGCGCGCGGTGTCGAGCTCCTCGGCGAGTTGCTGCTCGAGCTCGAGATCGTCGATGTCTTCCTCGACGAGCTTCTCGAGCGCCGCGACCGCGGCCTGGTGGTCGCCGGCCTCGCTGGTGCGGCGCGCCGCTTCGAACGTCATCACGATCCGGCCGTCGCGATCCGGCTGCGCGGCCGCGTAGCGCAACAGCGCGTCGGCGTGCGCTCGGCGATCGCCGGCGCGCGCCGCGTGCGACGCGAGGCGCTCCAGGCCGGGCAGGTACTCCGGCGCCGCCGCCAGCAGGTCGCGCAACACGCTCGTCGCGCCCGCGCGATCGCCGAGCTCGTCGTCGAGGATCGCGACCAGGCGCAGCCGCAGCGCCGCGACATCGTCGGTCGGCGCGCCGCGATCGATCGCCTCGTCGACGCGCGCCGCGATGATGTCGGCCGCCTCGCGGGCCTGTCCGCCGCGCGCGAGCACGTCGGCGTAGTCGACCAGACCGCTGACATTATCGGGAGCGTGGCGCGACGCCTGCGCGACGAGCGCCGCGGCGGCGGCGCCCTCGCCGGCTTGTTCGAGCGCGCGGGCCTGGCCGCGCAACAGCACGGCCTTCTCGACGCCGGTCGCGCGCGCCGCGATCTCGCCGCGGACCTGCGCGACCTCGCGCCAGCGCCCGAGCTTGGCCAGCGTCTCGTCGAGCGCCTTCCACGCATCGAGGTCGCTCGGCCGGCGATCGACGATCGCGCGGTACGTCGCGGCCGCGTGATCGAGCTTGCCGTTATCGCGATACAGCGTGCCGGCCGCGCGCAGCGCCGCGCGCGCGCGATCGTCGCGCGCCAGCCCGGCGACGCGCTCGAACGCCTCGGCGGCCTTCTGCCAGGCACCGGCGCGGCGATACAGCCACGCCAGCCGATCGTGGTGCTCGACGTTGTCCGGATCGAGCTCGACCACGGCCTCCATCGCCGAGATGGTCTCGAGCGGTTGATCGAGGTTCTCGTGGACATCGGCGAGCTCCTCGAGAAACGCGGCCTGGACCTCGGGCCGGCGCGCGGCGGCGCGCGCTTCATCCTCGAGGAACAGCGCGAGTTGCTCCCACGCGCCCTGGTCGGCGGCGAGCGCACGCAGGTGGCGGCGCGGCTCCGGATCGCGCGGCGCCGCGCGGATCTCCGCGATCGCCATGCGGAGCGCCTGGATCGGATCGATCTCGGTCTCGCGCGGTAGCTTCTGCCACTTGCGGGTCCGGTGGGTCTCGTCCTCGGCCATGAAGCGCGCGGAGCTTATCAGCGCGCGATGTGGGCGAGAACCGCGCGGGCCGTGGTCGAGAGGCCATCCGGATCGAGCGCGGCTTCAGCGGTCGCAGCGCGGTACGCGCGTGTCCTACCTCCAGCATCGAGGTCGTGCCACGCCGGGTGATAACGCAGCTCGTCGAGCGGGTGCGGCCGGAACGCCCCGGCCACTTCTTCGATGAGATCCTCGTTCACGAACTCCGCGGCCGGCCGATGCGCCAGAGGAATGAAACTCAGGCTCGCGCTCTTGATCACGGCTGGTTGTGCCAGCTCCCCCACGGGCCCCGGCGGTGGTCAGCCTGGCGGCGGTCAGCCCGGCGGCGACAACCCCGGCGGCTACACGATCTCCGGGCGGATCGGCACGACGATCGCCGCCCGCACGGCGGCGCCGGAGGCACCACGCACGATCACCCACGTGATGGCCGTCCAGCCGGTGAGCGCGTCGCCGATCCGGACGATCGCGGAGGTCGGTGCGGATGGCAGCTTCACGCTGGAGGTCACACCGGGCCAACCGTACGTGTTCGTGTTCGTCGATTCGACCGCGGTCGGTGCCGAGATGGCGGTCGCGATGTTCCGCGCGAACACGCTCGATACGGTATCGCCCCAGCTTGCCGGTCACCTCGACATGGGGGACGTCACCATCGATCCGGGCACGCAAACCGCGACCGCCGGGGTGTCATACGATGACGTGATTGCCGAGCTCGGCCTCGACCCGGCGGCCGCCGAGTACCTCGGCTCGGTCGACGATCTGTCGTTGCGCTACGCGAACCCCGATATCGACGGCGACGGCCAGATCGATCTCGTCGAGGGCCATCAGTTCGGCATCGACTTCCACGTGCGCTCGAACATGCGGCGCGGTTCGGCGGCCGGCGCGAACTTCACGGTCGCCGACATGACCGATCAGTTCTTCCCCACCAGCGGTGCCGAGGTCGCGACCCCCGTGTTCAACCAGACGTCGGCGTACGTGATGTACCCGACCGCGATGGACGCGACGAGCTACATCGATGCATCGATGCCGCCCTATCAAGTGCTCGCGCACGGCGCGGCGTACACCGTGACCGTCGCCGATGGCTCGACCCCGGGCGCGAATACGTCGTTCAGCGGCATGCCGGGAGGGGGCCCGATGGCGAGCTGGGGCGCGGACTACGATCTCGAGCACGACGCCGCGCTCGAGCTTCCCGGCTCGGGGGGCTCGCCGGCAACGATCGCCTATACGCTCGGCGCGACCGCCACGACGCTGACGTTCACCAACGTGGTGACGCGCACGAAGGCGTCGCTCACCGCGGACGGTACGCTCTCGATCTTCACCCGGTTGAATACGAGCGCCGGCGCGATCACGAGCATCGACTACATGTGGATGAAGCGCGTCGCCGGAGCGTGGGTGCCGGCGACCGCCGACGAGATCGCCGTCACGATCGGCAGCGCGGGTGGGTTCATGAGCTTTCACGTGCAGCCGAGCTGGAGCAACCAGGTCGGCGTGCAGATCCCGGCGCTGCCGTCCGGGACGATCGCGTGGACCGAGGCCCCGGTCCGTCCCGATACCGTGTGCGGCCTCGCGGTCAGCTACGACGACCAGCTCGGACTACGCCACTTCATCGGCGGTGCCGACCCGAACTCGGGCGTAACCTGCACGCCGTGACGTAACATCGGGGGATGAGCTCCGGAGATCGCGAGTCGCCCACCATCAAGGTCGCGATCACGGGCGAGGAAGGTGAGGGCTCGGTCGATCGCGCTCCGCCGACCGACACGCTCGTCGCGAAGCGCTACTTGCTCGGCCGCCGGATCGGCAAGGGCGGCATGGGCGAGGTGATGGCCGCGCGCGACGAACAGGTCGGCCGCGATGTCGCGATCAAGCGGATGCGCGCGGCGCACCCGAGCGAGCGCGCGATCGCGCGGTTCTTGCGCGAGGCGTCGGTGCAAGGCCGGCTCGACCATCCGGCGATCGTGCCGGTCCACGAGATCGGCCGCGACGACGACGACCTGCCATTCTTCGTGATGAAGAAGGTCGGCGGCACCGCGCTCGCCGCGCTGGTGGCCTATCGCGACGAACCGACCCAGCAGCGCATGCTGCGCGCGTTCGTCGATGTCTGCCTCGCGATGGAGTTCGCCCACGTGCGCGGCATCGTCCATCGCGATCTCAAGCCCGACAACATCATGCTCGGCGACTTCGGCGAGGTCTACATCCTCGATTGGGGCGTCGCGAAGGTGATCGGCGAGCAGGAGGACTTCCACGACGTCGACAGCGGCAGCGGCGAGCACGCGACCAAGGTGGGCACCGCGATCGGCACGCCCGGCTACATGTCGCCGGAGCAAGTCCGCGGCACGGACATCGACGGCCGCGCCGACATCTACACCCTGGGCTGCTTGCTCTACGAGATCCTCTCCGGCGAGCCGCTGCATCCTCGCGGCTTTCACGGGCTCGAGAGCGCGGTCAAAGGGCTCGACGCACGGCCCTCGCAACGCGGCCACGCGGTGCCGCCCGAGCTCGACGCGCTGTGCGTCGCGGCGACGCAGAAGGACCGCGGTGATCGGATCGCCACGGCCCGCGAGCTCGGCGAATCGGTGCAGCGCTACCTCGACGGCGATCGCGACGTCGCGTTGCGCCGGCAACTCGCCCGCGATCACCTCGCTCGCGCTCGCGCCGCGTTCGCGAGCGAGGACGGCGAGACCCAGCGCCCGCTCGCGATGCGCGAGGCCGCGGCCGCGCTCGCGCTCGATCCGGCGCTCGACGGCCCGGCCGAGCTCGTCGGACGCTTGATGCTCGAGCCGCCGACCGTGACGCCACCCGAGGTCGAGGAATCGATCGAGCGCGACAACATGCGCAGCGCGCGCGTGCTCGCGTCCTCCGGTCTGTGGGTCGTCGTCGCCGCGCTCGCGTTCTTGCCGCTGTTGTGGTGGATCTCGGACGGCGAGAACACGCTCCTGGGCGTGCTCGCGATCATGCTCGCCGCGGACGGCCTGCTCGGCCTGTTCGTGCGCAGCGCGAAGCGGCCGCGCCCGGAGCTGATCATCATCGCGAACATGCTGCTCGTGTTCGTGCTCGCGCGGATGTTCTCGCCGCTCCTGATCGCGCCGGGGATCGCCGCGACGATCGCGATCGCGATGGTGCTGACCCCGCAGTTCTCGTGGCTCGGCTCGCCGATCGGGATCGTGGTGTCGATGTCGCTGGGCGTGCTCGCGCCGCTGCTGTTCGAGCAGCTCGGCTGGATGTCCCACACGATGATCGTCGGCACGCACGGCCTGGTGTTCGAGACCGTGGCGTTCGCGGGCCATCGCATCCCGACCCTGATCGTCGGCGTGATCTACGTCATCGCGTTGATGGCGGGCGCGGTCGGCGCGGGGGCGTCGATGCGGCGGCAGCAGCGCGAGGCGCATCGCCGCTTGCACCTCCAGGCGTGGCAGCTCCGCCAGCTCGTACCACGGTGACGGCCCGCGCTGACAGCGCCTGTCACGGCGGGCCGCGGTCTGGCAGTATTTTCGAGCACGGGGTCGCGTGATCTGTGTAAACTCGCAGCGTGGTTCGTCGCGCCGCACTTCTGTTCGCGGTGGCAAGTTGCACCGGGACGATCGATCAGGGGGAGCAGGTCGCCAACCTGTCCCCACAACAGCAGCTCGCGCAGACCGCGTGGATCAAGCTCGCGCGTCCGGCGCTGCGCGATGGCACCTGCGATACGTGCCACGCCGGCCAGATGACCATGGGCGCGCCGGCGTACATGGCCGGCATGACCGACCTCGACGCACGCGACACGATGGTCGCGAACGTGCCGTCGGTGATTAGCCTCGGCTCCCCACGCACGAGCCCCGTGTTGCTCAAGGGCATGCACGAAGGCCCGTCCCTCAGCGCCGGCGAAGCCACCGATATCCTGACGTGGATCACCTACGAGCAGGGCGCGCGCGCGGGCGACACGATGGAGATCGTGACCGCGCACACGCCGCTCGCGGACTGCTCCGCGGGAGCGCCGGGCGATCCGACCTGCCTGGTCACCACGATCGATCTCGGCCCGACCGGATCGACGGGGAGCACGATCACGCTGTACGCGAAGCCGATCGGCGCCGACCTCTACATCCAGCAGCTCGTGGCGACCGCCGGTCCCTCCGGGCTCACGCTCGTGCACCCGATCTTCGAGTCGTGGCCCGCAGGCGCGACCGATCCGAAGCCCGACGCGAACGACACGTTCTTCAACGTCAGCCTCAAGCTCGCTGCCGGGATGAGCTCGACGCTCGCGACGACGACGACGTTCGCCGGGTTCGCGGCGGCCGACCCGATCAGCGTCAAGTTCGACACGCTGTCGACGAGCCCTTGAGGCTCGTCGCCCCTGCGCGGCCGGCCAACCCTGCGTAGTCGCGGCGGATTGCGCCAGCGGCACGTGCAATGGCGCCGGGCCTGCGGGCGTGGGATCATGCGCGCCATGAGACCACCGACGTGGCTGGTCGTAGTGTTGGTGGGTGCCGTGCTGGGCCTCGTGTTCGCCGGCGTCTCGACCTACGACTTCATAGAGCACCTCGATCGCCAGGTGCACAGCCTGCACTGCTCGTTCATCCCGGGGGTGACCCACACCGATCCAACCTCGGGATGTCAGGTCGCGATGATGAGCCCGTACTCGTCGCTGTTCCGCACGCACGTGTGGGGCGGCATCCCGATCGCGCTCGGGGCGATGTCGGTGTTCGCGTTCATCGCGTTCGCCGCCGCGGATCTGATCGTCACGCGTCGCAAGGACGACGTCAAGGCGACGCTGTTCCTGGTCACCGCGACCGCGCTGCCGCTGGTGATCTCGCTCGTGATGCTGACGATCTCGCTGACCAAGCTCGGCACGACCTGCAAGCTGTGCGTGTGCATCTACCTCGCGAGCGCGCTGGTGTTCACCGGCGCGCTGATGACGTGGCGGCGCGCGAGGCGTGGCGCGATCGTCGGCACGTCGCGCAGCGGCGGCCATCGCCTCGAGGTCGGCGTGGCGAACGAGCCCGCCAGCAACGCGTTCTTCGCCGGCATGTTCGGGCTGGGCTGCGTGTTCGTCGCGCTGCCGATCGTGCTCTATCTCGCGACCGCGCCGGATAACTCGAAGTTCATCGGCACGTGCGACGCGCTCGTCAAGCCCGACGACACCTACGGCGTGATGGTCGACGTCCACCGCACGAGCTCGCGCAACGCGCAGGCCGTCGAGATCCTCGATCCGCTGTGCCCGGCGTGCAAGGCGTTCGAGCAGCGCCTCGAGGCCAGCGGCCTCGACGACAAGCTCGATCGCCGCGCGATCCTGTTCCCGCTCGACAACACGTGTAACTGGATGATCAGCGAGACCACGCACCCGGGCGCGTGCACGGTCAGCGAGGCCGTCCTGTGCGCCGGTGCTCGCGCGCCCGAGGTCCTCCAGTGGGCGTTCGAGAACCAGGACCAGATCCGCGCCGACACCGCGAAGGATCCGGCCGCGGCTGCGCGCTACGTCAAGCAGCGCTTCCCCGAGCTCGCGTCGTGCGTGGGCTCGCCGGCGGCGCGGTCGCGGCTCAACAAGTCGCTGCGCTGGGCGGTCGCGAACAACATCCACGTGCTGACCCCGCAGCTGTTCGTCGACGGCACCAAGCTGTGCGACGAGGACGTCGACCTCGGGCTCGAATTCGCGCTCTCGATCATGCTCGACCGCCACGACCACGGCACGCTCGCGCCGAAGCCCCTACCCGCGGCGGCGGCGCCACCCGCCACCGCGCCCGTGCCTGCGAAGCCCAGGGCGAGCGAGAGTCCGACGACGGGATCGACGGAAAAGCCCGCGGCCGACAAGCCCGCGGCGGAACCCACCGGCAAGCCCGCGCCGGCGCCCGCCGACAAGCCCGCCGTCGTGCCCGCGGCGGACAAGCCCGTCGTCGAGCCCGCGGCGGACAAGCCCGCGGCGGACAAGCCCGCGGCCGACAAGCCTGGCGTCGAGCCCGCGGCGGGAAAGCCCGCGGCGCAAAAGCCCGCCGGCGAGCCTGCCGACAAGCCCGTGACCTCTCCGGATCCAGGGAGCGCGCCGTGATCGCCGCACGCGTCGCCCTCGTCGCCGTGCTGCTCGCGATCCCCGTGACCGTCACCGGCGTGTGGATCAGCTCCGCCAAGACGCGGCTCGCCGAGGCCGCGGCGGCGCCCGCCGAAGGCACCCCGGTGGCCGCCGCGGCCGATGTCGGCTACTGCAGCCCGCAGCTCAAGAAGATCCTGCGCCGCGTGCTGATGAGCTGCGGCCTGGTCGGCGGCGGAGCCGCGCGCGGCTGCCAGCCGGTGCAGGCCAAGAACGTCGCGACGATGAGCGGCACCGACTTCAACTCGCTGTTCAAGCCGATGAAAGATCGCGGTGGCATCATCGAGTTCGACAAGGACAAGTCCGAGCTCGACCCCGCCGATCTCGCGATCGTCGACCAGGTGTTCGCGGATCAGCGTGGGGCGAGCTGGTTCTTCGTCGTCGCGCGCAGCTCGCCGGAGGGCACGGTCGAGCACAATCGCGAGCTATCGCGGGCACGGGCCGAGGCCGTGATGGCGCACCTCAAGACCCAGTTCAAGGATCCCGATCTCGAGAAGGAGGTCGGCATGTTGTGGCTCGGTGAGGAGTTCGCGCAGCTCGAGACCGAGTTCTGTTCGTGGAAGCGCAGCGCCAAAGGAGCCGAATGCACGTCGGAAGAGATCAACCGCAGCGCGTTTGTCGCGTGGATCGACTGTCAGCTGTAATCGCGCTGGCGCTCGGCGCGCTTGCCACGCTAGGGGCGTGCGGCAAGTCGGATTCGGCGGCGCCGCCCCTGCCGTCGCGCGCCGAGGGCGCGAAGGTCAACGCCGGCCAGAAGGCGAGCACCGCCGCGTTCTGCGACTTCCACAAGGCCGACGACTCCGGTCCGCTGCTCCAGCTCCCTGCGCTCGGCGAGTACAAGATCACCTCGAAGCCCGGCGCCTGGACGTGGCTGAACGTGTGGGCGACCTGGTGCAAGCCGTGCGTCGACGAGATGCCGCGGCTCGCGGCCTGGACCACCAAGCTCGAGGCCGGCGGCAAGCAGATCGATCTCGAGTTCGTCTCGATCGACGAGACCGACGACCAGGTCGCCGCGTATCAGAAGCTGCACCACGATCCGCCGCACACCGCGCGGATCCTGGATCAGCAGGCCAAGGAGACCTGGTTCAAGCAGCTCGGCCTCGACGCTGGCGCGCCGATCCCGATCCACGTGTTCGTGAGCCCGACCGGCCATATCCGGTGCGCGCGCGCCGGCAGCGTGCGCGAGCAAGATCTCCCGGCGATCGAGCTGCTGCTCGCCGAGTAGCTAGAGATCCGGCGGCGGCGTGCCGAGCCCGAGCAGTGCGCGTGCGGCGGCCGGCAGCACGCGATCGACGACCATCTTGTGGGTCTTGACGACCTCGAGGTCGCGAAGCGCGAGCTGGAGCGGGTGGCGGTCGCGCAGCGCGGCGGCACCGTCGAGGTGGAAGCAGCCGCGCGCGACCTCGACGCAGCGCTCGGTCACGCTCGACGCGGCCAGCCGGAGCTCGCCGCGCGCCGCGGGCTCGATCGCGCCGGCCCGTGCGTGCGCGAACACCGTCGTGCACGTCGCGATCAGGTAGGCGCGCGCGGCCGCGAGCTCGGCGTGGAGCTCGGCGAACTTCACGAGCTGCGATGAAGCTGGCTCCTTGTCGCGACGCAGCCGATCCGCGGCGTGGCCGAGCGCGGTCTTCGCGATGCCGAGCGCGCACGCCGCGATCCCGGTCGCGAGCAGCCCGAACACCGGCACGCGATACAGCGGCGTGCCGGGCCACGGCTCGGTGCCGAACAACGAGCACGTGTGCTCGGCCGCGACCCGCACGCCGTCGATCGCGAGGTCGTGGCTACCGGTGCCGGCCAACCCGAGCGTGTCCCAGTGGTCGCGGATCTGCACGCTCGCGCGCGGTACGAAGCACACGACGTGGCGCTTGTCGCGCAGCGCGCCGACCGCGAACCAATCGGCGTGGCGGCAGCCCGAGGCCCACGACCACGTGCCCGTCACCACGCCTTGGTCGTCGAGCACGCCGCCGGGTGCGAACACGCCGGCCAGGAGCGGCGTACCGTGCGCGAACAGCGCCGTCGCGGCGCCGCGCGGCAGGTACGCGCCCAGCATCGCCGAGGTCGAGGCGGTCATCGTCACCCAGCCGGTCGCGCTGTCGCCGCTCGCGATCGCCTCGAGCAGCTCGACGTACGCCGCGGGCTCGAGCTCGGCGCCGCCGAGCAGGTGCGGGACCAGCGCCGCGTGCCACGCGTGCTCGCGGATCAGGCCGACGACCGCGGGCGCGAGCTGCCGGGTCGTGTCGTGCGCCGCGCGATGCGCCGCGAGCTCGCCAACCGGGACCGCGATCGTCGTCATTTGATCCCGAGCGCTAGCTCGACGCGCTGGATCGTCGCCAGCTCGGTCGGTGACAGGTGGCCATCGGCCGAGGCCGCGTCGACGAGCAACTCGACCAACGCGAGCTTGTCGTCGAGCGGCAGCGTGTTGACGATGCCTTCCGCTTCGTCCCAGCCCTCGAGCTCGATCACGCTGTGCTTCTCGTCGGGGTCGAGGCCGAGCTGGGTCATGAGCTCGGCCAGGAACGCGCGCTCGTCCTCGCTCATCATGCCGTCGGCGACCAGCACCTTCGAGATCAGCAGGCACTTGGCGACGTTCGACGTCATCGGTCGCGCTTCCAGAACGCGACGATCGCCATCGGGATCAGCGGCCACAGCAGCGGCGCCCACAAGGGCTGGTGCAGCACGTTGACCACCAGCAACAGCGCGATCAAGCCGAGCATCGCGACGCGGCCCTTCGCGTACAGCACCTTGTGCGCCGGCGACAGGAACAGGATCACGAGATCGAGCGGGAACCACACCAGGCAGGTCTCGTTGATGTGGACATAAGGCAGCGGGCTGACGATCGCGAGCACCGTCAACACGGTGCCGAGGATCCAGTACGGGAGGATCGACAACGCGAGCCCGGTGCGCTGGAGGTGGCCCCACAGCCGTGTCGCCCACACCGGCGCGGTCAGCACGATGATCGCGAGCGCGAGCCACCACCGCCCACTCGGCGGGTCGGGCACGGTCGGGATACCGCGCGACACGCACGACGCGTCCGGATCGCGGTGTGCCTCGAGCGCCGCGCGCGCGTCGCGCCGGCACTCCTTGCGCTCGTAGACGATCTGCGGCTTGATGCCCCACTTGGTCTGCACCGCTTCGCGCAGGTACTGCGGCAGGAACATCCGCTCCCAGTAGGTCGGGGTGCGATCGGTCGAGCGCCCCATCGCGATGTCGGTGATGATCAGCGGGAGCCGCATGCCGGCGAAACCATCCCGCGCGTAGTCGCGGAACGTCTTGTCGCCGGGCAGATCGGTCATCTTCGACAGGGCGTGATCGGTGACGTTATCGATGATGTTGCGGATCCGCGTGGTGCAGTTGTCGGCGAAGTGGTCGTACGCGTAGTAGCGGTTCTCCGGCTTGATGTCGCTCTCGAGCTTCTCGATCACCTGTTGCTTCTGCGCCGGGTCGAGCGGCAGCGGCTGGACCCAGATCGTGCGATCCGTATAGGTGTAGATCGCGAGCATGTTCGCCGGCAGGTCCTTGCCGGCCCAGAAGCTTTGCGCGCCCCGGAAGAACCCCCACGTCATCTTGATCGGATCGTGGAAGTCGCCGATCCCGTAGTTGTAGCAACGGTCCTCGGGCTGCGGATCGACGAGGCTCGAGCGCAAGCCGTGCTGGGTCACGCACAGCGCGATGTGACCGTGGCGCTCCCACATCAACGCGCCGATCCCGATCGTGACGAGGTCGATCTCGGGCTCCTGCGCGGGGGGCGCCGGGATCGCCTGCGTCGGCGACGGGGGCACGCCGGCGGCCGCGGCGGTCGGAGCATCGGGACCGGGTTGCGCCGCGGCGGTGATCGCCACGAGCATCACACCGAGCGCCACCGCGCTCGCCATACGTCGTCTCATTGCCGGGAGCATGGGCGGGCCCTCCCGCTCGGTCAACTCCGGAACATCTGGTAGTGCAGCGAAGCGCTACGTCGGAGTCTTCGTGATCAGATTATCGACCGCGTGGATCGGCGGCGCGTTGCCGCCGAGAAGGTGCTTGATCGCGCCGAGCACGAGTCGCTGCTGCTGGAGCAGGCTCCGGCCGGCGAACGCGGTCGACACGACGGCGATGCTGTAGTGACCGCCACTACCCGAGGACTCGACGCTGGCGTCGGGGAGGGCGGTCTTGATCGACGAGGAGATGGCTTCGTGGACGTTGCCAACGAAGTCGGTAGGATGGTCGCTCACGCCCCCGAAGTTACCCCATCGCTGACCCTGGACCTGCTAGGTTTGACGCGTGAAGACCGTGGGCGTCGATCTGTGGGACGGCCAAGTCCGCGGCGCGGGCGAGAACCGCGCCACGGTGCTGCGCTCGGTCCCCCGGATCGATCGCGAGCTGCGCGCGTTGTTTCACCAGGCGTATCCGACGTTCGCGCCGGCGTGCCGCGCGATCGACGAGCCGGGCCTCGCGATGATCGCGATCAACGAGGTCACCGGGCAGGCCGCCGGCATCTGCACGCTGCGCGCGCGCGTCGCGCGCTATGTCGCCGCGATGGTCGGTCGCCACGATGCGTGCGATCTGTTCCTGCGCGGCAGCGAGGAGCTCGCGCTGCGCCACCTCGCGATCGTGCTCGATCCGGTGAAGAGCTGGGCGCGCGCGGCGACCGCGGTGCGCTATCGCGTGCTCGATCTACGCACGCAGCATGGCTTCCGCGACGAGCACGGCCGCCCGCTTCGCGGCCTGCGCGCCGAAGGGCCGGCGCTGCTGCGCTGCGCCGGCTACGCGCTGTTCATCCTGCCGCTCGGCGATCCGAGCGACTGGCCGGAGAGCGGCAACGACGCGTGGGCGATGATCCCCGAGCGGGTCTACTTCGACGAGCTCCAGAACGTGCCGGAGGCCTCGGTCCCGAAGCTGATCGCGCGCGACTTCCAGCAGGCGCAGACCCACGTCAGCATGATCATGCGCACGCAGGGGCCGCGCGACACCGGAGATAGCCTCGTGATGCCGGGCGCGGGGATCGGTACGCTCGAGCTGATCGGCAAGCACCACCGCGGCACGCTCACGCTTGGTCACGCGGCGCTGCGCGACGGCGTCCTGGTCGGCCGCTACGCGCGCTGCGACGGCGCCGGCGTGCTCGACGATCCTTCGCTCTCGCGCGTCCACGCGCTGCTGCTCGATGTCGACGACGCGTTCCTCGTGATCGACACCGCGAGCCGCAACGGCACCCGGCTGCACGGCCAGGAAGATGCCCGCGTGATCGCGATCGCCGGCGATACCGAGCTCGGCCTCGGCTCGCGGACGCGCGCGCGCTGGCGATTCTCGGCCTGACCCCGTGACCGCGTGACCTCGAGCTGACCGCGAGGTCGCAGATCAGCGCTTGCGCGACTTGGTCGTCGTGCGCGGCTTCGGTGGCGTCGTCGAGCTGCGCTTGCGCGACATCGACCCGGGCCCGGCGTCATCGTCCAGCATCTCCGCGGGCCAGTGCACCTCTTCGGGCGGCGGGAAGGCGGGCCGCGCGAGCAAGTAGCCCTGGCCAAAGTGGGCGCCCGCGGCGATCGACGCCTTCAACTCGTCGACGGTCTCGATGCCCTCGGCGACCACCATCGCGCCGAGCTCGCGGCACAACACGACGATCGCGCTGACCAGCTTGAACAGGCGCGTACCGATCTGCAGCCCGGCGATCAAGCCGCGGTCGAGCTTGACGACGCGCGGATGCAGATCGGCGATGTACTTGAGGTTCGAATAGCCGGCGCCGAGATCGTCGACGACGAGGTGGACGCCGCGATCTCGAACCTCGGCCAGGATGCTCTGGCACAGGTGGAAGTGCGAGAGCGGGATGCTCTCGGTGATCTCCAGGTAGAGCTCCTGCGTGTGCTGGAAGATCGGATCGTTGGGCTGGACGAGCCACTTCTCGTTGAGCTCGGCGGGGTGGATGTTGACGAACAGCTTGTGGTTCGGCACCTCTTCGATCGCCATCTCGCGCAGCATCCGGCCGAGCTCGCCGGTGCAGTTGTGCTCGACGGCGGCGGCGAACAGGCTGATCGGGCCATCGAAGTCGGGGGTCAGGGGCCGGGCGAGCGCCTCGTACGCGAAGATCTCGCGCGTGCGTAGGTTCACGACCGGCTGGTAGACCGAGCGCACGGCACGTTGATCGAGGACGTTGCGGATGGCCGTGTCGGTAAAGGGAGGACGGGTCTGACGCACCTGAGCATTCGATTATATCCTCCGGACGTTCCTTCGTGCTGGCCCGAACGCTCGTGATCGCCGTTGTCGTCACCGGTTCCGCGGTGACCGACGGGCTACCACGCTCGGAGGGAGTGCCAGCTCGATGAGCTCGACCCCGCCACGCACGAAGCCGCGCTACGTGTGGCTCGTGGTCGCGGTGCTGATCGTCAGCGGCAGCACCACGGTCGCGCTCGTCCGCATCAGCGCGGTGCGGGCGGCGAGGGCGATGCGCGTCGATGCCGGAGGCGCGCCCGCCGCGGTGAGCGATGCCGCGGTGAGCGATGCCGCGGCGGTCCCGCGCGACGCGACGCCCGAGCCGGGCCTGTACGACCCTCGCTAGGTGCCGGGAGGTGCCGGGAGGTGCCGGGAGGTGTCGTGAGGTGCCGGGCGCCCGCTCGTGCTCGTGGCGACGCGTTCGCGTTCAGCTCTCGGGATAGACCGCATCGAACGCCGCGCGCGCGTCACGGCTCAGGCGCATGCGTGCGTCGGCGATCATCTCGTCGCCGCTCTCGATCGACATCGGATATCCGCTCGCGCGTGCGGCCTCGAGGTGCATCGTTGCCTTGTCGAGCTCGCGCGGCAGGCTCTCGCCGCCGGTGAGATACGCGAGCCCGAGCTCCCAGTGCGCGTTGCCGGTGACGATCTGCTCGTCATCGAACCGCAGCGACGAGCCTTCCATCAGATCCGCGATCCGCTCGTCCGCTTCGGCGTGGCCGAAATCGACCGCGACGTGGAGCCACTTGTACGCGGTCTCGTCGCGATCCTCCTCGGGAACGTCATCCATGCGCGCGAGCAACGCGTCGAGATCGCCGGTCTGCGCGAGCTTTACGAGGTGCTCGCTCACGACCTACTCGTCTTGGTCTTCGCGGTCATCGAGCCGAGGCGAGCCCGAGTCGTCGTCGGCGTCCTCGTCCTTGATCGCTTCTTCGCCGCCGTGGATCCGCTCGGCGAGTTGCTCTTGTTCGTCGACCGGAGAGACCAGGCCGCCCGCATGATCATGGAGCGCGTACGGCGGTGCGAGCGACGGTTCGCTCATCGTCGCTTGCGGCGTGGTCGCCGCGACCTTCGGCGCCAGCGCGGCGTTGCCCCACGAATCGGCCGGGGTCGGTGGCTTGGCCGCGGGCGTCGGCTTGGCCACGGGCGTTGGCTTGGCCGCGGGCGTCGGCTTGGCCACGGGCTTCGGCTTGGCCGCGGGCGTCGGCTTGGCCGCGGGCTTCGGCTTGGCCACAGGCGTTGGTTTGGCCGCGGGCTTCGCCGGCGACTTCTTCGGCGCCGTCTTTGGCTTGGCCTTGGGCGCCGCCTTTGGCTTGGCCTTGGCCTTGGCGGCCGTCTTCGTCTTGGCCTTTGTCTTGGCCGCGGGCTTCTTCGAGGACTTTTTCTTCGAGCTCGCCATCGCTGCCGACTCTATCTCAGACCAGGACGCGCATCCGCGTGCGGCCGAAGTTTCCGATCGCCTGATCGAACCGGCCCGGGATGCGGGTTCCGCAGGCGATGCAGGCCCCTCCGGGAGTCAGCCGCGCGTCGAGGATCTCGTACCAATCGCGAGCGATCACGGCGGTCCCGCACCCGGGGCAAAGCGTCTGATCTCCTTCGGGATCATGGACATTGCCGGTGTAGACAAACCGCAGTCCCTCGGCCATCGCGATCCGGCGCGCCCGGGTCAGGGTCGCGGCCGGAGTAGGGGGCAGGTCGCGCAGCTTGTAGTCCGGGTGGAACGCGCTGAAGTGGAGTGGCACGTCCGGCCCGAGCTCCGTGACGACCCACTGCGCGAGCTCGTGGAGCTCGCGGTCCGAGTCGTTGAGGGTCGGGATCACGAGCGTCGTGATCTCGGTCCAGACCTCGGTCTCGTGGACCAGGTAGCGCAGCGTATCCTTGACCGGCTCGAGGTGCGCCGCCGCTTGCTTCCAGTAGAACTCGTCGGTGAACGCCTTGAGGTCGATGTTCGCGGCGTCGATCTTCGCGTACAGCTCGGCGCGCGGCTCGGGATAGATGTAGCCCGCGCTGACCGCGACGGTCGCGAGCCCGCGCGCATGCACGGCGTCGGCGACGTCCATCGCGTACTCCGCGAAGATCGTCGGATCGTTGTACGTGAACGCCACCGAGCGCGCACCGCCGCGCACGGCGGCCGCCGCGATCGCCTCGGGCGTGGCCTGCTCGGACAACCGCTCCATGTCGCGGCTCTTCGAGATGTCCCAGTTCTGGCAGAACTTGCACGCGAGGTTGCAGCCGGCCGTGCCGAACGACAGCACGCTGGTGCCCGGATAGAAGTGGTTGAGCGGCTTCTTCTCGATCGGATCGAGCGCGAAGCCGCTCGCCTTGCCGTATGCGGTGAGGACGATGTCATCGCCCTGGCGCTGGCGCACGAAGCACATGCCGCGCTGGCCGTCGGACAGCCGGCAGTCGCGCGGGCACAGCGTGCACTGCAGCTTGTCGCCGTCGGGCCGGGACCACGTCATGGTGCGGGATCCTCGAACTTGAGGGCGGTGTAACGCCAGACCTCGAGGTGGCGAGGGTCGTAGCCGGCGGGCAGCCGGGCCTTGCGCTCGAGCTGGCGGAAGAACTCGGCCTTGTCGGGGAACGTCTCCCACATCACCGGCAAGAACGTGCCGCGGCGGTCGCGGTAGATCAGCACGACGCCGTCGATGCCCGGCCGGATGTCGGCGAACGACGCGACCCGCTCGAGCGGTGACAAGATCGATAGCTCGACATCGAGGTCCTGGATCGCCGCCAGCACGAGGTGCTCGCCGCGCGGATCGCGCGTCGCGGCCGCGACCGCATTGCCGGCGACATCGGCGACGATCGGCCGATCCGCTTCGAGCGTCCCGATGCAGCCCTGGAGCTCGCCCCCGCGCCAGCGCAGCGTCACGAACGTCGCGCGCTTCTCGTCGGTCCACGAGCCGGTCGGCGGTCGCGCCACCGGCCCGCCGAATTCTTGCTCGATCCGCGCGCGGGCGAACTTCACGAGCTCACCACCGTGGTCGGTCGTCATCACGTGGTCTCCTCGTACAGCGCGAACGCGCCGTAGCCGACGACCTCGTCGCGCGACCCGGCGGTGTCACCGGAGCTGCGGAGGTCGATCACCTCGACGCGGAGATGGCGGCGCCGCGCGACCCACGCGAGCCCGTTGATGCCGGTAGAGCCACACGCATCCTCGCCTTCGAGCCCGGTGTCGAGCGCGATGATCCGCGCCGCGGTCCGGCGATCGCGAGCGTGAGCATCCGCGTAGGGATGGTAGTGCGAGAGATCCGAGCTGATCACGATCAGCGTCTCGGGGCCGCCCCACAGCTGTTCGAGCACCTTGCCGACCACCGCGGGCGCGGCGTGCGAGGCCGCGATCGGGATCACCTTCGCGCGCGGCGCCAGGCGTTGCACGAACGGCAGCTCGACCTCGATCGCGTGCTCGCGCGCGTGGACGGTGGGGTCCGCGACGAGCTCGGGGATCTCGCGGATCGCCGCGACGTCGACCTCGACGTCACCGAGCGGCGTGCGCAGGTGCGTGGTCCCGGGCCAGGTCAGGCCTTCGACAAAGACCCGGTGCGCCGGGCTGAGGATCACCACCCGATCGAGGCGGTCGGCCACACCGGCGATCCGCGCGAACCCGGCGGCGGCGACCGCGCCGGAGTAGATATAGCCGGCGTGAGGCACGATCAGCGCCTTCGGAGTGGCTGCTTTCACTACGGAAGCGGCCCGTGCCACCTCCAGCAGCTGGTCGACCGTGGCGCCCAGCTCGCCCGGTGAACCGGGGTAGAACGTGCCGGCGACTGCGGCGGGACGCACCGTCGAGGACATGGGACTACCTTACCCGCGTCCAACTATTTGACGATCCAAACAATCCGCAGAGAGTTGCCGATGTCAGAGGCGTGGGGCACGTTAGGCCCCCTATGGAGAGCAACGAAACCACCACCGGCGAATCGGAGAGCCACAGCGTCCCTCGTTTCTCGGAGCTCGAAGCGCTCGTCGCGAAGATGGGCCCGGACTTCGAGAAGTTTTACAAGGACGGCAACAAGGCCGCGGGCACGCGCGTGCGCAACGCGATGCAAGAGCTCAAGACGTTCGCGCAGGCCGTTCGCACCGAGGTGCAGTCGATCAAGAACGGCGGCAAGCCCGAGGGTGGCGAGGGCGCGTCCGAAGACGCGGGTGACTGAATTCGCGACATAGACCGAATTGCGTTCCAGTCGAGCGCGTACCCTGCAATGGGAACTCGATGTTGGCTGCGCCCCACCAATCGCCTGCACCACAGGTTCGCCTCGTCTATTTAGATCCACGACGGCAGCTCGATCTCAGTCTCACGTACGCCGAGCATGTCTCGCTCGACTTCGTTCAGGTTCTTGATGTAGTGAGGCAGCCTGTCGGCCAAAGCGCCGCCCGCCCAGTCGTCCACGGCAGAGCGGAAGCGCTCGACGAGACGATCGTGGGGCACCAGGTCGCGCTCGATCATCGCGTCGATGTCGGCCTTGTCGTTCGGGCGAAACGGTTTCAACTTCGCAACGACGACATCGACAACGTCGAGGGCGAGTACTTCGAGCCGCGTGAGCCCCCGGTTCAGTTCGCCGCTCGGGTGCCACAGCGGCGGATGCGCGAGGAACGGGATCCCGTTGGCCACGATGTCGACGTACATGAGACGCCGCTTCGCCAACTCGGTATCGATGCCTGCGATCCGCAAAAGGTGCTCCTTGGTCTCGGCCGCGAGGTCGACCGTGTCGAAGACGTCGCTGTCTTTCGTACCGCGCTCGTAGTTGGTCTGGAGCATGAGTGCGCCGCAGCCGATGATGCGGAGGCGCACCTTGTCCAGCGAGCCGTTCGGCCACTGCTGGTCGATCTCACCGAAGAAATCCCTAACCCGTTGCACGAGATGCTCTCAGTGCCTGAACGAAGTCGCCCGGCTGGATGCTCGTTGCGATTCCCCAACGTTCGGAGGGCTTCGACGCGGCGCGCTTGACGTCCTCAAGCGTCCGCAAGCTACGGATCGTCGGGTCGAGAGGATCTGGCGCACCCTTCCATCCGAGAACCTCGCCCCGCGGTCCGATGAGATCCATGAACAGTCGGAACGGAACCTCCGCTCGTCGCTTCAACTTCGACCAGCCCTTCGCACCCGACCCGCTCTCGTTCGCCAACGCGTCGAGAGCGTCGAGAGTGTTCTCGACGGCCCAGGCGAGTCGGCGTTCGAGACCGAGTTCGTGAAGCTCTGCGTACAGCTTCGGCAGGTTCAGGGTGTCGGCGTGGAGTGCGAGCACCGGTGCCAACGCAGTGATGAGCCTCGGCGACCCATTGAGTAGCGCCTCTCGCACCACGTCGTGGACCTCCTCGAGGACCGCGCTCGCCACAATCGCGCTTTCGTGCAGATGCGTTGCGCCTAGCCGTGCGAGTGCGTTCTGGAGTTCGAGACTGGGGTCGCTAGCATCTTCGACGAAGTCGCTGGCCGTCACGTTGAACAGTCGGAGCAGCTCGAGAAACTGTTCCGCGGTAAACGAACCGCCTCCACGCTCGATCTCGCTGAGCCGGTTCTGAGAGATGTGGAGGCGCTTCGCGAGCTCGTTTTGGGTGAGGCTTCGAGCAAGACGTAGCTGTCGTACCTTTGTCGAGATTTTCTTCCGCGACCGACCCAACGAATCTGCACTTCTGATCCTCGACATATCGGTACACCGATAAATTTATCGATTTACCGATTCTAGTCAATCTATATCATTGAATTAACTAGATCTGCATTCGATCTAGGATCGCGGATCTCGCCAATTCTCCCCAATGTCTTCGACCAGTTAGCTGGGCTTATGTCGGCGCCGGCGGTTTCAGCGCTTCGGGAGCCTCGCGAGGGCCTGCGCGACCGAGCCGGGGCGGGCGCGCCAGCCGAACCACGGGTCCCCACACGCCGCGCGGCGCTCCGCGAAGTCGCGCAGCCGGATGCCATCGGCGCGCAGCGCCGGATCGTCGAGCTCGTTCCAGGTCAGCGGCGCCGAGAGCGGTGCGCCCGGCCGGCCGCGCAGCGAGTACGGCGCGACATACGTGGCCCCCGCCAGGTTGCGGCCGGTATCGAAGTACAGCCGGCCCGCGCGGTCCTTCTTGTAGAACTCGAGCGTCACGAGCTCGGGGTAGCGCGCGACCAGCAGCCGCCCGACGCCGCCGACGAGCTCGTGGACCTGATCGAAGCCGGCCGTGCCGTCGACCGGCACGACCACGTGGAGGCCCTTGCTGCCGGTGGTCTTGACGAACGGTGGCAGGCCGAGCTCGTCGCACAGGTCGCGCAGCACGCGGGCGACCTGGCGCACGAGCTCGAACGCGCTCGCGTCGGGTGGGTCGAGATCGAACACGAGCTCGCTCGGCCGCATCGGGGTCGACGCGTGGCTGGTCCAGATGTGAAACGCGACACCGCCCTGGTTCGCGAAGTAGACCAGCGCCGCCTGCGAGTTGCAGATCGGGTACTGGACTGACGTCTTGCCGCCGAGCTCGACGCGCGGAATCCACTCCGGATAGTGCTTCTGCGCGTGCTTCTGGAAGAACCCGCCCTGATCGATGCCCTTGGTGAACCGCTCCATCGTGAGCGCGCGGCCGCGCAGCTCGGGCACCATGAGGTCGGCGACGTCCTGGTAGTACGCGACGACCTCGCCCTTGGTGATGCCGGCATCGGGGAACACGACGCGCTCGGGGTGGGTCACCACGCCGCGACCATAAGCCAATCGCGGCGTGCATGGCATCGTGGTCTGCGGTACGACCAGACCATGAACAAACTCCTGGTGGTCGTGGCGGTGGCTGCGCTCGGGGTCGGTGCCTGGCGCGTCAAGGCGCACCACGACACGACCGATGGCGGCGGCAACAAGTTGCTCGTCGATCGCGTGTGGATCGATCACCTCCCGCGCAGCGAGCGCGAGCTGGTCAACGTGTTCGTGATGTTCGGCGAGCACCACGTCGGCGTGTTCGACGTGCGCTCGGCCTGGACGGGCTCGTTCGAGGCGTTCAAGTACTCGAAGGACGGCGGCACGGTCGACGCGAGCTTCCCGCAGACCGGCTCGACGGAGCAGTACGCGGTCAAGGTCCGCACGTGCACCGACCACGGCATGGACTACTGCCTCGACCTCGACGGCGGCAAGCACGGCGTCCACCACTACTACTCGAAGAAGAAGTGGGTCGTGCGCGGCGTCGCGGCCGAGCAGCAGCTCGTCGAGCAGCTCTCGGCCGAGTAGTCAGCGCACCGCGAGCCGCACGACGCCGTCGTGAATCGGCAGCTCGAGCGCACGCTTCACGGTCTCTCTCGCGCGCGCGAGCGCCTCGCGCCCGGCCTCGAGCCGCCACGGATTCGCGCGGGGCAGGGCGTCGAGCACGAGGGTCGCCATGTTCGTGCGCCGCGGGATCGGCGGGCCCTTCACGCTCCACGGCGCGGGCGCGGCGATGTGGTGGAACAGTACGCGCTCGCCCTCGGGCACGCCGGCGAGCCCGGGGCGATCCAGGATGCCGCCGTCCCAGTAGGCGCGGCGCTTCGCGGTGGCGCCACCCGGCTCCGCCGGGCTGGACATCCACACCGGATGGAACATCCCCGGCACCGCGCACGACGCGCGGACCGCGACGGGGAGGTCGCCGTGATCGATCACGCGCGTGCGGCGGCGCAGGATGTCGTAGACGCTGATCTTGATCGGGATGCGGCAGCCGGCGGCATCGTGCACCGGCATCAGCTCGCGCAGGATGCGATCGAACTTGTGGCCGGCGAGCAGCCCGGCGCCCCACCGAGGATCCCAGAAGTCGCGGCGTTCGAGCGCGACCAGCCGCTCCGCGAGCTGCGCCGCCTCGAGCCCCGACGCATAGGCCGCGCCGACCAACGCCCCCGCGCTCGAGCCCGCGACGAGCTGGGGGCGCAGCCCGCTCGTGGTCAGCGCGTCGAGCATGCCGGTGTGCGCGAAGAACGAGAAGAACCCGCTCGACATCGCGAGCGCGAACGGCCGCTCCGCGAGCCAGTCGCCGAGCGTCACAAAATCCCCCGCGCGCGTAACAGCGCCTCGATCTCGGGGCGGCGCAGCGCGAGCTCCTCGGGATCCTTGACCGGCAAGAACCGGCCGCGCGGCACCTCGAGGAAGTGGCTCGGCAACAACGCGGTGAGCTGTCCGACCAGGCGCTCGAACTGGATCACCGGCGCGCCCTCGACCTGCTTCTCGACGCGGAAGAACGCGAGCTCGAAGTCGCGATCGATCGCCTCGGCATCGAACGCGAACGTGTTCGTGTTGAACAGCGGCAACGAGGCCTGATCGAACCCCGCCGGAAACCGGAACGACTCGACGATCTGTGCGACGCCGGCGACCCGCGCGGGCGCGCCGCCGCGATCGCCGGGCTGCTTGCGGACGACCTCGGCGGTGATGCTCGCGCCGCCGGCGAGGTGTGCGCCGATCACCGCCGGATCGAGCGTCGCCGCGACGTTATCGACGTTCGACATCAACAGCACCTTGCCGCCGCGCGCGCGGAACGCCGCGAGCATACCGCTCGCGCGCAACGCGAACGTCAGGTCACCGTGGCCGGTCGCGTACGGCGAGGGCTTGCCGTGCTCGACGAACAGCGCGCCCTTCGGGGTGAGCCGCAGCGACACGAGCTGCGGGAAACACTGCACGCCCGCGAGCCCTTCGTGCCGGATCTGCTCCACGATCTGGTCGTGGGTCGCGGCGCTGGTCATCACGTAGATCGGCGCGCCCGGGGCGCCCGGGGCGCTCGGCGCCGCGAGCCGGACGTCCGCGACCTTGACCGCCAGGAACGACCTGCCGGCGGCGACCGGGACCGCCGCCTTGACGACGCCGCCGAACCGGGTCGCCATGCCCCCGGCGAGGATCACCACGCCGACCTCGCCGCGCGCGAGCGCCTGGTTGCCGCGCGTGGCCAGCGCATCGTGCTCGGGCGTGCCCGCCGGCGGCAGCGCCGTCAGGTCGCCGGTCTCGAGGCCGGTGATCGCACCCGTGATGGTCGTGATCTCCGTGGTCGCCGCGCGCGCCGCGAACGCCGCGAGCTGGGCCTCGTCGAAGCCGAACCGGGCGAGCTCCGCGCGCATCGCGGCGTCGAGATCGAAGGTCTTCTGGATCGGTTCCGGGCCCACGGCCATGGCGGCAGGCTAGCGCACGAACCACGGTGAATCGATCGCCGTGCGGTCGCAGATCGAGCTTTTCGAGCGTTCCCGGCTACGGCGTCTCGAGGCTGATCGCGCCGAGCGTCCCCGCGCGAAACTCGTGGACCAGCAGCTCGGCCGCCTTGTGCAGATCGACGACGCCACCTTTGAGCAGCGTGCCGCGCTTCTTGCCGATCGCGGTGAGCAGCGCATCGCCGCTCGCGGGCCGACCGTCGAGCTTGTAGCGCGCGATCACGAGGTCGGGATACGTCGCGACGAGGTAGTTCGCGCCGAACATCCCGATGATCAGGTAGTCGATCGCGGTGTCCGGAATCGATCCGGCGAACGCGAGCCGGAACGCACGGCGCTCGTCCTCGATCTTCGGCCACATCAGGCCCGGCGTATCGGTCAGCTGCGTGCCGTTCGGCAGCGTCACCATCTGCTGCTCTTTGGTGACCGCCGGTTTGTCGCCGACCTTCGCGACCGCGCGGTTGACGAGCGTGTTGATCAGCGTCGACTTGCCGACATTCGGCACGCCGGCGATCAACGCGCGCACGGTCTTGTCGGCGCCGCGATGCGCGGCCATCCCGTGGGTCAGCTCGGCGATCCGCTTGCGGGTGACGTTCGGGCGATCCGTGGTCGACGCGAACGCGGTGACGCCGGGCTCGGCCGAGAAGTGTTCGATCCACGCGCGCGTGACCTCGGGGTCGGCCAGGTCGCTCTTCGTGAGCACCTTGATCGCAGGCTTGCCGCCGCGCAGCTCGGTGATCACCGGGTTGGAGCTCGCGCGCGGCAGGCGGGCGTCGAGGACTTCGATGACGACATCCTGCGACGGCATCAGCGCGACCAGCTCGCGCCGCGCCTTGGTCATATGTCCGGGAAACCACTGGAGCGTCATCCGCGTCGTTTAGACCACGAATCTCGCTGATCCGACCGAGATCAGGGCGCCAAGCCGGGTCCGCACGCTCGGCCTGCGGACGGCTCATGATCGAGCGATGCGCGCCTCTCGCGGCGCGGTCGCAGCATCCGCCAGCGCCTGCTGTGGGGCGTCGATCTGCAGGTACATCAGGCGTTTGACCTCGCGGCGACCGTGCGTCACCGTATCGAGCACGAAGCCGACCGACAGGCTGAGGAACGCGAGCAGCATCAACGTCGACGACAGGATCGCGGTCGGGAACCGCGGCACCAGCCCGGTCTCGACGTAGGTGATGAACACCGGGATCGACAGCGCGATCGCGACCACACCGAGGACCAGCGCGGCCCACGAGAAGAACGCGAGCGGGCGCTCGTTCTTGAACAGCGTGATCATCACGCGCAGGATCCGGATGCCGTCGCGGTAGGTGTTGAGCTTGCTCGCCGAGCCGGCGGGGCGCTCGAAGTAATCGGTCTCGACCTCGGCGATCGGCATGTTGAGCGTCAGCGCGTGGACGGTGAGCTCGGTCTCGATCTCGAAGCCCGCGGAGAGCGCCGGGAACGACTTCGCGAACCGGCGCGAGAACGCGCGGTAGCCCGACAGGATGTCGCTGAACCGCCGGCCGAACAGCCGGGCGAGAAAGCCGGTCAGCATCCGGTTGCCGAGCACGTGGCCGGGCCGGTACGCCTCCTTGGCCTTGTGGATGCGCTTGCCGACGACCATGTCGAGGTTGTCGTCGACGATCAGGTCGCACATCGCGCGCGCCGCGCCCGGATCGTAGGTCGTGTCGCCATCGGTCATCAGATAGACGTCGGCCTCGATGTCCGCGAACATCCGGCGCACGACGTTGCCCTTGCCCTGCAGCGCCTCGGTGCGCACGATCGCGCCGGCGTCACGAGCGCGCTCGATCGTCTTGTCCTTCGAGTTGTTGTCGTAGACGTAGATCGTGGCTTCGGGCAGCGCCTTCTGGAAGCCGCGCACGGTGTCACCGATCGCGACCTCCTCGTTATAGCAAGGGATCAAGACGGCGATCCGCGGCGTGCGCACGGCGGGACACTAACAGACCTGCTAGGGTTTCGGCGTGAAGCTCGCGCTCGCGATGTTGGTGGCTACCTCGGTCGGGTCGGTGGTCGGGTCGGGCGCCGGTGCCGCCCCGGCCGAGCCGACCGGCCCGCACCCGCGGATGATCCTCGATGCCGGCCTGCGCGCGGCGTGGAAACAACAGGCCGGGCTCGCGCACGGCCCCGTGGTCGGCGCGATCAAGCTGTGCGCGCACGCGCGCGACACCCACGACCACGACAACGGCGTCTATCGCGGCTCCGAGTGGGTCAAGGTCGTCCAGGCCTGCCTGGTCGCGTGGGGCGCGACCGATGCCAAGGACGACGCCGCGACCGCGATCAAGTTCGCGACCGCGCTGCTCGACGATCAGGACACGATCGGAGATCACAAGGGTGGCAACGGCATCGTCGCGCACGACGATGGCTATCCGATCCGGATGGTCGGGCCGTGGACCGCGATCGCGTACGACTGGCTGTACGACCAGTGGCCGGTCGAGCTGCGGGCACGCGCGCGCGAGCGCTGGAAGGCCTGGCTCGCGTGGTATCGCGAGCACGGCTATCGCAAGGATACGCCGGGCACGAACTATCACGCCGGCTACTTGTTCGCCGCGACCGCGATCGCGATCGCGCAGGGCGGGGAAGCCGGCGCGGACGGCGCGAAGCTGTGGGCCGAGGTCGCCGACAAGATGTGGGCGAAGGACATGGCGGTCGCGTTCACCGATGACGGCGCGCTCGCCGGCGGCGAGTGGCCGGAGGGCTGGCAGTACGGGCCGCTGGCGGTCGCCGAGATCGCGTTCGCGGCGCGCGCGATGCGGCAGGCCGGCGCACCGGTGCAGACCGCGCGCTGGCTGCGCCAGCTGTTGCGCGTCCACATCTACGGACTCACGCCGGGTGACGGCGTGTTCGTGCTCGGCGATAGCGAGGACGAGACCTCCGCGTACATCAAGCCGAACCCGCTCACGCTCGACGCGGTCGCGCTCGGCGACGCGTCGCCTGACGACAAGCGCTGGGCGCGCGGCGAGCTGTCGCGGCTGCAGCTCCAGGACGTCGATTGGCTCGTGTTCGATGCGATCGCGGGGGTCGGCGACAAGCCCGTGCTCCCGCCGCGCGCGTCGTGGCCGACGTGGTACGTCGCGACCGCGGTGCGCACGGTGTTCGCGCGCACGAGTTGGAACCCCGACGCCGTGTGGTTCGTCGCCGAGTGCGCGCCCTGGCTCGACGTCGATCATCACGTGCCGAACGCCGGCAACTTCGCGCTGT
This sequence comes from Kofleriaceae bacterium, assembly GCA_039922635.1. Lineage (GTDB taxonomy): Bacteria > Myxococcota_A > Polyangia > Haliangiales > Haliangiaceae > JABFXX01. The sequence goes on along the minus strand of JBDTEH010000260.1, from coordinate 8,369 downwards.
CACGCGGCAAGGACGACGTGATCGTCGATCCGTCGCCGTACGGCTCGCAGTCGACGTTCACGACCAACGCGCCGACGATCCGCGCGCCGAAGTTTCCGCAGGAGTACCAGCCGAGCCAGGGCTACTGGTCGGAGAAGACCGGCTGGAACCTGCTCTCGCAGCGCACGAGCGGCATCGTCGCGGGCCGATGCGACTACGCCGATCAGTTCAAGTTTCAGGATACGCCGTCGTCCGTGCCCGAGGCGGTGCGCGACCTCGTGCTGGTCCCCTCGGCCGATCGGAAGGAGGCCGCGCTCGTCGTGATCGATCATGCCGAGACCGGCGGCGCCGATCGCGACATGTACCTGACGTTCCACACGCCCGGCAAGCTCGCGCTCACCGGCTCGAACGGCGATACCGCGACCGCGACGGTCGGCGGCACGAAGCTCGTGATCACGAACCTCGGCCACGCGGGCAAGCCGGTGATCGCGACGCCGACCCTCAAGGACTGCTTCAAGGACGGCACCGTGCGCGGCACCTGCGACGCGGCGCGCACGCCGGTGACCTACTATCGGCTCGAGTTGCCGGGCCCGGCCCCGCGCGTGGTCCACGTGATCGCCGCGACCGATCCGAAAACCACCGTGACCTCGACCGCGCTCGCGGGCAGCGATTGGGCCGGCGTCGCGCTCGCCGGCATGCGCGATGCTGCGGTGATCTGGCGCACCCAGGGCACCGGGGCATTCACGTACCGCGCGCCGCACGGCATGCACGTGGTGCTCGATGCACCCGACAAGGCCGCCGTCACCGCCAAGCCCGAGGGCACGGGCTGCGAGGTGACGGTCGCCACCGGCGGCGAGCTCACCCCGCCGCTGGTGTTCGCGCTCGACGACCATTGCAAGATCACGCCGGATCCGGAGGCCGTGACCGGGGTACCGGTCGCCGCGACACTGACCAAGCCGACGACCTCGCATCCGCGCTCCGTGCGCGGCGGCTGCTGCGGTACGCAGAGCGGTCCGGCCTCCCCGATCGCGACCGGGGCGCTGGTCCTGGGCCTGTTCATGTGGCCTCGTCGTCGAAGATCCTGAAGAAGAGTTAACTGAACAGACTTGTCTGGCTAAGCGCCTTTCCGCCGCGGCAAGTCAGGGCACACTGTTCGCGCCGTCATGTGGATCGTCCGGATCGCGCTGCGCAAGCCGTACACGTTCATCGTGATGGCGATCTTGATCGGGCTCGGCGGCTTCTACTCGATCGACAAGACACCGACCGACATCTTCCCGTCGATCGACATCCCCGTCATCTCCGTGATCTGGAACTACGGCGGCCTGCCGCCGGACGACATGGAGAAGCGGATCACGAACAACTTCGAGCGCTTCCTCACGACCATCGTCTCGGATATCGATCACGTCGAATCACAGACCCTGACCGGCATCTCGATCATCAAGGTCTACATGCAGCCGGGCGCCGACGTCGCGGAGGCGATCGCGCAGACCACCGCGATCGCGCAGACCGCGGTCCGATCGATGCCGCCGGGAGCGACGCCGCCGCTGATCATGCGCTACTCGGCGACCAGCGTGCCGATCATGATGCTCGCGCTCGAGACCGACACGCTGTCCGAGAAGGAGTTGTTCGATTACGGCATCAACTTCATCCGCTCCGAGATCGCGCTGATCCCGGGCGCGCAGATCCCGTATCCGTACGGCGGCAAGCAGCGCAAGATCATGGTCGACATCGACCCGGCGCGGATGCACGCCGCGAACACCTCGCCCCGCGACGTGTTGAACGCGATCTCGACCCAGAACGTGATCTTGCCGGCCGGCACCGCGAAGATCGGCCTCAACGAGTACCCGGTGCGGGTGGCTTCGACCCCGGAGACGCTCGACGAGCTCGCGGGCCTGCCGATCAAGACCGACGCGAACAACCGCACGCTGTACGTGCGCGACGTCGCGACCGTGCGCGATGGCAACTCGCCGCAGACCAACATGGTCCACGTCGCGGGCCATCGCTCGGTGCTGATGGCGATCCTGAAGAACGGCGATGCCTCGACGCTCGATGTCACCGACGCGGTCAAGAAGGCGATCCCGAAGGCACTCGACCGTCTGCCGAAGGAGGCGCGCGGCCACCTGACCGTGAAGCTGCTGTTCGATCAGTCGCTGTTCGTGCGCAACTCGATCAACAACGTGCTCCACGAGGGCCTGATCGCCGCCGGGCTGACCGCGCTGATGATCCTGTTGTTCCTCGGCAGCTGGCGCTCGACGATCGTCGTCATCACCAGCATCCCGCTCGCGATCCTGTTCTCGATCATCGTGCTCTACGCGCTCGGCCAGACCCTCAACGTGATGACGCTCGGCGGCCTCGCGCTCGCGGTCGGCGTGCTGGTCGACGACGCGACCGTCGAGATCGAGAACATCCACCGCAACATCGGCCACCACAAACCGTTCGTGACCGCGATCCTCGACGGTGCTCAGCAGATCGCCGTACCGGCGTTCATCTCGATGCTGTGCATCTGCATCGTGTTCCTGCCGATCTCGTTCCTGTCCGGCGCCGCGAAGTCGCTGTTCGTGCCGCTCGGGCTCGCGGTCGTGTGCGCGATGTGGATGTCGTACGTGCTGTCGCGCACGATCGTGCCGGTGATGGTGCGGGCGTTGCTCGAGAACGAAGCGAAGGCCCACCACGGCCCGAAGAACCCGCGCAGCTTCAACCAGCGCTTCAACCGCGGCTTCGAACGGATGCGGACCCGCTACGGCCGCCTGCTCGCGTACTTCCTGGCCCACCGGTCGTTCCTGGTGTGGACGTTCGGCCTGTTCGTGGTCGCATCGCTCGCGTTGACGCCGATGCTCGGCAAGGACTTCTTTCCGACCGTCGACGCCGGCCTGATCAAGCTCCACGTCCGCGGCGTCCCCGGGACGCGCATCGAGGAGACCGAGAAGCGGATCGCGCAGATCGAGCGATCGATCCGTCAGGTCATCCCGCCGAGCGAGATCGACACGATGCTCGACATCATCGGGACGCCGTACTCCGGCATCAACATGTCGCTCTCGGAGGGCGCGCTGGTCTCGCCGGCCGACGCGCAGATCTTGATCGCGCTCCACAAGGGTCACCGTGCGACCGAGGCGTACGTGCGCGGGATCCGCACGCTCCTCACCAAGCGTTACCCGGAGACCACGTTCTTCTTCCTCGCGCCCGACATCACGACGCAGGTCTTGAACTTCGGCCTCGCCGCTCCGATCGATCTGCAGGTCGTCGGCCCGATCGGCAGCGAGGCCAAGACCTATCAGTTCGCGCAGGCGCTCGCGGCGCGGGTCGCGAAGGTGAGCGGTGCGGCGGACGTCCACCTCGCGCAGGAGGAGGGCGTTCCCCAGCTCAAGATCTCGATCGATCGCACGATGGCCCAGCAGGCCGGGCTGTCCGAGAAGGATGTCGCGAGCGACCTGCTGGTCTCGCTGTCGTCCTCGGGAACGGTGGCGCCGAGCTTCTGGATCGACAAGCGCGGCGTCCAGTACCTCGTCGAGGTCCAGACCCCGCAGTACGAGATCGACTCGATCGACGCGTTGCGCGCGACCCCGATCTCGAATTCGTCGGGCCGGCCCCAGACGCTCGGCAACCTCGCGAAGGTCGAGCGCATCACCGGCCCGGCCAACATCACGCACTTCAACGTCGCGCGCACGTACGACGTGCTCGCGAACATCGATCACACCGATCTCGGCTCGGTCAGCGACGCGGTCCGCGCGGTGATGCACGACATGCTCGAGCACGCGCCGCCCGGCGTGCGCGTGAAGTTGAAGGGCCAGGCCGAGTCGATGGACAGCTCGTTCGGTGGGCTCGAGGGTGGCCTCGTGTTCGCGGTGCTGCTCGTCTACATGCTGCTGGTCGTCAACTTCCAGTCCTGGCTCGATCCGTTCATCATCCTGATGGCGCTGCCCGGCGCGCTCGCCGGGATCGTGTGGATCTTGTTCCTCACCGGCACGACGCTGTCGGTGCCCGCGCTGATCGGCTCGATCATGTGCGTCGGTGTGGCGACCGCGAACTCCGTCCTGGTCGTGTCGTTCGCGAACGAGCAGCGCCGGTATGGCCGCGATGCGATCCACGCGGCCCTCGCCGCGGGGATGACGCGGCTGCGGCCGGTCCTGATGACGGCCCTGGCGATGATCTTCGGCATGTTGCCGATGGCCACCGGCCTGGGTGAAGGTGGCGAACAGAACGCACCGCTCGGGCGAGCGGTGATCGGTGGACTCTGCCTGGCGACCGTGACCACGCTATTCTTTGTTCCCGTGATGTACAGCTTGTTGCGACGGCGCCCGCCCCGCACCGAGGAAATTCCATGAGCGGCCCCGCCCAAGACACCCACCCCGACAAGCCCGAGGACCTCGGCTTCGCGCTGCCGGAGGCGGGCGCGACCTCGAAGGTCCGCATCGTGGCCGTGCTCGCCGTGCTGGTCGTCGGCGGCTTCGCGTTTGGCTACCTGCAACACCAGAAAGCGCGCGGTGACACCGCGGTGCCGCATGACGAGAGTGCGACCAAGGTCGAGGTGATCAAGCCGAACACGATCGTCAGCTCGAGCGCGCTCACGTTGCCGGGGCTCGCGCGATCGTTCGAGGAGACCAAGATCTATCCGCGCACGACCGGGTACGTGCGGCGCTGGCTCGTCGATATCGGTGACAAGGTCAGCCAGGGCCAGCTGCTCGCCGAGATCGACACCCCGGATCTCGACGCCCAGCTGTCGCAGGCCCGCGCGCAGCTCGCGCAGGCCCAGGCCGCGGTCAAGCAATACGAGGCACAGCGCAACTTCTCGAAGCAGAACACCACGCGCTACCAGAACCTCGCCGATCAGAAGCTCGTCTCGGGCAGTCAGCTCGAGCAGACCCAGGCCCAGGCCGCGACCGACGAGGCCACGGTCGCGGCGGCGGAGTCGAACGTCGTCGCGCAGGCCGCGAACGTGCGCCGGCTGACCGACCTGCAGAGCTTCTCCAAGGTGACCGCGCCGTTCGCCGGCACGATCACGTCGCGGTCGATCGATCGCGGCTCGCTGCTCACCGATACCGGCACGACGCCGATGTACACGCTGGTCGCGACCGATCCGATCCGCGTGTTCATCGACGTGCCGCAGACCGTCGCCGCCAGCATGAAGGTCGGCACCGCCGCGCAGATCACCGTGCGCGAGTTCCCGGGCCGGACGTTCGCCGGCAAGATCGCGCGGACCGCCGGTGCGCTCGATCCGGATCTCCACACGATGTCGACCGAGATCGACGTGCCGAACCCCGATAGCGCGCTGCTGCCCGGGATGTACGTGCAGGCCGCGCTGACGCTGCCGGTACCGCACAAGGTGGTCGAGATTCCGGCGACCGCGCTCTACACCGATGCGCAGGGCGTGCGGGTCGCGATCATCGATGCGCAGAACAAGGCGAAGTTCGTCCCGATCACGATCGAGCGCGACACCGGCGCTACGCTGTGGGTGGCGACCGGGCTGACCGGCGACGAGCGGCTCGTCAAGGTCGCCGTGCCTACGCTGCTCGACGGCGATCCGGTCGAAGTCAGCAAGTAGCCAGCCCTGTCAGACCGATGTGGTAGTGCGGGGCATGGAACGATTCCCTCGTGGAAGCTTGCCACCCTCGGCATTTCGGGCCATCGCGACGGTCGCGCCGCACGCCGTCGTCGCGAAGTCCGAGCTCGTGATCGACAAGGTCGATCGGGCCGCGCCGGCGCGCGCGCCCGCGTGCGACCTCACCACCACGTGCCCGACCTGCATGGTCGAGATGCAACCCGAGCACGCGCACTACAAGTGCCCGAGCTGCGGCTACCGCGATTCCTGCTGCTTCTGACGCGAGCCCGGCTGTGCCGGGCGGAGCAGCGGAGCCGAATGGCGGTGCGGTGACGATCGCCTGCCCGAGCTTCTCACGCTAGGATCGCGGCGTGGGTGAGCGCCGCGCCATGCGCATGGCTGCGATGTCGAGCAGCGGCCGCCGGATCGCGTTCCTGCTCGGCGTGCTCGTCGCGTTCGCGCTGCCCAAGCGCGTCGACTGTGGCTACCCCGGCAGCGCGTGCCGGCGCGACGCCGCGTGCGGCTACTACGAGATCGAGCCGTGGGGCTTCTACTTGATCGAGTACCTCGCGGGCCGCCAGATCGGCTTCGCGTACAGCTCGGGCGACGACTGCAAGTGACACCAGCGCACCCGCGATCATGTCGATCATGTCGATCATGTCAGGGGCGGCGGCTAGGCTCCGCACCATGCCAGCTCGCGAACAGCCCCGCCTGTCGGATGTCGGCGACGACGTCCTCCTCAGCTGCGATGCGCTTGTCGAGGTCGCGAGCGCGAGCCCCGGCACACCGCCGACCTGGCGCTATCTCGCCGCAGGTTCACGCGGCCGCTTGATCGGCTGGCGCGAACGTCCGAACGAATCGCGCGCGGTGGTCGATGTCGCGGGCGAACCGCGCCGGCTGGTCGTGTTCGTGCGCGAGGCCGCGGTCGCGCCGGCGCAGACGTAACTCGCCGCGCTGATCGCCGAGGCGAAGCAGGAGCTGCGCCGCACCGGCCACCACGACGCGTTCCTGTGGTCGATGGTCGGCAACACTCGCGCCGATCGGTTCTACACCGCGACGGCTGGGTGCTCGAAGGCGAGACGCGCCTCGAAGAGGTCTGGCGCACGCCCGTGCACGAGCAGCGCTACCGCCGCGCGCTGTGAGCTACTCGTGCCAGCCGCACGCGCACGCGCGCTGGCGCGTCGAGTGCGGCAGCGGGCCATCGTGATCGTAGTACGTGCGCAGGTCCGAGCCGCAGCGCGGACAGTGATCGCGCGAGTCGACCAACAGCCACCACCAGACCACCACGAAACCGATCAAGATCTTCAACGCGAATCTCATGTCGTTCGCGTATCACGCGGCTCGCACACCACGCTCGACAAACGACATCCACCAACGTACATATGCACGAAGATGCATGACGAGTTATTTCAGGTGCTCGCCGAGCCGAGACGTCGCGCGATCGTCGAGGCGCTGCGCGCGCGCGAGCTGGCGGTCCACGCGCTCGTCGATGCAATCGGGCTCCATCAATCCGGAGTCAGCCGGCATCTCGGGATCTTGCTCGCCTCCGGGTTCGTCCAGGTTCGCGCCGAGGGCTCGCAGCGGCTCTACGCGTTGCGGCCGGAGCGATTCCGCGAGCTCGCGACCTGGCTCGGGCGCTATCGCTCGATGTGGGAACGCCGCGAGGTCCGGCGCCGCGACCGCCGCACGAAGGCGCGCAGTCGCGCGTGACCACGGGCTACAGCGCCCTGCGCTCGCCGCACGCCGGGGTCAACGCGATACGACAGGTCAATGACCAGGGCGTGGCGCGTGCGCCCAGTCATCGACCACGGCATCGTCACCGCAGCGCGTGGTGTACGCGATGCCGAAGTCATAGGCGTCGGTCGTGCGGCCGTCGAGTACGAGCTGGCGGACCAGATCGTGCGCGGTGCTCGGCAGGCAGCGATCGCCGAGCTCGGCGCGCAGGAGCTCGATCTGCGCCTTGCGCTCGTGCTTGATCCCGGCGAGCTCCTTGCGCATCACCTCGTGACGGCTCGGCTTGTGGACCGGGATGATCGCGATGAACCACGCGATCGTCGTGAACACGAGCGCGGCGACCAGCACGCCGACGCCGAGGCGCTGGTTGCGGCGCGTGTTGCCGAGCGGTAGCTCGACGAGGCCGGCGGTGCGGGCCGCGATCGCCTTCCAATCGGCGCCGGGCACCGCGAGCTTGAGCTCCGCGATCGCGCGCTTTGCCTCGTCGAGCGCGGTGGTGTCGACGCGCTGCGCATCGCCGTCGGTCGCCGCGCGCTTGACGTGCGGGCGCAGCTCGTCGTACGCGATCGTGTTCCCGCCGCGGCGCGCGAGCAGGCCGCGCGCGCGGTCGAGGTGACGCCAGATCTCGGGGTATGTATCGTGGACTTCGTGCACGGCGCGCCAGCGATCGCGGGTGGCGATCGTGTCTACACCGACCCTCGCGGCCGCGTGATCGCAGTTGTCGACCAGCGCCTCGCCGATCAAGATCGCGCCCACCGCGCGGTCGTGCTCGTCGAGAGACTGGGCACTATCGCGGTACATGATCCTAGTGTTTCGGATCGACGGTGACCTGGCAAGCCAGAATCGCCCGAGCGGTGACGTTAGACTCGATCAATGACCGACGAGGCGCCCGGTGACGGCAAGAAGAAGCGCAAGTTGCGGACCCTCGGGAAGCTCGACGTCGAGCAGTTTCGCCATCCCAGCGACGCCAAGGCGACCGACGCGCTCAAGCGCATCCCGGGGCTCGACAAGCTGCTCGCGAAGATCCTCGAGTACGGCCTCGAGCGCCTGTACTACGTCGACAACGTCGCCTCGAACCTCCGCGTCACGGCGAAGATGTTTCCGAGGCTTCACAAGAGCC
>JBDTEH010000259.1:0-4487 GCA_039922635.1 Kofleriaceae bacterium | reverse complement strand
TGTTGGTCCGGATCCAGGCCGAGACCGTCGTCGATAGCGAGTAGCGCGCGGCTCGCGACTCGCGGCTCGCGGGGGGGGAGAACGCGAACACGCGAGGTCGCCGCGGGCTGCGTCGCGGCTGGGCGTCCGGCGCGCGACTGTCGAACCACCGCCGCCGCACGCGCCGACACCCATCGGATACGTGCAGGCGCGCCGCCGCCTGCCTGGACACAGTCGCGTGCCGGACCCCATCCGCTCCTTCACGCCCGCGGCCGCCTCGCGTGGACGACATCGCCGGCGAGCTTCGGACCGCAGATGGCGACGCGCGCGGCAGAGAAGCGCGCCGGCGAGCTTCGGACCCCAGATGGCGACGAGCGCCGGAGAAGACCGCCGGTGCGCCTTGGCGCTCCGGGTGAACGCGCACGCGAGGCCGCCGGGGATATACTCACCGCGGATGGCGACGGCGTATCGGTCTGCGCGCGAGCACCTCGATGACATCATCCGGCTCGCACGGCAGGTGTTCCTGCGGTCGGCGGCGAGCTCCGGCGAGCTGGCGACGATCGACCTCGAGCTCGTCGACCTCGCCGAGCTGATCGAGGCGCGGATGTCCGCGTGTACCGAGCCGCTGCCGCTCGAGCGGCTGCGCGATGCGTTTCAGCTCGAGCCGACGGAGCAACGCTGCCTGTGGCTCGCGATCGGGTTCGCGGCCTCGAGTGAGGTGCGTCGGGCCTCCGGCTACGCCAGCGGGATCCCGATCGAAGGGTTCGATCGCACGGTCTACGCCTCCGCACGGGTACGCGACCGGTTCGCCGCCGAGCTTGGTGGCAACGGGCGGTTGTTGCGCTACGGCCTGCTCGAGGTCGACGATACCCCCGACGTTCCGCGGTTCGCGCGGATCGCACGCGTGGCCGACGCGATCCTCGACCTCGCCTACGGGGTCGACGAGCTCGGCAGTGACGTCGCGAGCTTCGCGAGCTTCGCGCTGCCGGCGGAGAGCCCGCTGCTGGTCGCGCACGAGCTCGATCAGGCGCTCGCCCGCGCGCTCCGCGCGCACGTCGCCGACGGCAGCGGGCCGATCCCGATCCTCCGCGGGGTCGATGGTGCCGGCAAGCGCAGCCTGATCGCGGCGACGGCACGAGCGCTCGGAGCCAAGACGATCGTCGCGGATTGCCGCGTCATCCCTCGCACCGCTCGTGCGCTCGTCGCGTTGCAGCGCGAGGCGATCTTGCATCGCGCGGTGCTCGTGTTCGCCCACGTGGAAGAGGCCGGCACGGCGCTCGCGCTCGACGCCCACCTCCGATTTTATTCGGGCCCCGTCGCGATGACGGCGAGCACCGAGCTGACCGCAGGTCCTTCGCCCGCGCGCGGCAACCTGCTGCTCGAGATGCCGGTCCCGGACGAGGCCGGCCGCGCCTCGCTGTGGGAGCGTCATGGCCGGATGTCGCCCGAGCTCGCCGCACAGGCTGCTGCGCGCTATCGCCTGAGCGGCGGCCAGATCGCGCGCGCGGCGGCGCTCGTCGACACCTCGGGTCCCGACATCGAGCTCGCTCACATCCACGCCGGCGTGCGCTGCGTCGTCGAAGACAAGCTCGCCGGACTCGCGACCCGGATCACCTGGGAGCAGAGCTGGGCCGACCTCGTGTTGCCCGAGGATAGCTACGCCGAGCTCCGCGAGATGATCGCACGCGTCCGGTACCGCCGGCACGTGATCGACGACTGGGGCTTCGGCAAGAAGGTCGGCAAGGGCCTCGGCCTCGCCGTGCTGTTCACGGGGCCACCGGGCACCGGCAAGACGATGGCCGCCGGCCTCGTCGCGAAGGAGCTCGGGCTCGACCTGTACTCGATCGATCTGTCGCGGATGGTGTCGAAGTACATCGGCGAGACCGAGAAGAACCTCGCGCACTTGTTCGAGGCGGCCGAGACCGGCCACGCCATCCTCCTGTTCGACGAGGCCGACTCGCTGTTTTCGAAGCGCACCGAGGTCAAGAGCTCGGTCGACCGCTACGCGAACCTCGAGGTCAACTACCTACTCCAGCGCATGGAGGCGTTCTCCGGGATCACGATCCTCACCACGAACTTCGACGCGGCGATCGACGAAGCGTTCCGCCGCCGGCTGTCGTTCCGGATCGCGTTCCAGCTGCCCGAGGAAGAGGAACGCGCGCGGCTGTGGCAGGCCATGCTCCCGACCGTGGCGATCACGCGTGGCATCGACTTCGCGGAGCTCGCGCGTCAATTCGAGATGAGCGGTGGCTACATCAAGAATGCCGCGTTACGCGCGGCGTACCTCGCCGCGGCGGATGGCGAGCAGATCGGCATGCGCCACCTCCTCCACGCCGCGACCAGCGAGTACGCGGCGATGGGAAAGGTGATGTCGCAGCGAGGTCTCGGTGGGCGCTGAACGCGAGCGTCTCCGTCGCGGCGAAGCGGCGTACGCGCCGCCGGCCCCGGCGCCGCACGAGCCCGCGATCGTCTTCGAGCACCAGGCCGCCAGGGACCTCTCGGCCGCCCCCGTGCCACCCCCGATCCGGCATCGAGCGCGCACCAGCTGGCTCGTGCGGAGGCGGTAGTGTCGACGTGGACAGAGCGAGAGCTCGCGTGCGCGTGCGGTCAAACCATCCATGCGCGCGTCGCCGTCGGTGCGCACGTCGGGCGCGCTCCGCAGGTCCGCACCGCGATCCTCGAGCGTAGCTTTCATCGGTTCGCATGCGGGTGCGGCGCGGCGGTCGTGCTCGACACCCAGTTCGAATACTTCGATCTCGATCGCCGCCAGCTCGTGCTCGTCGGAGCGGCCTCGGATCGCGAGGCCTGGCCCGACCTCGAGCGCCGGCTCCGCGACACCGTGCTGCGCGCGCTCGAGTGGGGCTCGCCGTTGACGAGTGACCTCGTCGCGAGGCTCGTGCCGCGCGTCGTGTTCGGCCTGGAGGCGCTGCGCGAGAAGCTGATCCTCGCCGACGCCGGGCTCGACGATGGCCTGATCGAGTGCGTGAAGATCCGCGCGATCGCGAACGATCCAGAGCTCTCGCGCGGCCGGATGCGGATCGAGGCGGTGACGAGCGGCGATGCGCTGCACGTCCGTCACGAAGCGCGGAGCGACGTGTTCGAACTGCCGGCCTCGTGGGTCCACGCGGCGCTCCACGACCGCGCATCCCTGGAGAATCGCTTCCCTGCCCTGTTCGGCGGCGGATATGTCGACCTCGCTCGGTTCTGGAAGGAATCGGCGTGATGATCTCCCGAGGACGCTCGACGGAGCGCGCCACGCTCCGGAGGCAGACGACAGGACCGAAAGGAGTCTTCGTGATGCGTTTACCCGTGTGGTTCGCGATCTCGATCGCGTCGATGAGTTGTTCGTCGCCCGCGAAACCAGAACCGCCGAGCGCGCCGCAGCGCCCTGCCACGCCGGTGGTCGCCCCTTTCGATGCTGGGTCGACAACCGCGACGCCGGATGCGACGAGCGCGACGGTGGTCGACGACAAGTTCCCGCGCATCTTTCCGTGGGCGATGTGGCGCGCACGTAACGAGAAGTGGCTGGCGACGACATCGGACAACCACTGCGATCCGCGTCATCGCCATGTGCGCAGAAAGGGTGAGTCCGAGTGCTACCCGCCAATCAACGTCCAGCTCGCCGGAATCGTGGTGGAGGGCCGGCGTTCCACGCACGACGAGGCCACCACAGTCTTGACCGTCGACCGCGGTTACTCGTCGTCCGTCACGAGCGATTACTACATCTCCGTGCTCGACCCCGAGGACCGTCCTGCGACCAAGTGGGTGCACCCTTCATTGATCGAACGGAACTTCGCTGAGTTCGAGCTCCCGCTGCGAACCGGAGTCTCCATCGAGCGTGGCACCACCCGGGCTGCGGTCGTCGAGGAGCTCACCATGGATGATCGATTTCCGGATGGCGATCCCAGGAGTCAACCATGAGCGAACCCAAGCTGCACGAACAGCAGGTCGAGGCACGCGAGCGTGAGACGCATCACGATGGCGCTGAAATACATCCTGAATATCGACCTCGCCCGAGCGATGCGCTCACCAGGATCCACGCACGCTTAAGGGGCCAAGGCGATCCCGAAGAAGTTCCGCAGCTCATCTCGATGCTCACGGATGCCGATCGCGAGGCGCTAGCCGCCGGGTTCCAGACATTCTCCGGGCTGCCCGGAGAGGTCATTCTTCGTTGTGCGAGCGAGCTACCGGTTCGTTCGGCGCTTGCTGTGAGGGTTGCGCTAAGCGGACACCAGAATCCGAGTCAGTCGGCCGTCGTTGGCTACCTGGACGACTCGGTTAGGCTCGGCGAGCTCGACGAACAAACGGTCGCTACCCTGCGAACCAAACTTCCGGGATCGCCGCTACTTCTATTTCAGACGTTGCTCCGGCACCTCACGGAGCTCGAAGCAAACCGCGCGATGTTGAGGTGGGTGGTCGAAGCAACGTCTCCGGCGCCATGCGCGCATGTCCTAGGTCAGGCGTTGAGCCCACGCATGGCAGCCACACTGGATGCGTTGCAGCTCTGG
>JBDTEH010000258.1:0-3423 GCA_039922635.1 Kofleriaceae bacterium | reverse complement strand
AGCGCGAAGCGCGCGGTCACCGAGGCGATCAACCTGCCGTGGCCGCAGGTCGAGAAGGCGTGGCACGCGCACCTCAAGATCGGCGACGGCAAGGCGCGCGCCGGCCGGCCGATCAAGTTCGGCAGGGCCGGCTCCACAGGACAACCCTCGGACACCGAGAATGTCGGCATCGAGACGGTGTCGACGCGCGCGCGCAAGCACGCGCGCCTCGGTGGCATGCTGCGCGCCCGCGGTGCGCTCGAGGCCGCCGCGGTCGAGTACGAGAAGGCGCTCGCGGCGGGCAACGGGGCTCCCGAGCCGTTCGTCGCGGGCAAGCTCGCACGGACGCTGGTCGAGCTCGGCCGGTACGATCGCGCGATCGAGCTCGCGACCCCGCTGGCCGCGGCCGATGACCACGACGCCGTCGCCGCGGTCACGCTCGGCATGGCACGCACCGCGAAGCAAGCCTGGCCCGAGGCCATCGCCGCGTACGAGCAAGCGTTACGGGTAAGCCCGTTCGATCCGCAAACCCGCTGTGGGCTTGCCGAAGCGTATGCCAAGATGAAGGATGCGCGAGCGGCGCGCGAACGCGCCGCCTGTGATTTACTGAAGAACTAGCCTGTCCCGATAGCCCCTGTACGCCGATGAAGCCGTCTGAAAACGTCACCCCGATCTCGCCGTTACGGCTCGAGCAGCAGACCGAGGTCAACCCGACCGTCGTGGTGCCCGACGCTGAAGTCACGCCCGCGCCGACGCCCAGGTCCGATCTCGACGCGGTCGCGGAGCTCGCCGAAGCGCACGCGCAGATCGTCCACGAGATCGAGAAGCGGATCATCGGCCAGCGCAACGTCATCGATCAGCTGCTGGTCGCGCTGTTCGCGCGCGGCCACACGTTGTTCGTCGGCGTGCCCGGCCTCGCGAAGACCCTGCTGATCTCGACGCTCGCGGAGACCCTCAACCTGTCGTTCCAGCGCATCCAGTTCACGCCCGACCTCATGCCGGCCGACATCACCGGCACCGAGGTGCTCGAGGAGGACCACACCACCGGCCGCCGCGCGTTCCGCTTCCTCAGGGGGCCGGTGTTCGCGAACCTCGTGCTCGCCGACGAGATCAACCGCACGCCGCCGAAGACCCAGGCGGCGCTGCTGCAGTCGATGCAGGAGTACCGGGTCACCGCGGGCGGCACGACGCACGAGCTGCCGCTGCCGTTCCTGGTGTTCGCGACCCAGAACCCGATCGAGCAAGAGGGCACGTATCCGCTGCCCGAGGCGCAGCTCGATCGCTTCATGTTCCAGATCGACGTCGACTATCCGAGCGAGTCCGAAGAAGAAGAGATCGTCCGCCAGCAGACCAGCGACCATCGGCCCGAGCTCGCGCGCGTGCTGTCGCCGGCGCGGATCCTCCAGCTCCAGGAGCTCGTGCGCCGGGTCCCCGCCGCCGATCACGTCGTCAAGTACGCGGTCGCGCTCGCGCGCGCGACGCGGCCGGCGAACCCGAATGCGCCGGCGTTCATCAAGGAAGCGGTGTCGTGGGGTGCCGGGCCGCGCGCGTCGCAGTTCTTGATCCTCGCGGCGAAGGCCCGCGCGATCCTCGACGGCCGATTCGCGGTGTCGACCGAAGATGTCGCCGCGCTCGCGCGTCCGACGCTGCAGCACCGGCTGATCCTCAACTACCGTGCCGAGGCAGAAGGGCTGCGCGCCGCCGAGCTCGTCGACCGCCTGCTGTCGGTGGTCAGTCCCTGAGCTCCGATGCGGCTCGATCCGATCCAGCTGCAGCGCCTGGGCAGTCTGCCGATCAAGGCACGCGTGATCGTCGAGGGTGCGCTCTCCGGCATGCACCGCGCCTCGGTGCACGGCAGCTCGGTCGAGTTCGCGGAGCACAAGGAATACTCGCAGGGCGACGAGCTCCGCCATATCGACTGGAAGGCGTATGGCAAGCTCGATCGCTACTACGTCAAGCAGTTCGAGCAGGAGTCGCAGCTCACGGTCTACCTGGTGCTCGATGCTTCGGCGTCGATGAAGTTCGCCGGCGGTGGGCTCGCGAAGCTCGAGTACGCCGGGCTCACGCTCGCCGCGCTCGCGTACCTCGTGATCCAGCAGCAGGACAAGGTCGGGCTGGTCGCGTGCGGCGATCGCGCGATCGAGACGATGGTGCCGCCCCGCGCGCGCACCAATCACCTGCACGACCTGCTCGGCGTGCTCGACGAGATCATGAAGAAGGGCGGCGCCGGCGACGAATCTCCCGCCGAGGCGCTCGGCCGGATCGCGGAGCTGTCGCGGCGGCGGCGCGCGCTGATCGTGCTCGCGAGCGACCTGTTCGATCCCGACGACGCGACCATCCGCGCACTCGCGACGCTGCGCGCCCAGAAGCATGATGTCTCGGTGCTCCACGTGCTCGATCCACACGAGCGCACGTTCCCGTACGAGGGCCTCACCGAGTTTTGCTCGCTCGAATCCGCGGCGAAGCTGCTCGCGAATCCGGCGGCGATCCGCAAGGATTACCTCGATCGCATGAACACGTTCGTCGCGAAGTGCCACGGCACGCTCGCGAACGCGGGGGTCGACTATCACGAGGTGCTGACCGACCGGCCGCTCGAGGACACGCTGCTCGAGTTGCTCGTGGCGCGCGCGCGCCTGCAACCCGGGGCGGCGCGGAGGATCGGCTAGTGGGCTTCCTCGCGCCGGCGATGCTCGTCGGCCTGATCGCGATCGGTGTGCCGATCGCGATCCACCTGATCGGGCGGCGGCGCGCGCGGATCGTGCCGTTCGCCGCGCTCGACTTCTTGATGGCGACGAAGCGCAAGACCGCGCGCCGGCTCCAGCTCCGCGAGCGGCTGGTCCTGCTCGTGCGCGCGCTCGCCTGCCTCGCGATCGCGGTCGCGCTCGCGAAGCCGTTCACGTCGTGCGAGCGCAAGGGCCCGCAGGTCACGCGCGGGCCGCAGGCCGCGGTGCTCGTGATCGATGACTCGTTCGCGGCGGGTTATCTCGTCGACGGCAAGCCGTGGATCAAGCGGGCCAGCGACGAAGCGCGCCGGATCGTCGCGCAACTCGGCTCCGAGGCCGAGGTCGCGATCGTGCGCGCCTCCGAGGGGGCCGATCAACCGACCGAGCTGACCCGCGATCACCTCCGGCTCCGCGACCAGCTGCTCGCGCTCGCGCCGACCGGCCGACCGGCCGATACCACGCGCGCCCTGACTCGTGCCGCCCAGCTGCTCGCGGCCTCGAGTTACGCGCGCAAGACCGTGTTCTTGCTGTCGCTACAGGCCAAGTCGGGGTTGCATCCCGACGAGCCACCGTGGGGGAAGGACGGGCCGACCCTGGTCGCGCTCGATCTCCGTCCGGCGCACATGCCGAACCTCGCGGTCACCGCGCTCAAGGTCGACAGCGACCCCAACACCGGCACGCGCGGCGTCGCGTTCGATGCCGAGGTCGGCAACTTCAGCGA